>CALCYJ010000257.1 GCA_937905845.1 uncultured Rhodospirillales bacterium
CATGGGCGGCTATGGCATGGGCGGCTATGGCGGCGGCCTCACCGGGCAGCCCGGCATGGTGGAAAACAATACGACCATCAACAATTACGGCGATGCTGCCGGCAGCAACTCCGATCCCTCCCCCGCCGACGACCCGGGCCAGGGCGCCGATCCCGGCGGCCAGGGCGATGACGGCAACCAGGGCGGCGACGGCAGCGACCAGGCCTATGACGACGGCGGCGGCGATCAGGGCTTTGACGGTGGCGGGGACGATGGCGGCGGCGGCGACTATGCGTGAGCGCGGGCCGGCGCCTCACCTTGGAAGAGCGGGCTCACCTTGCCCTTGAAGAACAGGCCGAAAGCGACGGCCAAAGAGAATTTTGCGCGTCAGGCCGATCGTAAACGGCCCCGGGGGATTGACCGATGACTTTCGTGCTGGCTCTGCATGCCCTGATGGCGGTGATCTGGGTCGGCGGCATGATCTTCGCCGTCAGCTTCCTGCGTCCGGCAACGGCGGCGCTCCCCGCGGCCGAGCGCCTGGCGCTGTGGCGGCGGGTCCTCGCCCGTTTCCTGCCCGCCGTCTTCGTGGCGATCGCGGTTCTGCTGATCAGCGGCTATTGGATGATCTTCGCCATTTTCGGCGGCTTCGACGGGCTCGATCTCAGCATCAACCTCATGCAGGGCCTGGGCTGGGTGATGATCCTGGTCTTTCTCCACGTCTATTTCGCGCCCTATCGCCGGATGGGGCGCGCGCTCGATCAGGGCGATATGGCAGCGGCCGCGCGCAGCCTCAATCAGATCCGCAAGCTCGTCACCCTCAATACGATCCTCGGGATCATCGTGGTGCTGGTCGCGGTCAGCGGCAGCCTCGGGGATTGAGCGGGCGGACCCGCAGGCCCGGACGGGATCCTATCCCGCCGCCGGCACGGCGTAGGTCAGCACGGCATGCGCCACCGGCTCCGCCTCGCCTGCGCTGAAGAGATCGACCTCCCCCACCGCGAGCCTACGGCCCAGGCGCAGCATGCGGCCCTGGCCGATCACGTCCTTGACCGGCGGCCGGCGGAGAAAGTTGATGGTCATGTTGGAGGTGACGGCGGAGGCGGCGGGCCGGCCTGCCTGCGCCAGAACCAGCAGATACATGACGAGGTCCGCAAGCTGCATCATGCTCGGGCCGGAAACCGTGCCGCCCGGGCGCAGATGCGCATTCGAGATCGGCAGCCGCACCCGCACCGCCTGCCTCTCCACCTGCTCGATGACGAGGTCGAGGTCATCGATCTGGCTGAAATGCTCGCGCAGGAAATGATGCATGTCGGCCGCCGACATTTCCGGCGCCGCGCCATCGCTCACCATCAGGCCGGCTCCTTCCCGCGCTGTTCCGCCAGGCGCGCCTCGTGCAGGAACCGCTCCGCCAGGGCGTGATAGACCGACTTCGGGCAGACCAGGCGCGAGGCGCCATAGGCCAGAACGGAGGCCGCCATCAACGGCACCAGCATCGTGTGATTATCGGTCATTTCCATGACGATCACGAAGGCGGTGATCGGTGCCTGCACGACGCCGGTGAAATAGGACACCATGCCGAGCAGGACGACGGCGCCGAAGGGCACCTGCGGCAGCGCCGCCGCGAGGTTGGCGCCAAAGCCGGCGCCGACGGCGAGCGACGGCGAGAACAGGCCGCCGGGAATGCCGCTGATTGCGGTCAGCGTCGTGGCGATCATCTTCAGCACGCCGAAACCCGCCGGCAGGGGATGGGTACCGTCGAGCAGGTGGCGGACCTCGTTGTATCCCGTGCCGTAGGTGGTGTTATGGGAGAGGATGCCGATCCCCGCGATCACGAAGCCGCAGGCGGCGGCGAAGCCCATCGGATAGCGTTTGATCCAGCGCCCGGTCCGTCCGGGAAGCCCCTTGGCGACAAGGACGACGATGCGGCTGAAAATGCCGCCGAGAAGCCCGCCGCTGATGCCCGCGACCGGGACGGCGACCCAATCGGCGAGCGTCGGCAGGCTCGCCGCGGTATGGCCGAAATAGGTATAATTGCCGAGCAGCGCCAGCGAGGTCAGGCCGGCGGCGATGACCGTCGAAATCACCAGGCTGCTGGTCCTGGGCTCGAAGACGCGGCCCAGTTCCTCGATGGCGAAGACGATACCGGCCAGGGGCGCGTTGAACGCCGCCGCGACGCCCGCCGCCCCGCCGGCCAGGATAAGACCGCGCTGGCGCCCGAGCGTCGTCGAGCCCATCGCGTGCATGATGGAGGAGCCGACCTGGACCGTCGGGCCCTCGCGCCCGGCGGAGGCCCCGACCAAGAGGCCCAGGAGGGTCAGGACGATCTTGCCAATAGCGATGCGCCCCGAAAGCAGCCGTCCGCGCGCCTTCGTATCGGACAGATGGCGGGCGGCGATCGCCTGCGGTATGCCGCTGCCCTGGGAATTGGGCACATAGCGTTGCGCCAGATAGGTGCAGAGCGCCAGTCCCGCGGGCGTCACAACGAGGGAGGCATAGGGCCGGGCATCGACCAGGCGCTGAAATTCCGCCTGGACGAAGGTTGCGACTTCCGTGAACAACACCGCCGCGAGGCCGACCAAAAGGCCGCCGGCGACAAAAACCGCGCGCCGGCGCCAAAGCTTGGGCGACAGCCAGACCAGGCGCGTACGGCGGGAAAAATTCAAGAACATGAAAGGAACCGGAAGGCCAGGAACGGTCGGCCGTAAGCGGCGGCAGGACAAAACGCGCCGCCGCGATGGGAAAAGGCTAGAGCACGAGCTGGGTCTGGGTGACGAGCGCGACCAGCCGTCCTTCGGGTGTCGAGATCCGCGTCTGCCAGATCTGGGTGCGGCGGCCGCGATGGAGCGGCGTCGCCTCGCCGATCACCTTGGTGCCGAGCGGCGCCGGCGCGACGAAATTGGTCTTGCTCTCGATCGTGGTGGTGGTGGCGCCTTCGGGCAGGTTGACGACGGTGCCGGTGGCGCCGAGCGTATCGGCGAAGGCCATCACCGCGCCGCCGTGCAGGATGGCGGGCCGCGTGCAGAGATCCTCGCGCACCGTGAGTTCGGCGACGATCCGCTCGGGCGTAACACTGGTGAATTCGATCCCGAGCAGCGCCGAAAAGGGCAGCATCCGCTCCTTGATCTCGGCCAACCGATCCACGCTCATGTCAGTACACCCTGATGCCGTTCAACGGCAGATTAGAGCATGATCGCGACCAGCGGCGCCACTTTTGCGGAACAGGCTCCAGCGCATATTCCGACCGGCTGGAATCAGCCGGTCGATTAGAATTCGCGCCAGATCAACATTTTGAGCCTGTTCTGCAAAGGTGGTATCCACTTTTGCGGAACAGGCTCTAATCGATGACGAGATGCAGCGCGACCGAGTCGCGGGTGATTTCGAGCGACTTCTTGGCCCGCCGCGCCACCGGAATGCCCCGCTTGTTGCAGTACATGATCAGGGCCGCCGCCACTTCGTTCTTGTAGAACGAGGCTTTAGGAACGTTTTCCTCCTCGAATTCGAGGATGACGCCGATCGGTCCGTCCCTCTCATACTGGATCTGCTTGACCTTGCTGTCGGGCATCCGGCGTTCCGCCTTGACGCAAAAATCGGCCAGCGCTTCGAGAATTTCCGGTCCGGCAAATATGATTCGTCTGCTCTCGACGCTCATTTCCGCGACTTCCTCCGCCCCCGGCGGCCTTGCAGCCCACTGAAACTACCGGAAGGAAGCAGAGAAAGATAGAAACCGCAACCTTTCATTCTACCGGCCGACCCCGATCCCGCCGGCGCAAGGCGCCTCACATGAAGAGCTTCTCGCCCTTGATATCCTTGTAAAGGCCGGCGACATACTCGCCATAGCCGTTGTAGATCACCGTCGGCACCCGCTTGTCGGCGCCGAGCACCCGCTCGGTTGCCTGGCTCCAGCGCGGATGGGGCACCGTCGGATTGACATTGGCCCAGAAGCCGTACTCGGTCGGCCCCAGAACCTCCCAGAAGGTCTTGGGCCGCTCGTTGGTGAAGGTGATGCGGACGATCGACTTGACCGACTTGAACCCATATTTCCACGGCACCACCAGGCGGATCGGCGCGCCGTTCTGGGGCAGCGCCGGCTTGCCATAGAGGCCGGTGGCCACGAAGGCCAGCTCGTTCGTAGCCTCCGCCATCGTCAGCCCTTCCGTATAGGGCCAGGGGTACCAGAACTGGTTCTGCTCCGGCGCTTCCTTGGGATTGAGGAAGGTTTGCAGGCGGACATAGGTGGCCGAGGACAGCGGCTTGGCGCGCTCGACCAGGGCCTTCAAGGGAAAGCCGGTCCAGGGCACCGCGATCGCCCAGGCCTCGACGCAGCGGTGACGATAGAGCCGCTCTTCCAGCGGCATGACATGCAGGAGATCGTCGATCGCCATCGTGAAGGGCTTTTCCACCATCCCGTCGATGGCGATGGACCACGGCCGCAGCTTGAGCTGCTGCGCCGCTTCGTAGATGTCCTTCTCGGTGCCGAATTCGTAGAAATTATTATAGGTGGTGACGATCGCCGCCGGCGTGATCGCCCGGTCGAGCGTATAGCGGGGGTCGCGCTTGGCGGGATAGAGGCTGGCGCTGGGATCGGCCGGCGGCGCGGGCGGGGCGGCGGCCTGTGCCGGCGCTCCCGTGAGGAAGCCGGCGGAGAGCCCCGCCGCCAGCGCCCCGATGCCGATACCGCCCAGGCCCATCGCCTTCAGCAGCCGGCGCCGGTCGTGATAGACGGCCTCCGGCGTTGCCTGGCTTTCCGGGATCTCCCATCCCTGGCGCTTCCTGATCAGCATGACAGACCTCCTGCAATCGACACGATCCCGCCGGCCTTCGGCTCGCCGCTACCCTAGGCCGTTCCGCCGGTTCGGCAAATCAAGTAGCCGTGAGCCCGCCGTGAGGCCTTGCCCAGAAACGGCTAGCGCGACGGCGCCACGGCGCGGCGTCAGGCCGGGCTTGTCGCCAACACCTGGTCGGCGAGGCGCCCGGTCAGTTCCTGCAAATGGTCGAAGGCGGCGGTGAAGGTGCCGACCCCCTGGGTGAGCGAGCGCAGCTCGACGATGAGATCGTGCAGTTCCGACTGCGGCACCAGGGCGCTGACCTCGTCCCAGCCCGGCCAGCCTTCCCGGGCGTCAAAACCCAGGATCTGGCCGCGCCGGGCGGAAAGCAGCCCGTTGATGCGCGAGGTATGATCGGCCGGCACCATGACGCTGACGCGGCTGACGGGTTCGAGCAGCACCGGCTCGGCGTGCGGCATGCCTTCGGTCATGGCGATGCGCGCGGCGGTCTTGAAGGCCATTTCGGAGGAATCGACCGCGTGATAGGACCCATCCGTCAGCGCCACCGCGACATCGACCACGGGAAAGCCGAGCGGGCCCGAGACCAGATATTCCCGCACCCCGGCTTCCACCGCCGGGATGAAGTTGCGCGGCACCACGCCGCCGACGATCCGGCTCTCGAAGCGGAAGCCGCCGCCGCGCGCCTGCGGCATGATTTCGAGATGCACGTCGCCGAACTGGCCGTGGCCGCCGCTCTGGCGCTTGTGGCGGCCATGCTGCACCACCGCCTTGCGGATGGCCTCGCGGTAGGCGACCTTGGGCCTATGCCCGGTGACGGTCAGGCCGTACTTGCTGTGCAGCCGCCCGAAGGCGACCTTGAGATGGATGTCGCCCTGGCCCCACAGGATGAACTGGTGGGTCTCGGGCACGCTCTCGAAGCTCAAGCCCGGATCCTCGTCGATCAGCTTGGCCAGCGCCGCCGAAAGCTTGACATCGTCGTTGCGGCTGGCGGTGCCGATCGCGAGCCCGAACACCGGCGGCAGCCTGACGGCCCGCGGCAGCGCGACCCCCTCGCGCCCGGGGCTCAACGTATCGCCGGTATGCGCGCCCTCGAGCCGGCCGATGGCGACGGTGAAGCCGGCCGGGGCCTCGGCGAGCTTCTCGTTCTGCCCGCCGCCGGGCCGGAACAGGCCCGCCACCCGCTCGCCGTTCAGCACCATGCCGTCGCGCAGGCTGCCCGACCAGACGCGGGCGAGCGACAGCTTGCCGCCGTGCGGCGTGACATAGGTCTTGAGCACCTGGGCCAGCGGCTCGGCCGACGCGGCGTCGATGCCGTGGCGCGCCGCCGCCACGCCATGCGCCGGCACCTCGTGGCGCAGCGCCTTCAGCAGCCGCCGCACGCCATGCCCGGTATTGGCGGCGCCGAGCAGGACCGGCACGATCAGCCCCTCCTTCAGCTCCCGCGACAGGTCGGCGAACACCATCTCGCGCGGCGGCTCGCGGTCTTCGAGCAGCGCCTCCATCAGCCGGTCGTCGAAATCGGCCAGCCGCTCCAGCATGGCGAAACGCGCCTCGTCGCGCCGCTCCGCCACCGATTTCGGCAGATCCACGATCTCGGCCGGCGCATCGTCGCGATAGACATAGGCGCGCTCGGAGGCGAGATCGACATAGCCGGTGATCAGCCCGCCCTCGCGCACCGGCACCTGGCGCAGCACCAAGGGCTTGGCCGAGACGCGCTGGAGCGGGGCCAGAAGCTCGCGCACCGGGCCGGCCGCCTTGTCGATCTTGTTCACGAAGAGGAAATGCGGGATGCCCTGCTCGTTCAGGAGATGCAGGATCGGCGACAGCGCCAGGGCCTTGGCGCCGTCGGCCTCCGTCACCACCACGGCGGCATCGACACCGCCAAGCGCGTTCGCCGTCTCCTGGAAGAACTCGATGGAACCCGGACAATCGAGGAAGGTGAAACTATCGCCCATGAAGGTCAGGGCGGCGGCATTGACCTCGACGCTCATATGGCGCTCGCGCGCCTCGGGCGTCGCGTCGCCGACGCTGGTGCCCAAATCGACCGACCCTTTGCGGGGCAGCGAGCCGGAGGCGAACAGAAGGCTTTCCAACAGGGTGGTCTTGCCGGCGAGATAGGGGCCGACCAGGGCGACGGTACGCGGGCCGGTGGGCTTCGATTCGCTCATGGCGATGGCCTCCCGCACTCGAGTGGGTCAGCGGTGGCGCCCTGGTCCCCGGAGCCGGATCAGCCGCAAGATCGGACATTCCTTAAGACGGGATCAGGCCGCATCGCTCCTCGCCCGCCATGTTTTCAAGGCGGCGCGCGGCTGGCAAGCGAAAAGGCGGGAGGGTACCGCCCTCAGGCGGCGCCGACACCACCGGCGTGCAGCTTGAGGCTGGCATAGATGGCGCGATGCACCGGGGTCGCCACCTTGGCCTGAAGGCCGAGCCGCACCACCGATCCCGACAGGCCTTCGATCTCGATACGGTTGCCGCGCGCGAGGTCGCGGGCCATCGAGGCGGTGAAGTCCGGCTCCATGGCGGCGGCCATGGCAAGCTGGCGCGGCACCAGACCGGGCGTGAGGGCGATGCCGCGCGCCTGGGCCAGGGTGGCCACTTCGTGCAGGGCGTCGCTGAAGAAGGACTTGGTGTCGGGATCGCCCATGATCGGGCCGATGGCGCGCCGGAGCAGCGCGCTCACGCCGGCGAAAGAGGCGAGGAAGACGAACTTCTCCCACAGCGCCCGCTCGATGTCGGGGACGAGTTCGGCCGCGAACCCCGCCCGGGTGCCGGCGGCGGCGAAAGCTTCGAGCCTTGGCGAGGTGCGGCCGTCCATTTCGCCGAAACTGAGCTTGGCGGCGCGGTTGAAATGGCGGATCACGCCCGGCGCCTCGATGGTGGAGGAGATATAGGCGACGCCGCCCACCACCCGTTCCGCGCCGATCCGGGCGGCGATCCGCCCCTCGGCATCGACGCCGTTCTGCAGCGCCAGAACGGCGGTCTCAGGCCCGAGCAGCGGCACGATCGCCTGCGCCGCGCTTTCGACGTCATAGAGCTTGACGGAGAACAGCACCAGATCCGGCGGTCCGAACGTTCGGGCCAGCGCCGCCGGGTCCGCGCTTACCGCCGCGGGCGTCACCGTGACATCGCCAAGCGGGCTCAGGATGCGCAGGCCGTGCGCGCGGAGCGCCTCGAGATGCGCGCCGCGGGCGATGAACCCCACCTCCTCGCCCGCCGCCGCCAGACGCGCCCCGAAATAGCCGCCGACGCCACCCGCGCCGAAGACGACGATCCGCATGCTCGATCCCCCGCTCTGCCGCCGGCTTGCGCGCCGGCGCTATGACAAGCTGGCGCAGAAGCGCTGGATGCGCGCGCAGGCCTCGCGCAAGGCCGCCTCCGACGTGGCATAGGAGATGCGGAAATAGGGCGAGAGGCCGAAAGCCTCGCCATGCACCACCGCCACCCCTTCCGATTCGAGCAATTGCTCGGCGAAATCAAGGTCGCTGCCGATCACCTTGCCCGCCGCCGTCCGCTTGCCCAGCGTGCCGGCGCAGCTCGGGTAGACATAGAATGCGCCGTCCGGCTTGAGGCAGGTGATGCCGCGCGCCTCGTTGAGCATGCCCACCACCAGATCGCGGCGGCCGCGGAAGGCCTTGACCCAGCCGGGGAGAAAATCCTGCGGGCCGTTCAAGGCCGCCGCCGCCGCCGCCTGGCTGATCGAGCAGGCGTTGGACGTGCTCTGCGATTGCAGTTTCGCCATCGCCTTGATCAGCTCGGCCGGGCCGCCGGCATAGCCGATGCGCCAGCCGGTCATGGCATAGGCCTTCGACATGCCGTTCACCGTCAGCGTGCGCTCGTACAGCTTGGGCTCGACCTGCGCCGCGGTGGTGAAGACGAAATTGTCGTAGACCAGGTGCTCGTAGATATCGTCGCTCAGCACCCAGACCTGGGGATGGCGCAGCAGCACCTCCGTCAGCGCCTTCATCTCCTGCGGATTATAGGCGGCACCGGTCGGGTTGGAAGGCGAGTTCAGGATCAGCCACTTGGTCCGGGACGTGATCGCCGCCTCCAGCGCCGCCGGGCGCAGCTTGAATCCATCCTCCGGCCGGGTCGGCACCGCGACCGGCACGCCGCCGCCGAGCAGCACGATATCGGGATAGCTAACCCAATAGGGCGCCGGGATGACCACCTCGTCGCCATCGTTCAAGGTGGCGAGCAGCGCGTTATAGAGCACGTGCTTGCCGCCCGAGGCCACGGTGATCTGGTCGGCCGCGTAATCGAGCCCGTTCTCGCGCTTGAACTTGGCGATGATCGCCTGCTTCAGCTCCGGCATGCCGTCGACATCGGTATATTTGGTGAAGCCGCGGTCGAGCGCCGCCTTGGCCGCCGCCTTGACATGCTCCGGCGTGTCGAAATCGGGCTCGCCGGCGCCCAGGCCGATCACGTCGCGCCCGGCCGCCTTCAGCGCCCGCGCCTTGGCGGTCACCACCAGGGTGGGCGAGGGTTTGATACGGCCAAGCGACTGCGCAAAAAAGGACATGGGAAATCGGATCCACCGGGCATGAGGAAGGAGGGGAGCGACCAAAAATAGCGCTCCCGCCCCCCGGACGCAACCGGCGATACGGCGGATCAGCCGCGGAAACCGGCCACCGGCCGGCTTGGCAACCGGCGGCCGCCGGCCCTAACAGGGCACCGGCGAAATCGCCCCGCTCAAGGTCTGCGTTTTTTGCATGGCTCGCATACAAACCGGTCAATTGTTGCGGCGCAGCAAAAGGACCATATTCCCCCTGTAAGCGCCGCGTCGATCCCGGTTTTCCACTCGCTCCTTCACGGAGCCCGGCCGGCGGCGGCAGATCGGAGAGTATCATGACCAGTATTGTTCACGACGGGCTTGAGAGCCTGCACCCCACCCTTCCCGGCTTGCGCGCCACGGCGCGGCAGGCTAGTGCGACCCTTGGCGTCTGGCGCCAGCGCAGCCGCGAGCGCCGCGAGCTTGCCCGCATGACCGCGCTCGACCTGCACGACATCGGCCTGACCCGGCTTGACGTGGTGGTGGAGACGCAGAAGCCCTTCTGGCGCGCGTAAAAAGCGCCAGAAAAACGATAGACCTGGCGCATCCGGCGCCGGAAACGAACGGCTCCAGCGTGATGGACGATACGGCGGCGGCAGGCATCCTGTCGCCGCCGTTGTCGTTTGGGCCCCCGCCTGACCCGGCGGCGGCAGATGAGGGCTGGCGACGCGGCGCCGGCCGAGGCATATAATCGGGCATGGTCAGACGCACCGACCCATCCGCCGCACCACCGGCCCCGGCCGCATCGCCGCTGTCGCCGCCGGCGATGCCGCCGTTCGTGCCGCACCGTCCGTCGCGGCCGCCCAAGAGCGAGGGCGGCATCGCCTTCAAGCTGGTTTCCGACTATACGCCGGCGGGCGACCAGCCCCAGGCGATCGACGATCTGACGGCGGGCCTGGTGCGCGGCGAACGCGACCAGGTGCTGCTCGGCGTCACCGGCTCGGGCAAGACTTTCACCATGGCTCATGCCATCGCCCGGACCGGGCGGCCGGCTCTGGTGCTGGCGCCGAACAAGACGCTGGCGGCGCAGCTCTATGGCGAGATGAAATCCTTCTTCCCCGAGAATGCGGTGGAATATTTCGTCTCCTATTACGATTATTACCAGCCCGAAGCCTATGTGCCGCGCACCGACACCTATATTGAGAAGGATTCGGCGGTAAACGAGCAGATCGACCGCATGCGCCATGCCGCGACGCGGGCCTTGCTCGAGCGCGACGATACGATCGTCGTGGCCTCCGTCTCCTGCATCTATGGCATCGGTTCGGTCGAGACCTATTCCGAGATGACGCTCGGCCTCGATGTCGGCCAGAAGATCGAGCAGCGCGAGATCCTGCGCCGCCTGGTCGAGTTGCATTACAAGCGCAACGATGCGGCGTTCCAGCGCGGCGCCTTCCGCGTGCGCGGCGATACGGTGGAATTGTTCCCGGCCCATTACGAGGACCGCGCCTGGCGCCTGGCGCTGTTCGGCGACGAGATCGAGAGCATCGCCGAGTTCGATCCCCTGACCGGGCACAAGACCGCGGCACTCGCCGGCATCAAGGTCTATGCCAACAGCCATTACGTGACGCCGAAACCGACCTTGCAGCAGGCGATGAAGCAGATCCGCCACGATCTGGCGCTCCGGCTCGACGAACTCACCGCCACGGGCAAGCTGCTCGAAGTGCAGCGGCTGGAGCAGCGCACCCGGTTCGATCTGGAGATGATCGAGGCGACCGGCTCGTGTGCCGGCATCGAGAATTATTCGCGCTATCTGACCGGCCGGCGTCCCGGCGAGCCGCCGCCGACGCTGTTCGAATATCTGCCCGACGACGCGCTGCTCATCGTCGACGAGAGCCATGTCACCATCCCCCAGCTCGGCGGCATGTTCCGCGGCGACTATCGGCGCAAGGCGACACTGGCGGAATACGGCTTCCGCCTGCCCTCCTGCATCGACAATCGGCCGCTGCGCTTCGAGGAATGGGAGATCATGCGGCCGCAGACGATCTTCGTCTCGGCGACGCCCGGCCCCTGGGAGATGGAACGTACCGGCGGCAGCTTCGCCGAGCAGGTGATTCGCCCGACCGGCCTGATCGATCCGGTCTGCCTGGTCCGCCCGGTCGAATCCCAGGTCGACGACCTCATCGCCGAATGCAAGCGCGCCGCCGCCCGCGCCGAGCGCGTCCTCGTCACCACGCTCACCAAGCGGATGGCGGAGGATCTGACCGAATATCTCACCGAGGCCGGCGTCCGCGTGCGCTATCTCCATTCCGACATCGACACGCTGGAGCGGATCGAGATCATCCGCGACCTCCGCCTCGGCGCCTTCGATGTCCTGATCGGCATCAACCTGCTGCGCGAGGGGCTGGACATTCCGGAATGCGCCCTGGTCGCCATCCTCGATGCCGACAAGGAAGGCTTCCTGCGCTCGACGACCTCGCTCGTCCAGACCATCGGCCGCGCCGCCCGCAATGTCGAGGGGCGCGTCATCCTCTATGCCGACAAGATGACCGACAGCCTGACCCGCGCCATGGCCGAAACCGACCGCCGCCGGGAGAAGCAGCAGGCCTACAACGCCGCCAACGGCATCACCCCGGCCAGCATCCGCAAGCAGATCGGCGATATCCTCGAAAGCGTCTACGAGAGCGATCACGTGACGGTCGATACCGGCGATTCCGACGTTCTCCACCGGATCGGCCATAATCTGAAGAGCCATCTGGCCGATCTCGAAAAGCGCATGCATGCCGCCGCCGCCGACCTCGAATTCGAACGCGCGATGCAGCTCCGCGACGAGATCCGCCGTCTGGAAGCCGCCGAGCTTGAAATCACCGCCTCGCGCCAGGGGGCGCCCGCGACCGGTACGACCGGCGCGGCCGGCGCGGCCGGTGCGACCGGGGCGGACGGCGCGGCCGGAGCGGACGGGGCGGCGGGGATGGCCGAAGCGGCGCGGCCGCGCACGCGCCTGGGCCGCAGCAGCGGCGGGCGTGCCGGCACCCGTACCGTCAACGGCAAAAGCCGCAGCACCGGCCGGCTCTGATCCATGACAGGCATCCAGGAGAGCCGGCTTCCGGCGGCGATGAACCCGATCGACGGGAGGGAAGGCGCGATAACGCGATGACGGCGGACGAGGGTGAGAACATAGCGGCCGGGGCGACCATCGGTACGGCGCTCGTTACCGGCGCCGGCCGGCGCATCGGCCGGGCGATCGCCCTTGCCCTGGGCCGGCTCGGCTTCGCCGTCGCGGTGCATTACCGCCGCTCCGCCGAACCGGCCGAAGCGGTGGCGGCCGCCATCCGGGCCGAAGGTGGCCGGGCTGCGATCTTTGCCGCCGATCTGGCCGATGGCGCCCAGGCCGCGGCGCTGGTGGCGCGCGCCGGCGCGGCGCTCGGTCCCCTCACCTGCCTGATCAACAACGCCTCCCTCTTCGAGATGGATACGGTGGAGACGGCGACGCTGGAATCCTGGGACAACCATCTCGACCTCAATTTGCGGGCGCCCTTCCTGCTCGCCCAGGCCTTCGCCCGCCAGCTCCCGGCTGGGGCACAGGGCAATATCATCAACCTCATCGACATGCGGGTATGGAAGCCGACGCCCTACTTCGCCTCCTATACGGTGAGCAAGGCCGGACTGTGGATGCTGACCCGCACGCTCGCCATGGCTTTGGCGCCGCGGGTCCGGGTCAATGGCATCGGCCCCGGCCCTACTCTGAAAAGCACGCGGCAGAGCCCGGCGCAATTCGCCCGCCAGGTCGCCCGGACGCCGCTTGGCCACGGCGCCAGCCCGGAAGAAATCTGCGACGGGGTGCGCTATATCCTAAGCGCCCGGGCGATGACCGGACAGATGATCGCACTCGACGGCGGCCAGCATCTGCCCTCCGGCCCCCTTCATCCTTCTGCCGCCGAGGACGAATGATCATGGCGCTGCACCAACCGCTGTCCTTCCCCCTGGCCGACGTTGAGCGGCGGCTGCGCCATGTCTTTATCCGCGACCTCGAACTCGACGCCGCCATCGGCGTCTGGCGTCACGAGCACGGCCGCCGCCAGCGCGTCCGCATCAACCTCGACCTCGCGGTCGTGGAGAGCGACGGGCCGCCCGCCGACGAGCTTTCCGCCGTCGTCTGCTATCAGGAGATGGTCGACCGGGTGAAGGCCATCCTCGGCCGCCATCATGTGAAGCTGGTCGAAACGCTGGCCGAGCGGATCGCCGCCGCCTGCCTCGAAGACCCGCGGGTCGAGCGCGTCCGCGTGCGGGTCGAGAAACCCGATGCGGTGCCCGAGGCCGCCAGCGTCGGGATCGAGATCGAACGGACGCGCTAAACCCTGATCTTAGCGAAAAAATGCTCGTACTTTTCCAAGGATGGTCTCGCGGGCCGGATCTCACGCCTCAGGTTGGCTTCCGCTCCCAAGGCCTTGGCACGCTACGGGGGCTGGAAACCGGGCGCCCGTTTCGGGGTCAAGCACTAGGAATTTCTCCTAAGAGGCCCGAAACCTTAGCGAATCCGATGCGCGCGCGGCGTCAATTGTGCACATGCGTCAAATGGATGCGGCGGGCCGGCCGACATCGGCATGCTTTCCTCTGCGAATCCTGGTCGGAATCGATTGACAAAAATTTTCCGCAATATTTTCAATATGTTATGCCGTTGCCTATTTTTTAGGCAACTCGACCGGACCCCAGGATTCGCGCGGCGCTGGGACCGGCGCCCGAGACTTTTCAACATAGTTATCCACAGGAGTCGTGGATAGTGTGACGAATGCATGACGCTCCGCCGGCCGCCTGTGCCGGCGGGCTCCGCGGGAAGCCCGGAGACCGGCCGGATCCGGCCCACTGCGACGGCGGTTGACGCGGCGCCACTCTCTACCGAGATTGATGCCATGAGCGCCGATTCCCCCTCCCTGCCGGTCGCACCGGTCGCACTGGCCACACCGGCCACGCCCGAGGTCACACTGATCGCACCGGTCGCACCGGTCGCACCGGCCGAGCCGGCCGGGCCGGCCGTGCCGGTGGTGGACGGGATCGCCGTCATCCGGCGCGAGATCAGGACCCTGCCCAATCTGCCCGGGGTCTATCGCATGCTGGCGGGGGACGGCATGCTCCTTTATGTCGGCAAGGCGAAGAGCCTGCGCAAACGGGTGGCGAACTACGCCAATCCGCACGGCCTCAGCACCCGCATCCGGCGCATGGTGGCGGAAACGGCGAGCCTCGAAATCGTCACCACCCGCACCGAGGTCGAGGCACTGCTGCTGGAAGCCAATCTGATCAAGCGCTTGAAGCCGCGCTATAACGTGGTACTTCGTGACGACAAATCCTTCCCCTATATCCTGATCACCGGCGATCATCCCTGGCCGCGGATCACCAAGCATCGCGGCGCCCGCTCCATCGCGGGTGAGTATTTCGGGCCCTTCGCCTCGGCCGGCGCGGTCAATCAGACGCTGGCGGCGCTGGAGCGGGCCTTTCCGCTGCGCTCGTGCGGGGACGCCGAGTTCGCCGCCCGCACCCGTCCCTGCCTGCAATTCCAGATCAAGCGCTGCACCGCCCCCTGCGTCGGCCGCATCGCGGCGCCGGCCTATGGCGCCATCGTGGCCGAAGCACGCGACTTCCTCTCCGGCCGCAGCCAGCAGATCCAGCAGCAGCTTGCCCTGCGGATGTCGGAGGCGGCGGCGGCGCAGGATTATGAGGCGGCGGCGATCTACCGCGACCGGCTGCGCGCCATGGCCCATATCCACAGCCACCAGGACATCAACGTGCTGGGCGTGGGCGAGGCGGACGTGATCGCGCTGGTGGAGGTCGGCGGCCAGACCTGCATCGAGGTCTTCTTCTTCCGCGCCGGGCAGAATTTCGGCAACCGGGCCTATTTTCCCGCCCATGCCGGCGAGACCGAGCCGGGCGAGGTGCTGGCGGCCTTCGTCGGCCAGTTCTATGACGCCCGCCCGGCGCCGGCCCAGGTTCTCCTGAGCCACGCGGTCGGGAATCCGGCGTTGCTGGGCCAGGCGCTCGCGCTCGGCGCCGGGCGCAAAGTGACGGTGAGCGCGCCCGAGCGCGGCATGAAGCGCGCCCTGGTCGATCACGCCCTCTATAATGCGCGCGAGGCGCTGGCCCGGCGCCAGGCGGAACAATCGGCGCAGGCGCGCCTGCTCGACGGCGTGGCCGAACTCTTCGCCCTGCCCGCCCGGCCGCAGCGCATCGAGGTTTACGACAACAGCCACATCCAGGGCCAGGCGCCGATCGGCAGCATGATCGTCGCCGGGCCGGAGGGCTTCATCAAGGGCGCCTACCGCAAGTTCAACATCCGCGACGGCGCCATCGCGCCGGGCGATGATTACGCGATGATGCGCGAGGTCTTGAGCCGCCGCTTCGGCCGCCTGGCCAAGGCGGCGGAGGCCGGCCATCCCCCCGACCGCATCGCCGGGCAATGGCCCGATCTGGTGCTGATCGACGGCGGCAAGGGCCAGCTTACCGTGGCCCTCGAGGTTTTCGCCGCCCTCGGCATCACCGGGGTCGCGCTCGCCGCCATCGCCAAGGGGCCAGACCGCAATGCCGGCCGCGAGCAGTTCTTCCGGCCCGGTTCCAGCCCCTTCATGCTGGAGCCGCACCACCCGGTGCTCTATTTCCTTCAGCGGCTGCGCGACGAGGCCCACCGCTTCGCCATCGGCACGCACCGCGCCCGCCGGGCCAAGGGCCTCGTCCGCTCCAGCCTCGACGAGGTCCAGGGCATCGGCCCGAAGCGCAAGCAGGCGCTGCTGCATCATTTCGGCTCGGCCCGCGACGTGGCGGCGGCAGGATTGGCCGACCTCATGGCGATACCGGGCATCAACCGGGCGGTCGCCCAGGTGATCTACGACCATTTTCATGGTGATTGACGGAATCCAAACGGAAATAGAAGCCCGTTTTTGTGGAATATGCTCTAATCCCCGCGGCCCCGCGCTCGGGCAGCCCTCTGGCAGTGACAAACGATGATCACCACCATTCCCAACCTTCTCACCCTGTCGCGCATCCTGGTGATCCCGGCCCTCATCGGCGCCTTCTACCTGCCGGGCGCCGGCGCCAACTGGGTCGCGCTGATTCTGTTCGTCGCCGCCGGCTGCACCGATTTCCTCGACGGCTGGTTGGCGCGCCGGCGCGGCGAGATGACCAAGCTCGGCCGCTTTCTCGATCCCGTCGCCGACAAGCTGCTGATCGCCGCCGCCATCCTCATGCTGGTGGCCTTCAAGCGCATCGACGGCTTGAGCGTCCTGGCCGCGGTGGTCATCCTGTGCCGCGAGATCCTGGTCGCCGGCCTGCGCGAGTTCCTGGCCGAGCTGAACGTGGCGGTGCCGGTGAGCCGGCTCGCCAAATGGAAGACGACGGTGCAGATCGTCGCCATCGCCTTCCTGCTGGCCGGCAATGCCGCCGCGCCGTCGCTGCATGCCGAGGGAATCGGGCTGATCTGCCTGTGGGTGGCGGCGATCCTCACGCTCTATACCGGCTATGATTATCTCCGCGCCGGCCTACAGCACATGACGGAGGAAGCGCCGGCCGGCAATCGCGCGGCCGGATCGGGCGAGGCCGCCAGGGAGCCGGCCCGGCCGGCCGGCGGCATCGGCGGCATCGGCGGCAAGGGTTGAGAGGGTCAAAGGTGAGGCTTTCATGGTTGTGTTCGGGCTCGCCGGCTGGAGCGGCAGCGGCAAGACCACGATGCTGGCGCGACTCCTGCCGGCCCTGATCGCGCGGGGCATCAGCGTCTCCACCGTCAAGCACGCCCATCACGGTTTCGATGTCGATCAGCCCGGCAAGGACAGCCATCGCCATCGCCAGGCCGGCGCGCGCGAGGTGATGATCTCCTCGGCCCGGCGCTGGGCCCTGATGCACGAGCTTCGCGCCGGCTCCGACCCCGAGCCCGAGCCCGACCTCGATGATCTGCTCGCCCGTATGAGCCCGGTCGATCTCGTTCTGGTGGAAGGTTTCAAGCGCGCCGCCTATGACAAGCTCGAAATCCATCGCGCCGCCCTGGCCAAGCCGCTGCTGGCGCCCGAGGATGCGCGCATCGTCGCCATCGCCGCCGACCAGCCCGTGCCCGAAAGCCGCCTGCCGCGCTTTCCGCTCGATGATATCGAGGGCATCGCCGGCTTCATCCTGGCCCATCTCGGCCTGTCGCCCGGGCCGGCGGCGAGCCGCTCGCCCGTCCTGACCGGCCCGGCGTCATGACGAACCGGCGGGAGGATTGCTTTGCCGTCGGCGGCGCCATGCTGCCGGTCGCGCAGGCGCTGGCGCTTCTGGACCAGCGGGTTACCCCGGTCGAGGGCGTCGAGCTTGTGCCGTTGCGCCTTGCCCGCGGCCGCGTCCTCGCCGCCGACCTCCTCTCGCGGCAGGCCCGGCCCGGTGCCGACAATGCCGCCGTCGATGGCTATGCCCTGGCCTTCGCCGACCTTGCCCCCAGCGGGCCGACCCGCCTCGACCTATGCGGGCGGGCCGCCGCCGGACGAGCGTTGGAAGGCGCCTGGCGGCCCCGGGGCGCCATCCGCGTCTTCACCGGCGCCACCCTGCCCGGCGCCTGCGACACGGTGGCGATGCAGGAGGATGTGACGATCGAGGGCGAGAGCGTGATCATCCCCGCCGGCCTGCGCCGCGGCGCCAACCGGCGCCGGGCGGGCGAGGATTTCGCCGCCGGCGCCCGGCTGCTCTCAGCCGGCCGGTGCCTGCAACCCCAGGACATCGCCCTTGCCGCCGCCGCCGGCGAGGCCAGCCTGACCATCCGCCGCAAGCTGCGCATCGCCCTCTTTTCAACCGGCGACGAGTTGCGCGAGCCGAACACCGGTCGCGAGCCGGACGGTACCTCCGGCGGCGTTTTCGATGCCAACCGCTATCTGCTGGGCGCGCTGCTCGATGGTCCGGGGGTGAGCCTGCACGATCTCGGCATCCTGCCCGACCGGGCGGAGGCGGTGCGGCAGGCGCTGGCGGCGGCGGCGGCCGGGCACGATCTGCTGCTCACCTCGGGCGGCGTCTCGGCCGGCGAGGAGGATCATGTCCGCGCCGCGGTGGCGGAACTTGGCCATCTGCATTTCTGGCGCCTCGCCATGAAGCCCGGGCGGCCGCTGGTGCTGGGCCAGATCGGCGAGGCCGTCTTCCTCGGCCTGCCGGGCAATCCCGTGGCGGCGATGGTCTGCTTCCTGCTGTTCTGCCGGCCGCTCCTGCGACGTCTCATGGGCGCGCCGGCCGGCGCGGCGCGGCGCTATCCGGTGGTCGCCGATTTCACCTTCACGAAGAAGGCCGGCCGGCAGGAATGGCTGCGCGGCCGCCTGGAACGCCGGGACGGCCGGCTCTATGTCACGCCGTTCCCGCGCCAGGGTTCGGGCATCATCTCCTCTCTGGTCGAGAGCGACGGGCTGATCGAGCTTGCCGACGAGGTGACGGCGGTGGCGCCCGGCGCTATCGTGCCCTTTCTCCCCTTCGATGACGCCGGGGACGGAGACGGGGATGGCGCACAAGCGGCGGAGGGCGATCGATGAAAGTGCTCTATTTCGCCTGGCTCAAGACGCGGCGCGGCCTGGCGGAGGAGGAACTGACCCTGCCGGCCGCGGTGACGAATGTGGCCGAACTGCTGGCCTGGCTCAGGACTTTGAGTCCGGGCCATGCCGCGGCGCTGGCCGATCGTCCCGTGGTGCGGGTGGCGGTGAACCAGGAGTACGCGCGGGCCGAGGACAAGGTGGCGCCGGGCGACGAGGTGGCGCTGTTCCCGCCGGTGACGGGAGGGGTTGGGTGATGATCCGGGTGCAGCGCGCGGCTTTCGATCCCGCCGAAGAAATTGCGGCGCTTGTCGGCGCCAACCGGCGCATCGGCGGCGTCGTGAGCTTCGTCGGCCTGGTGCGCGAGATGGCCGAGGGCGGCGCGATCGCGGCGATGACGCTCGAACATTATCCCGGCATGACCGAGCGCCAGCTTGAAGCCGTCGTGGCCGAAGCGGAAGCCCGCTGGCCGCTCGATGCCTGCCTCATCGTGCATCGCTACGGCCGCCTGGAGCCGGGCGAGCGCATCGTCCTCGCCGCCGTCGCCTCGAGCCATCGCGACGCCGCCTTCGACGCCTGCCGCTTCCTCGTCGATTGGCTCAAGACGAAGGCACCGTTCTGGAAGCTCGAAGAAGGGCCGGCCGGCGCCCGCTGGGTGGCGGAGAAGGCCGAAGACCAGGCGGCGGCGGCGCGCTGGGCTCAGAAGTGATAGACCCGGACGGAGGCGAGCCTGTCGCCTTCCCAGTCGAGAATTTCCACCACCGGCTTCGGGCCGGCGGTATCCAGGCTGGAGCGGCGGAGATATTCCACCACGTCCCGCCGCTCGTCGCTGACGATCGCCTGGATTTCGAAGGCTAGCTCGCTGACGGCCGCAAAGACGCGCGCGGCATAGGCCTCGATCTCGGCCGGCCCCACGAGATGGGACCGCCCGATCTCCTTCATCTGCGCCGCCACCACGGCGCTCGCATGCGTGCCGGCGGAAGCATAGAGCGCCGCCACCGCCCGGGCGTCGCCGCCCTGCCACGCCTGGCGCCAGCGCTCGACCCGCGCCGGGACCGTGACGCGATCCCGGCCCCGGTCGGACGGCGGATCGCCGGCGCCAGCGCTCACGCCGCGGCGGCCGAAGCGCGCACCGTGCGTTCGAAATCGGCGATCAGCGCGCGGCAGACCGCGCCTGGCGTGAAGCGATAGGCGCCGATCTCGCGCACCGGCGTCACTTCCGCCGCGGTGCCGGTGAGGAAGCATTCGTCGAAATCGGCCATGTCGGCGGCCGGGATGGCGCGTTCCACCACCTCGATATTGCGCGCCCGCGCCAGGCCGATCACCGCCCGCCGCGTGATCCCGTCGAGGAAACAATCCGGCGTCGGCGTATGCAGCTTGCCGTCCTTGACGAAGAAGATATTGGCGCCGGTCGATTCCGCCACCTGGCCGCGCCAGTCGAGCATCAGCGCATCGTCGAAGCCGGCGCGCTCGGCCGCATGTTTGGACAGCGTGCAGATCATGTAGAGGCCGGCGGCCTTGGCCGCGGTCGGCGCCGTATTGGGTGCCGGACGCCGCCAGTCGGAGATCGTGAGGCGCAGGCCCTGCATGCGCGCCTCCGGCGTGAAATAGGACGGCCAGATCCAGGTGGCGATCGCCACATTGATGCGGCTCTGCTGCGCCGAGACGCCCATCATCTCGCTGCCGCGCCAGGCCAGCGGGCGCACATAGCCGTCGGCGATCTTGTTGGCCGCCACCACCTGCTTGGTCGCCTGCATGATCTCGGCGACGCTGTAGGGCAGGATGAAATCGAGGATGCGGGCGGAATTGGCCAGGCGTTCGGAATGTTCGGCCAGCCGGAAAACCTGGCCGTCGTAAACCCGTTCGCCTTCGAAGACGCAACTGGCATAATGCAGCCCGTGCGTCAGGACATGGACCGAGGCTTCGCGCCAGGCAATGAGCTTGCCGTTGAACCAGATCGTCCCGTCGCGGTCGTCGAAAGGCATGAGATCCGCCATGTCACGCTTCCTTGAGTTCTGAGTCCGCCTCGGTGAA
This sequence comes from uncultured Rhodospirillales bacterium, assembly GCA_937905845.1. GTDB lineage: Bacteria > Pseudomonadota > Alphaproteobacteria > Ferrovibrionales > Ferrovibrionaceae > CALCYJ01. The sequence continues at coordinate 20,805 of CALCYJ010000257.1, forward strand.
GACATCCAAGGCGGCCGGATTGAGCAGCTTTGTGTCGAAAAGTTGTCGTCTTTTGTAACATTATCAGTTATATATGTCAATATAGCTGACGTTATCGCGGCCGAAATCAACGCATTATCCGAGCGCGCGAAAACGATCTGAGAACCTATCTGCACGCTACCATGACGGAAAATGCGGGTTACAACATCAGGAACGGTCGATATTATGGCCTTATGAATAAGCTGCGCCACGAGTTCGAAAAGGACGATCCAAAGCTTACGGAGGAGGTCTTCCGTCGTGCTCGGCCTGCAAGCAAGATGATACCCGAAATTTTCCCTCGGAAGATCGCAACCGAGATGCTGCACAAGCGGGGACGCCGGGGGCCACAAAAACCCTCGCGAGGTGGATAGGATGAACCCTCAGAATACAAAGCAGGAAGAAGTTGATAGGAACTACGAGTTCTTCCAGAAAGAATTGCCGACGTTATTGGAGAAATACAGAGGAAAATATGCAGTGATTCGCGATTGCCGGATCATTGCGTATTATGACACTATAGCTGACGCGCAGACGGCGGCATCACAACAATACAAGGACGGTATATTTTCGATACAGAGAGTAACAAATGATGCCAGCGACTTAGGATTTTATTCGCATGCCATGCATCTGGGGCCAGCATAACGGTTCGCAGCTTTTCTTGTCGGTCACAATAATACCAGGGGATGCTCCACCGCTTCCGGAAGGTGCCGTCTACCCTGGTTCTCAACTATTTAGAGCTTTAGTTGATACCGGAGCGACGACGACAGGAATTACAGGCGGTGTCGTAACCAAGCTTGGGTTACAGCCGGTCGGAAAAAGTTCAATTGACGGGGTTTCCGGGAGGCGGCACCACAATAACTATTTGTTTAAAGTCGGGTTTCCCTTTCTCGTGGCGCCATCATTGTTGCCGCCTGGCGTTCCGTTGCTCCCTGGCCACCAACCTCTTCAATTGCAGATTCTGAACCAGACAATTTTAGGTTTCGACTTCCACAAGGGGACATTCGATTTTGATGTGCTTTTGGGGATGGACGTAATCTCGACAGGTTCGTTGGTGGTTCAAGGAGGTGGGGGTATAGGGACCTTTAGCTTTTCGTTCTGAGTAATGGGCTCCTCGTCGTGCCCACCTATATCGAGCATCAACATGACTGACGTAACCCAGACCGCCGCCAGCCCGCTGTTCCTGCGCGAGGAAGAACTACGCCAGGGAATCGAGCTGCTGTTCTACGCCTATCGCGACTTTACCGCCGACCCCGATGCCATCCTGGCGAAATATGCCTTTGGCCGGGCGCATCACCGGGTGCTGCATTTCGTCGGCCGCAATCCCGACATCAGCGTGGCCGAGCTGCTCTCGATCCTGCGCATCACCAAACAGAGCCTCTCGCGGGTGCTTTCGACGCTGATCAACCAGGGGTTCGTGGCACAGCGCCAGGGTGCGCAGGACCGGCGCCAGCGGCTGCTCGCCCTGACGCCGGCGGGCCAGGATCTGGAACGCCTTCTGTCGGCGCCGCAGCAGGGGCGGGTCGCCAATGCCTATCGCCAGGCCGGGGCCGAGGCGGTCGCCGGCTATCGCAAGGTTCTGCAAGGGCTGATCGATGCCAGCAACCGCGACAAGGTGCTGGCCGCCATCAGCCGCCGCTGACGCCGGGGGAGCCGGCGGTGAACGACACACTGCCCCACCTCCTGGTAGTGGACGACGATACCCGGCTCAGGGCCCTGCTGCAGCGCTACCTGTCGGAGAACGGCTACCGGGTGACGGTCGCGGCGAATGCGGAGGAGGCGCGGGCGCATCTCGAGGGCTTGGCCTTCGACCTCCTCATCCTCGATGTGATGATGCCGGGCAAAAACGGCATCGAACTGGCGCAGGATCTGCGCACCGGCAGCCAGGTGCCGATCCTCATGCTGACCGCCATGAGCGAGCCACAAGACCGTATCAAGGGTCTGCAAAGCGGCGCCGACGATTATCTCGCCAAGCCCTTCGAGCCGCAGGAACTGCTGCTGCGCATCCAGGCCATCCTGCGCCGGACCTCCCGTCCCGGCGAGGCGGCGCAGAACGGCCTGGTGCGTTTCGGCGATTTCGTCTTCGACCTCACCCGGGGCGAGCTTACGCAGGGCGGCGAGATCGTGGCGCTGACCTCGAGCGAGGCGGCGCTGCTCCGGATCTTCGCGCGCAGCCCCGGCATGACCGTCACAAGGGCGGATCTGGCGCGCCAGGCCGGCAATGCGGAGAGCCGGGCGGTGGATGTGCAGGTGACGCGCCTGCGCCGCAAGATCGAGCCCGATCCCAAGGCGCCGCGCTATCTCCAGACGATCTGGGGCGAGGGCTACGTGCTATGGACGGATTGAGCCCCGTCACGAGGAGGCGCGGATGATCAAGTGGCTGGTGCCGCGCAGCCTGTTCGGACGGGCGCTGATCCTCCTCATCGCGCCGGTCGTGCTGTTGCAGATCGTCACCACCTACATTTTCTACGAGCGCCACTGGGACGCCATCACCTATCGCCTCGCGGCCGGCATCGGCGCCGATACCGCCTATGTCATCGACATGCTCGAATCCTTCCCCGAGCCCGACAACCAGCGGCGCATCCTGGAGCTTGCGCACCAGCGGCTCCAGCTCGACATAGCCTTCCTGCCCGGCGCCAAGCTGCCGGATTGGAAGCTGCGCAAGCCGCCGTTCTATTCCATCCTCAACCGCATGCTGAGCCGGGCGCTCGAATCGCAGCTTTTCGTCCCCTATACCTACGATACCCAGCATTTCGGCGACAAGATCGAGATCCTGCTCCAGCTCGAAGGCGGCGTGCTCCGGGTGATGGTGAACGAGCGGCGGCTGGTTTCGAGTACTACCTATATTTTCGTCATGTGGATGGTCGGAACCTCGATCGTGCTGCTGGCGGTCGCCATTCTCTTCCTGCGCAACCAGATCCGCCCGATCCGGCGCCTGGCAGAAGCCGCCGACAGTTTCGGCAAGGGGCGCGACGTGGCCGGATTCCGCCCGGCCGGCGCGAGCGAGATCCGCCGCGCCGCCGCCGCCTTCCTCATCATGAAGCAGCGCATCCAGCGCCAGATCAGCCAGCGCACCGAGATGCTGGCCGGCGTCAGCCACGATCTGCGCACGCCGCTGACGCGCATGAAGCTGGCGCTCGCCATGCTGCCGCCGACGAGCGGCGTGGACGAGTTGAAGCGCGACGTCGCCGACATGGAGCGAATGATCGAGGGCTATCTCGCCTTCGCGCGCGGCCAGGATGCCGAGCCGGCGCTGCCCCAGGACCTCTCGGCGCTGCTGGCGCAGGTCGCGAGCGACGCGCGACGCCAGGGCCGCGACATCGCGCTCGATTGCCCGGAGGGACTGACCCAGCCGCTCCACCTCATGCCGTTCAAGCGCGCGCTCACCAATCTGATCGATAACGCGCTGCGCCACGGCCAGCATGTCGCGGTCGCGGCGCGGCGCCTGCCCGACGCGGTCGAAATCACCGTCGATGACGACGGCCCGGGCATTCCTGAGGAAAGCCGCGACGAGGTCTTCCGCCCCTTCACGCGGCTGGACAAGTCGCGCAATACCGAGACCGGCGGCGTCGGCCTCGGCCTCACCATCGCCCGCGACGTGGTCCGGGCGCATGGCGGCGATGTCACGCTGCTTCAGGCGCCGCTTGGCGGTCTCAGGGCCCGCATCCGCCTGCCGGTCTGAACCGCACCCGCGCTCAGGCTCTGCTGACGGTGACGCCGGCGAAGGGATTGAGGCGCTTCAGCCGTGCCGAGAAACGGTGGCGCGCCTGTTCGCGGCGCACCACGCCGGCATCAGTGACCCAGTTGAGCTGAAGGACGCGGCGCGGGCCGCTGAAGGGCCGGTGTCCGTGCCAGCCGTTCGGCGTCACCTTGAAGGCGACGATGGTGCCGGCCGTGGGCGGCACTTCGGCCGCCACGTCGTCGAGATTGTCGGGCGAGCGCAGCAGGCGAAGCTGACCGCCCTCCTCGCGCCATTGGTCGTTGAGATAGATCAGGATGGTGATGAGCTTGCTGGCGCTGTCGCAATGGATCTTGCCATCGGTCGGGCGCGCCTGGCCGCGCACCGTCACCATGGTCGGGCGGCCGGACAGATCGATCGCGAATTTCTCCGCCACCCGCGCGGTAAGCTCGGGTCCCTCCAGCGCCGCCAGCAGCCGGCCGAAGGTCGCGCCATAGCGCAGCGTGCTGGAAGGAAAGCTGCCGGCGCGGTCGATAATCGGAAAATCGGCATGAATGGCGGCAAGCTCGCCCGCCCTGACGAAGCCCGGCACGATGACATAGGGAAAAGGCTCAAGCTGCAGCGGCGCCGCGCCGAAGGCGTCGAGATCGAAGAAACCGGCGGCGGCGGTGGCGCTCATGTCCTGACCGATCCTGAAGGGTCGAGAGGCGGACAATCTACCCCTCAGCGGCCCTCGAAGGAAGGCTTGCGCTTGTCGCGGAAGGCGGCGCGGCCTTCGGCATAGTCGCGGCTGGCGAAGCAGGCCTTGACCGCGGCGGCGGGGCGGGCGAGATCGCGATCCTCCGGCAGCTTGGCCCATTGCGCCACGCATTCCTTGGCCGCGGCGATGGTGAGCGGCGCATTGCCGGCGATCATCGCGGCCGTCTCCTGAACCCGCCCGGCCAGCGCCGCCACCGGCACCACCTGATTGACCAGGCCGATGTGCGCGGCCTCCGCGGCCGAAAAGCGGCGGGCGGTATAGAGGATCTCCCGGGCGAAGGCGGGGCCGACCAGGTCGGCCAGCTGCTTGATGCCGGTGAAGCCATAGCCCAGGCCGAGCTTGGCCGCCGGAATGGCGAAGCTCGCATCCTCGGCGGCAATGCGGAGATCGCAGCAAAGCGCGAGACCCAGACCGCCGCCGATGCAATAGCCGCGGATCATCGCGATCGTGGGTTTCGCGCAGGATTTGAGCGCCTCGTTGGCCTCGGCGCCGGCGCGGTCATAGCGCTCGACCGCCTCGGGATCGGCCCGCTCGCGCTCGAATTCGGAAATATCGGCGCCGGCGACGAAAGCTTTATCGCCCGCACCCTTGAGCACAACGACGCGGACCTCCGGATCCTCGGCAAAGGCTTGCAGCAGCACCGGCAAGGTCTGCCACATGGCCAGCGTCACCGCATTGTGCCGCGCGACATTGGAAAAGGTGATCCAGCCGACCGGTCCCACCCGCTCGGCGATCAGCTCGCCGCCCCGCCCTCTTTCCACCACCGCATCAGCCGCCATTCTTCCTCTCCTCATTCCCCTAGAGCCTGATCGTTTCCGATTGAATCGCTCGACGATCCAACCTGAAACGTGAATCAGTCTCTAATCAATAACATAGAGGGCGATTCACGGATCAAGTCGAACCCTGCCCGGTTCGACTTGATCCGATCGCGCTCTAGGCTCATACGCGATCAACCGCGCGCACCACTGCCCGCCCGCCCGCCTGTCGCTCAGCGGCCGGTAAAAGACGGCGGGCGCCCTTCCGCCATCGCCTGGATCCCTTCGCGGATGTCGGCCGAGGCCAGCGTCGCCGCGATCGCCGCCCGCGTCGCCGGCAGATCCAGCGCGGCGCGGGCGATCTCGTTCAGGGCGCGCTTCATGCCCGCCACCGCGAGCGGCGCCTGCGCCGCCAGCAGAAGGGCCAGGGCCTCGACGCGCGGTTCAAGCTCGGCCGGCGCCAGCAATTCGTCGAGGAAGCCGATGCGCAGCATCTCCTCCGCCCCGATGGTCTGCCCGGTCAGGAACAGCCGCTTGGCTGCGCCGAGACCGAGCCGCGTGACATAGCGGCTGAGCCCGCTCGGGTAGTAATGCAGCCCCAGACGCGCCGCCGGCATGAACATCTGCATGCCGGTAACGCCGAGGCGGAAGTCGCAGGCCAGCGCCAGGTCGGTGGCGCCGCCATAGACGCTGCCCTGCAACGCGCAGATGGTCGGCACCCGCACCGCCTCCATGCGCTGGCACAGGCCCTCGAAGGCATTCTGGCCGGCAGCGCTGTCCTCGATCCCGGCCGCCCCGGCCGCGCCGGTCGCACCGGCCGCGCTGGCGACGGCGCCGAGGTGATAGCCGGCGCTGAAGCTGCGCCCCGTGGCGGCGAGGACCAGGACGCGGACGCCGGGCGCCGCGTCGACAGCATCCAGCAGCCGCCGCAGGATGATGAGATCGCCGGGCTCCAACCGGTTGTGCTGACGCGGCCGGTTGAGGCGGAGGGTGGCGCGGGCGCCGGCGAGATCGAGCGTCGGCGGCCCGCCCGGCTCCCGGTCATGCCCCTGCGGTTCCTGTTCCTGCGCCATCGTCCTCGTCATGCCTCTCTTCTGAACCCTGCTCTCGTCGGCGCCGCTACCATAGACAGCGGCCGCGGGCGGAGCAATCAGTCCAGCGGGTGGCCCAGGATCGCCGCCAGTTCGGCCAGCGCCGCGGCCGGCGCCGCCACCTTGATCGTCCGCATGCCCATGTCGCGCGCCGGCTTGAGGTTGATGCCGAGATCATCGAGGAACACCGCCTCCTCGGGCCGCACGCCCAGGCGCTCGCAGGCAATTTCGTAGAAGCGCGGCTCGGGCTTGCGCACGCCGACCTTGCTCGATTCGAGGACGAGATCGAAGATCTTCATCACCTCGGCCACCGCCGCCGCCTGTTCTTGGGTGCGCGCCATGCCCGGCCCGTCGCCGGTCGCGACATTGTTGGTGAGGCAGGCGGTCTTGTAGCGCCGCTTGACCGCGCGCAGCGCCGCCACCATCTCGGGCCGGATCCGGCCGCTGAGCAGCGACAGGACGATGCGCCCGTCGAGCGCATGGCCCCGGCTTGCCGCTTCGGCTGCGAACAGGCGGCAGAATTCATCGACGCCGATGCGGCTGCTCTCGAGCTTCGCCCAGGCATTGTCATGCGGATTGGTGGCATTGATGCCGCGGATGAAGTCCCGCGGCAGGCCGTGCGCCGCCTCGTAGGCATTGAAAGCCTCGAAGGGGCTGGAGAGGATGACGCCGCCGAAATCCCACAGCACGGCACGGACGGGGGGATGAGAAGACAAGACGCGCTCCTTAGAGGGGATGAGGATGGCACCGGGCGGACGGCGGCGCGATCTTGCGGCGGGTTCCGCCTGCCATCGCGTACCGGCCGTTGGCGGCGCGGCGCGAGCATGTCACAGGCCGCCCCACCCGTCCACCGGCCGTGGGCGAAGGCGATGACAAAGGCGATAGCAGAAATCATTCGTTGGCGTCGCGCCAACTTCGGCTAGTCTTAAGGATGGACGAGCCGGATCTTCACCGCCGCGCGGGCGGGCCGGTAGCTTTTTGGCGATAAGGGGAGGAAATACCATGTTCACGCAACTGCGCCGGCTGGCCCTGCTGCTCGTGGCCGCCGCCCTGCCGGTCTTCTTCTGTTCGACCGCAGGCGCCCGCGCGACGGGCAAGCTTCTCCCCATCGTCTTCGTTCATGGCAACGGCGATACCGCGGGCTTGTGGATCACCACGATCTGGCGATTCGAATCGAATGGCTATCCGGCCAAGCTGCTTGATGCCGTCGATTTCCAATATCCGCTGGCGCGCCGGGTCGAGGACACACCCCAGCCGGGATATTCCTCGGCCGCCGAGGAGATGCACCAGCTTGCCGACGAGGTCAAGGCCGTGCGGCAGCGCACCGGCGCCGACAAGGTCATCCTGGTGGCGCAGTCGCGCGGCGGCAATATCGTGCGCGACTATCTGAAGAACGGCGGTGGCGCCGCCTTCGTGAGCGCGGCGGTGCTCTGCGGCGCCGTCAATCACGGCGTCCTCGTCTCCGACAAGATCCTGGTGGGGAGCGAATTCAACGGCGCTTCTCCCTTCATGCGCGATCTCAACAGCACGCCGGGCGAGATCGTGGCCGGTGTGCGCTTCCTCACCATCCGCAGCACGAACAACGATAAATTCGCGCAGCCCGACGGCCGCTATTTCGGCCTGCCCCACGTCGCCACCCATGTCGGCTATATGGGCCCGGCCCTTGCGGGCGCGACCAATGTCGCGCTCGATGGCGTCGATCATCGCGAGACCGGCTATTCGCCGCAGGCCTTCGCCGTCATGTACCAGTTCATCACCGGCCACGCGCCGAAGACGCTCGACGTGACGCCGGAGCCGCACCCGATTCTGTCCGGCAAGATCAGCGGCTTCGAGGGCATGGCGCAAACCAACATCGGGGTCGCGGGCGCCGGCCTGACGATCTATCCGGTTTCGCCCACGACCGGCGAGCGCTTGGGCCCCCCCGTGCTGCACGTGACCACGGGCGCCGATGGCCATTGGGGTCCGCTGGCCGCCGCGCCCGACGCCTATTACGAGTTCGTCGTCGCCGTGCCGGGCGAGCCGGTCACCCATATCTACCGCTCGCCCTTCCCGCGCTCCAGCCGCTACGTCGATCTGCGGCCGCAGCCCTTCGGCAAGACCGACCGCGCCGCCGGCGCCGTGGTCTATATGAGCCGGCCGCGCGGCTATTTCGGCATCAACCGCGACGTCATCCTGCTCGATGGCAAGCTGCCGGCCGGCATTCCGCCGGGCGTGCCGAGCGTTTCCAGCGTGGCCATCGACCTGCCGGCATCGCCGCAGCAATCGGTCTTGGGCGTGTTCAACCAGGAAGGCATCACCGCCCTGACCTGGCCGGTGAAGGACAATCAGGTGAGCGTGATCGAACTCACCTATTGACGGGGTAGTGACGCGGCGGGGCCGGACCTGGTCGCACCGGACCTGGTCGCGCTGGCTTGATCAGGCGAGGTGTACCGCACGGCTTGTCGCGAGGGCGGCGATCTCCGCCTCGCCGTAGCCCTGCTCGACCAGGATCTCGCGGCTGTGCTCGCCCAGGGTCGGCGCGCCGCGCACCGGGCCGCCAGGCGTCGCCGAGAATTTCACCGGCAGGCCCAGCGTCTTGACCGCGCCTAAGCGGCTGTGCGGCACCTCGACCACCATCTCGCGCGCGAGCGTCTGGGGATCGGCCTGCATGGCGAGCACATCCTGGACCGGTCCCGCCGGCACGCCCGCCGCTTCGAGCCGGGCGAGCCACAGGGCGGAGGGTTCCGTGCGGAAGCGCGCTTCCAGCAGCGCCACCAGTTCGGCCCGGTGGCGCACGCGGCTCTGATTGTCCTGAAAGCGCGGATCGGCCGCGAGTTCCGGCGCCTCCAGGGCTTCGAGCAGACGTTTCCAGTTGGAGCCGTTGGCAGCCCCGACGGTGATCCAGCCGTCGGCGGTCGGAAAGGCCTGATAGGGCGCGTTCAGCGGATGGGCCGAGCCGAGCGGTCCCGGCGCCACGCCGGTGGCGAAGGCGATCGCCGATTGCCAGTAGGTGAGCACGATGCCGGCCTCGTAGAGGGAGGTATCGACCATCTGCCCCTCGCCGGTACGCAGCCGGTTGGTATAGGCGGCGAGGATGCCCATGGCGGCGAGGATGCCGGCGGTGATGTCGCTGGCCGGCGGCCCGAGCTTGACCGGCGGCCGGCCGGCGCCCTCGCCGGTGATGCTCATGAGGCCGCTCATGCCCTGGGCGATGAGATCGAAGCCGCCGCGCCCGGCATAGGGGCCGGTGCGGCCGAAGCCCGAGATGGCGCAATAGATCAGGCCGGGGTTCGTTTCCTTGAGCGCGTCATAGCCGAAGCCGAACTTCGCCATCGTGCCCGGACGATAGTTCTCGATCAGCACGTCGGCGCCACTCACCAGCCGGTGCAGCACCGCCCGCGCGGAGGCCTGCTTGAGATCGAGGGCGATCGCGCGCTTGTTGCGGTTGACCATCAGGAAGGCCGCCGATTCGCCCGCGATCGCCGGCGGCACCGTGCGCCGCGTGTCGTCGCCGCCGGGCAGCTTCTCCACCTTGATCACGTCCGCCCCCATGTCGGCCAGCATGAGGCTGCATACCGGCCCGGCCATGACATGGGTGAGATCGATCACCCGCAGGCCGACGAGCGGCCCCTTCTGTCCGCCGCTGGTCCGTGTCCCACGCTCTTGCGCCATTCCGCCGCTCCTCCATCCGATGATCGCCAGCCGGTCGCCGGCGACGATAGAGGGCCCAGGCGCCGGCGTCAAAACCCGCCCATCCCCGCAAGGCCCGAGCGTCCATCCGCCGCAGGATCCTTTTGCCGGAACTTGGTTTAGACTGCCGCCGCGCACGGTGCGAAAAGGGAGCATGGCCATGGATTTTTCTCTCGGCGGCAAGGTGGCGCTGGTCACCGGCGCCAGCCGCGGCCTCGGCCGCGCCATCGCGCTGGAACTGGCCGCCGAGGGCTGCGATCTGGTGCTGGCGGCCCGCGACGCCGCGCGGCTCGACGCGCTCGTAGCCGAGATCGCAGGCCGGGGCCGCAAAGCCGTAGCCGTCGCGCTCGATCTCACCGAGGAAGCGGCGCCGGCAAAGCTTGATGCGCATCTGGAGCGGCATTTCGGCCGCCTCGACATCCTGGTGAACAATGCCGGCACCACCCGGCGCGGCGATTTCCTCGCCCTGTCCGACAGCGACTGGCAGAGCGGCTTCGCCCTCAAGTTCTTCGCCCATGTCCGCCTCGCCCGCACGCTCTGGCCGCGCCTGAAGGCATCTTCCGGCGCCCTCGTCACCATCGCGGGCAGCGGCGGCCGCACGCCGGGGGCCGAATTCGCCATCGGCGGCACGGTCAATGCCGCCCTGCTCTCCCTCACCAAGGCGCTGGCCGAGCGGGGCGCGCGTGACGGCGTGCGCGTCAATCTGGTCAACCCCGGCCCGATCGAAACCGACCGGCTCGAAGCCCGCATCACCCGGGTCGCGGCCGAGGAAGGCATCGATCGGGATGCGGCCTCCGCCCGCCTGCAAGCCCGGATGGGCCTCTCCCGCTTCGGCCGGCCCGACGAGGTGGCGGCCCTGGTCGCCTTCCTGGTCTCGGGCCGCGCCGGCTTCATTCAGGGCGCGCTGATCGAGATCGATGGCGGCACCACCAAGACCATCTGACCCCGATCACCCCTTAAGCCGCAGGAACCCTTGCCGATGAGCCGC
>CALCYJ010000258.1 GCA_937905845.1 uncultured Rhodospirillales bacterium
GCACGGCGGTGCCACGGGCACGGCGGGGCGTCGTGCCCTTCGGTGCCCTGGGCAGCCGGTGTGGCGCGCACGGCGGGTGTTGCCGGCCCAAGCGCCGAGGATCTGGAAGGTCGAGCTTGGATAAGAGGAGGCCGCGATGAACGAATTTTCTGCCGGCCGCCGCCCGAAGCCGCATGCGGCCGTGCCCGCCGGCCCGGCCTTTCCCCATACCCGGCTGCGCCGCACCCGCCGCCACCCCTGGTCGCGCCGCCTGGTGGCGGAAAACGTGCTGACCGCGGCCGATCTGATCTGGCCGGTGTTCGTGCACGAGGGGGTGAATACCACAGCGCCCATTCCCTCCATGCCCGGCGTGGAGCGGCTCAGCCTCGATCTCCTGGTGGAGCGCGCGGCGGAAGCGGCAGCCCTCGGCATTCCCTGCATCGCCCTTTTTCCCGCCATCGACCCCGCCCTGCGCGACGAGGCGGGCCGCGAGGCGGTCAATCCCGACAATCTGGTCTGCCGCGCGGTGCGCGCCGTGAAGAAGGCGGTGCCCGATATTGGCGTTCTGTGCGACGTGGCGCTCGATCCTTTCACCAGCCATGGTCAGGACGGGCTGGTGCGGGGCGGTTATGTCGTCAACGACGAGACGATCGAGGTGCTGGTCGCCCAGGCCCTGGTGCAGGCGGAAGCCGGCTGCGACATCATCGCGCCCTCCGACATGATGGACGGGCGCGTCGCCGCGATCCGCGCCGGCCTTGAAGCCGCCGGCCATATCCACGTGCAGATCATGGCCTATGCCGCGAAATACGCCTCCGCCTTCTACGGCCCGTTCCGCGATGCCGTCGGCTCGACCACGGCGCTGGGCTCGGGCGGCAAGAGCACCTACCAGATGGACCCGGCCAACGGCGACGAGGCCCTGCGCGAGGTCGCCCTCGATATCGCCGAGGGCGCCGACATGGTCATGGTCAAGCCCGGCATGCCCTATCTCGATTTGTGCTGGCGGGTCAAGGAAGCCTTCCGCCTGCCGACCTTCGCCTATCAGGTCTCGGGCGAATATGCCATGCTCAAGGGCGCGGCGCTGGCCGGCTGGCTCGATGGCGAACGGGTAATGATGGAGAGCCTGATCGCCTTCAAGCGCGCCGGCTGCGATGGAATCCTCACCTATTTCGCCCTGGATGCCGCCCGGCGCCTCAAGGCCGGCTGAGCGGGCCCGCGGGCGCAAGACAACGTCAAGGCAATTGCAAGGCTGGGAGAAGAATTCGTGGCGCTGCACCCCTCCAATGTGGCCGGACCGCTGACCGGCGTTACCGTCATCGATCTGACGCGCGTCCTGGCC
>CALCYJ010000259.1 GCA_937905845.1 uncultured Rhodospirillales bacterium
GTAACCGCCAGGGCAGGTCGGGCGCGGTATCGGCATTGAAGCGGACAGTGAAGGTCCGGCTGCCGACCGCGGCCGGCGCGGCGGCGGCGACCTGCGTGGTGCCGCCGTATCCGGTCGCCCGGCAGAAGGCCGAGTAGAGCGGCACCGAGGCAAAGGCCAGCCCGGCCATGGCCAGCGCCGCGCCACCGGCAAGCCAGGCAACACGGCGGTTGCGGCGGGCGAGGCCGGCGCTCAATGCTGCGCTCCCATCTTCACCAGGGTGACGACGAAGAACAGAATTACCAGGGCCAACAGGAAGCCGCCCAGGGCGTAGTTCTTGCCGCGCTGGCGGCGATGTTCGTCGGACAGCGGCATGTCAGAGGCTGAGGCCAAAGCCGCCCTCCGCCAGCAGCAGGGCGAACAGCAGGAACAGATACAGAATCGAGTAGCCGAACAGCTGCTTCGCCGGCCGGTCCGAAGTGTCGCGCCAGACCCGGAAAGCGGCGAACAGGAACAGCGCGCCGAGGAGGCCTGCACCGGCGAGATAGATCGGCCCGCCGATGCCGACGAACCAGGGCCCGAAGGTTACCGGCACCAGCAGCAGCGAATAGATCAGGATCTGCCGCCGGGTCTCTGCCGGCCCGGCGACCACCGGCAGCATCGGCACGCCGACCTTCGCATAATCGCCGCAGCGGTAGAGCGACAGCGCCCAGAAATGCGGCGGCGTCCACATGAAGATGATGGCGAACAGCGCGATGGAGGCGATCGAGACATCCCCCGTCACCACCGCCCAGCCGATCATCGGCGGAAAGGCGCCGGCGGCGCCGCCGATGACGATGTTCTGCGGCGTGCGGCGCTTGAGCCACATCGTATAGATGAAGACATAGAAGCCGATGGTCAGCGCCAGCAGCGCCGCCGCCGTCACATTGACGAACAACCCCATGGCCAGAACGGAGCCCACGGCCAGCGTCGCGCCGAATCCGAGCGCGCTGCCGGGCGCGATGCGGCCCATCGGGATCGGCCGCTTGCGGGTCCGCGTCATGCCGGCATCGATATCGGCGTCGTACCACATGTTGATGGCGCCCGACGCCCCGGCGCCGACCGCGATGCACAGCAGGCCGAAAGCCGCGATCACCGGGTTCACGCTGCCCGGCGCCACGACCATGCCGACGAGGCCGGTGAAGACCACGAGCGACATGACGCGGGGCTTCAAGAGCGCCACATAATCGGCCACCCGCGCCTCGGCCACGGGAGCCGCCTGGGGCTCCCGGGCCTGAGCGGCCGGATCGATCGATGCTATGGCGTCACTCAAAGGATCGCTCCTGACGGATGGATCTGCACCCTTGCCATGATAAGTCCCGGCCCCACCCTATTTGATGTGCGGCGGCGTCGCGAACTGGTGGAAGGGCGGCGGCGAGGACAGCGTCCATTCCAGCGTCGTTGCCGCCTCGCCCCAGGGGTTGTCGGCCGCCTTCTTGCCCCGCAGCAGCGTATGGAAAACCACGAAGATGAAGAACAGGGCCGCCGCATAGGAGATATAGGCGCCGATGGAGGAGACCATGTTCCAGCCGGCGAAGGCCGCGGGATAGTCCGGAACGCGCCGCGGCATGCCGGCCAGCCCGAGGAAATGCTGCGGGAAGAAGGTCAGGTTGACGCCGATGAAGGTGAGCCAGAAATGGATCTTGCCCAGCGTCTCGTTGTACTGGTGCCCCGACATCTTTCCGAACCAGTAGTAGAAGCCGGCGAAGATCGCGAACACCGCGCCCAGCGAGAGCACGTAGTGGAAGTGCGCCACCACGTAATAGGTGCCGTGCAGCTCGGTATCGACGCCGGAATTGGCCAGCACCACGCCGGTCACGCCGCCGATGGTGAAGAGGAAGATGAAGCCGATGGCGAACAGCATCGGCGTCTTGAACTCGATCGAGCCGCCCCACATCGTGGCGATCCAGGAGAAGACCTTGATGCCGGTCGGCACCGCGATCACCATGGTCGCGGCGGTGAAATAGGCCTCGGTATCGACCGAGATGCCCTGGGTGAACATGTGGTGCGCCCACACGACGAAGCCGACCACGCCGATCGCCACCATCGCGTAGACCATGCCGAGATAGCCGAACACCGGCTTCTTCGAGAAGGTCGAGACCACCTGGCTGATCATGCCGAAGCCCGGAATGATCATGATATAGACCTCGGGGTGGCCGAAGAACCAGAACAGGTGCTCATAGAGGATGGGATCGCCGCCGCCGGCCGCATCGAAGAAATGGGTGCCGAAATTGCGGTCGGTCAGCAGCATGGTGATGGCGCCCGCCAGCACCGGCAGCGCCAGCAGCAGCATGAAGGTCGTCACCAGCATCGACCAGACGAACAGCGGCATCTTGTGCAGCGTCAAGCCCGGCGCGCGCATGTTGAAGATGGTGGTGATGAAATTGATGGCGCCGAGGATCGAGGAGGCGCCGGCCAGATGGATCGAGAGGATGACGAAATCAACCGCGGGCCCGGGATGGCCGACGGAGGAGGACAGCGGCGGATAGAGCACCCAGCCGGTGCCCGCGCCCAGCCCGCCCGGGGGGCCCGGCAGGAACATCGAGGTCATCAGCAGCGCGAAGGAGGGGACCAGCAGCCAGAAGCTGATGTTGTTCATGCGCGGGAAGGCCATGTCCGGCGCGCCGATCATCAGCGGCACGAACCAGTTGCCGAAACCGCCGATCATCGCCGGCATGATCACGAAGAAGATCATGATCAGGCCGTGCGCGGTGATCATCACGTTGAAAAGCTGGCTGTCGTGCAGGAAATGGCCGCCCGGCGTCAGAAGCTCGGTCCGGAACAATACCGACAAGGCGCCGCCGATCAGGCCCGCGCATATCGCGAAGACCAGATACATCGTGCCGATGTCCTTGTGGTTGGTCGAATAGACCCACCGCCGCCAGCCGGTCGGATGCCCGTGATCGGCGTGTCCATAACCGGCGTGAGCATGATCGGCGTGACCGTGATCGGAATGACCGGCGGCCGCATGACCGGAATTAGCCATCTCTCTGTCCCTTCTTGCCCTGACCCGTGGCGCTGCCCGTGATCGGCCGCTACTCGGCCGATGCGCGGGTGTTCAGCGCCACCTGCTCGGTCGGCACCGCAATGCTGGCGAACTTCTTCCGGGCCATGGCGACCCACTGCTTGTAGGCGTCCTTCGACACCACATCGACATCGATCGGCATGAAGCCGTGGTTGAGGCCGCAAAGCTCGACACACTGGCCATAATAGGTGCCGAGCTTGTCGGCGCGGAACCAGGTATAGTTCCAGCGTCCGGGGACCGCCTCCTTCTCCACGCCGAGCGCCGGCACGTACCAGGCATGGAGCACGTCGGTGCTGGTGACGAGGATGCGGACATCGGTATCAACCGGCACCACCAGGTGATTGTCGGTCTCCAGCAGGCGCGGCTGACCGGGCTTCAGATCCTTGTCCTGGACGAGGATCGAATCGAAGGTGAGGTTGCCTTCGCTCGGATAATCGTAGGTCCAGTACCATTGATGGCCGGTCACCTTGATCGTCATGGCGTCGGCGGGCACCCGCGCCTCGGCATAGAGCAGCTTGAAGGACGGCACCGCGATCACCACCAGGATGAGGATCGGCAGCAGCGTCCACAGGATCTCCACCACGGTATTGTGGGAGGTCTTGGACGGCACCGGATTGGCCGAGGCGCGGAAGCGCAGCACGACATAGGCCAGGAGCCCCACGACCAGGAGCACGATCACCGCCATGACCACCATCAGGGCGTCGTCGAACGTATGAATGGTCTGGGCGATCGGCGACGCCGGCGGCTGGAGGTTCAGCTCCCAGGGCTGCGGACCGGCCGTCCTGGCCGTGCCCGCGAGGGCCGGCGCGGCAAGGGCCAGGGCAGCGATCGCCGACCCGCACGCCGCCAGCCCACATGCCGCCAGCCCGCCGCACGCCGCCAGGCCCCGTGCCGGCGCATAAAATCTGGTCCAGAACTTGCTCACGTTTCGCTCCTTCGTGGTCGCCACGCCGTCGCTTAAAGATCGGGCAGGTTCAACCCGTTGCCCCTCGCCCGAACCAAGCGCCGTCCCCGCCTCGGCCGCGCCGCCGATCCCGCCCTGGCTCAAGCGGAATCCCTCGCCGCCGTCGCCCGTGGCGCATGTCAGGTTTCAACATACGCCATCGGCTTTGTCCAGAGCGCTTATCACCCGGTAATGCGGCGATATGTCGCATAAATATCGCACCGGGCCCGCCTTGTCCATGCGGCGCACGCCTGGGGCGGCGGCCCCTGCACGCCGGGGGGGCTTTTTCGGCGCAACAGGGGTATTGTAGAGGCCGACCCGATGGCCCGTCGTCGCGCGATTCCCCGGCGCCCGGCGCATCCCCATCGCCTGGAGTCCCGACCATGCGCGTTTCCACCCCCGATGATCTGTTCTTCAGCCGCGCCGGCCTCGATCGCGCCCGCACCGAGCGCCTGGTGGGCGAGGCGCTGAAAGGCGCCGACGACGGCGAATTGTTCCTCGAATATTCCCTCTCGGAGGCTTTCGGCTTCGACGACGGCCGGCTGAAAAGCGCAAGCTTCGACACATCGCAGGGCTTCGGCCTGCGCGCCGTGGCGGGGGAGCAGACCGGCTATGCCCATGCCTCCGAACTGAGCGAGGCGGCGATCCGCCGCGCCGCGCAGACGGTGAAGAGCGTGCGCCAGGGCCGCGGCGGCGTCATGTCGGAAGCGCCCGCGCAGACCAACCGGGCGCTCTATACCGACGTCAATCCGCTGGACGAGGTGCCCTTCGCCGCCAAGGTCTCGCTGCTGGAGGAGATCGACGCCTATGCCCGCGGCCTCGACCCCCGGGTGCGCCAGGTATCGGCCTCGCTCAGCGGCTCGTGGCAGGCGGTGAGCATCCTGCGCGCCGACGGCCGCATCGCCCGGGACGTGCGGCCGCTGGTCCGCCTCAATGTCACGGTGGTGGCGGGCCAGGGCGACCGCCAGGAAAGCGGCAGCCACGGCGTCGGCGGCCGCGCCGGCTATGCCGTCTATCTCGCGCCGGAAAACTGGCGCGCCCAGGTGGGCGAGGCGCTGCGTCAGGCGCTGGTCAATCTCGAAGCGGTGCCGGCGCCGGCCGGCAGCATGCCGGTGGTGCTGGGTCCGGGCTGGCCCGGCATCCTGCTGCACGAGGCGATCGGCCACGGGCTCGAAGGCGACTTCAACCGCAAGAAGACGTCGGTCTTCTCCGGCCTGATGGGCGAGCGGGTGGCGGCGAAAGGCGTGACGGTGGTGGACGACGGCACGCTGGCCAATCGCCGCGGCTCGCTCAGCATCGACGACGAAGGCACGCCGAGCGAGCGAACGGTGCTGATCGAGGACGGCATCCTCAAAGGCCTGCTCCAGGACCGGCTCAACGCCCGCCTCATGGGCATGCGCCCGACCGGCAACGGAAGGCGCCAGGATTTCGGCCATATGCCGATGCCGCGCATGACCAACACCATCATGCTGGGCGGCACCAGCGACCCGGGCGAGATCATCGCCTCCGTCAAGCAGGGGCTTTACGCGGTGAATTTCGGCGGCGGCCAGGTCGATATCACCTCGGGCAAGTTCGTCTTCTCCTGCACCGAGGCCTACGAGATCGAAAACGGCAAGATCGGCCGGCCGCTCAAGGGCGCCACCCTGATCGGCGCCGGCGCCGAGGTTCTGACCCATGTCGCCCGGATCGGCAACGACATGGCGCTCGATCCGGGCGTCGGCACCTGCGGCAAGGATGGTCAGGGCGTTCCGGTCGGGGTCGGCCAGCCGACGCTGCTGATCGATCAGATCACGGTCGGCGGCACCCGCGCGGCTTGACGAGATCCGAAGCCATGCGCCGCGGGCAGGCGGCCGGATTAAGGCCGGCGGCGCGGCACCGGGGCGGGCGGGCGTGCGGCCTCCTGGTCGTGGCGGCACTCGCACTGATGTTGCCGGCGGCGGCCTCCGCCGATCAGGGCCATAGTATCGCCGCCGACTGGCTGCCGCCGGCAAGCCATATCGACCGGCTGCCGTCCATCATTCCGCGCACGCCCCTGCGCGATGCTGCGGAGGGCGCGAATCCGTCCTTCCTGGTCACGTTAGGCGAGTTGGTCTTCCGCTCGCCGGAGCTGCTCGGCGGCAACGCCCAGGGCGCGGGCCTGAGCTGCAATGCCTGCCACAGCGGCGGCGATCGCAACCGCAGCTTCTTCATCCCCGGCCTGTCGGGGCCGCCCGGCACGGTCGATGTCACCAACCACTTGTGGAACCCGGAAAACGACGATCACCGCGACGACCCGCTGCGCATCCCGAGCCTGCGCGACGTGGCCCAGGCCGCGCCCTATGGCTTCCGCGGCCTCACCTACAGCCTGCGCGATTTCGTCCGCCATGTGATCGTGGTGGAATTTTCCGGCGCCGAGCCGCAGCCCAAGCTGTTCGATGCCCTCATCGCCTATCTCGACGCGCTGGCACCGCTGCCCGATCCGCTGCTGACCCCCGACGGCAGCCTCGCCGCCGCCGCCAGCCCGGCCGCCAGGCAGGGCGAGCGGATTTTCGATCAGGCCTGCGCCGCCTGCCATACGCCGGAGCAGGGCTTCCGCGACGGGCGGCTGCACGATGTCGGCAGCGGCGGTCCGGTGGAGACGCCGACCCTTCTCGGCACGGCGGCGGGCGGGCCTTATTTTCATGACGGCCGCTATGCCACGCTCGAGGCGGTGATCGGCCATCATCAAGGCGGCCTCAGCGCCAAGGCCGCGGCAAGCGAAATGGTGCGGGCCGACCTGCTCGCCTATCTCACGACGATTGGCGGCGGCGAACGGCCGGTGGAACCCGTCACCCTGCACCGCGATTTTGCGCGGCTGGAGCGTTTCCTGGCGCTGCTCCACGAGCCGCTGGCCTCGGGCGATGGCGCGCTCACCGGCGAGATCAGCCTGATGCTGCGCGACGAGCTTGGCCGCATCGACGCGCGCTTCCCGGCGCAGAGCGGAGCGCCGGCCAAGACGGCGGCGGCGGCGGCGCGGGAATTGCTGCTCTCCTTCGGGCGCGCGCTCGATACGATCGGCCAGGAGGCGCAAGCCGGCCGCTTTGCCGCCGCCCGCGCGGATCTTGCCGATCTCGAACCCAGGATCGCCGCGGCGCCGGCCAGGCTTGAAGCCGCCCTGCCGGGCTCGCTCTACCTTAAAGCCGCCGGTGCCAAATAGGCCGACCCGGATCAACGGGCCCCGATCAACCGGCCGCGCTCAATAGGCCAGTTCCAGGAAGGCGGGATCGACGCTGCCCTGCCATTTGCCGGCATAGAGCTGCAACAGATCCTCCGCCGGGGTGCGGCCGGTGGCGACCACCTCGCGC
>CALCYJ010000260.1 GCA_937905845.1 uncultured Rhodospirillales bacterium
TGGCATAGACCAGATGCTCGAAGCCGGCCTGGTTGCGGCAATATTCCAGGATCACCGCCTGGCCCAGGAGGTTGCTCTGGATATAGGCGAAAGGGTTGGTCAGGCTGTAGCGCACCCCGGCCTGCGCGGCGAGATGCACCGCCTTGCGCACCGGCAGCCCCGAGAGCGCCGCGGTGAAGCCGTCGCGATCGGCGATATCGGCGCGGCGGAAGGTGAAGCCCGGCAGGGCGGTCAGGCGCGCGAGGCGGGCTTCCTTCAGGCGGACATCGTAATAATCGTTCATATTGTCGATGCCGACCACCGCCTCGCCGCGGGACAGCAGAGCCTGGGCGACGGCGGCGCCGATAAAGCCGGCGACGCCGGTGACGAGGATGGTCATGGCAAGATCCCGATCCGGAAATGACAGACGGCCGGGCCGGACGCGCCGGCTGCCGGGTTCGCGCCGCACGATAAAGCCAATGGCGCCGGAAATCACCTTTCAATCCCGCCCCGGCCCGCCTCCATCCGGGCTCGGCCCCATGTTATCCTAGGAATTCTCTCCTGCGGCCGGGTGCGGCGGTAGCCTCCACCCAGGCGCGGAGAACGGGCCCGGGGCGAGCAAGGGTTGCCAGATAGGTCAGTATACGTTACCTTTCTCGGCGAGGGCACAGATGGAGGAAGCTGCCATGTCACTTGCGGCCGTAACCCTCGACGACAAGTATGCCCAGGCCTCGGGCCGGGTCTACCTCACCGGCATCCAGGCCCTGGTGCGCCTGCCGCTGATGCAGCGCCAGCGCGATCTTGCCGCCGGCCTCAAGACCGGCGGCTTCATCTCCGGCTATCGCGGCTCGCCGCTCGCCGGCTACGACCAGGCGCTGTGGAAGGCGAAACGCTTCCTCAAAGAGAACAATATCCATTTCGAGCCCGGCTTGAACGAGGATCTGGCCGCCACCGCCGTCTGGGGCAGCCAGCAGACGATCCTCCATCCCGGCGCCACGGTCGATGGCGTCTTCGCCATGTGGTATGGCAAGGGGCCGGGCGTGGATCGTTCGGGCGATGTGTTCAAGCACGGCAATGCCGCCGGCTCCTCGCGCCACGGCGGCGTCCTGCTGGTGACGGGCGATGATCATGCCGCCGTGTCCTCGACGCTCGCGCACCAGTCGGAGCATGCCTATATCGCGGCGATGATCCCGGTGCTGAACCCCTCGGGCGTGCAGGAATATCTCGATTACGGCCTGCTCGGCTTCGCCATGTCGCGCTATTCCGGCTGCTGGGTCGGCTTCAAGGCGGTGACCGAGACGGTGGAGAGCGCGGTCTCCGTCACCATCGATCCCGACCGGCTGAAGATCGTCCTGCCCGCGGATTTCACCCTGCCCGAGGGCGGGCTCAACATCCGCTGGCCGGACGATCGCATCGAGCAGGAATGGCGGCTGCAACAGCACAAGGTCTATGCCGCGCTCGCCTTCGCCCGCGCCAACAAGATCGACCGCATCGTCATCGACAGCCCCAAGCCCAGGCTTGGCATCATCACCACCGGCAAATCCTATCTCGATGTGCGCCAGGCGCTCGACGACCTCGGCATCGACGATAAGCTCGCCGCCCAGATCGGGCTCCGCGTCTATAAGGTCGGGATGAACTGGCCGCTCGAGCCCGACGGCGCCCGCCATTTCGCCGAAGGCCTCGAAGAAGTGCTGGTGGTCGAGGAAAAGCGCGCCATCATCGAGAACCAGCTCAAGGAGCAGCTCTACAATTGGCGCGAGGATGTGCGCCCGCGGGTGATCGGCAAGTTCGACGAGGCGCGGGAATGGATCCTGCCCTCGGCCGGCGAGCTGACGCCCGCAGCCATCGCCAAGGTGATCGCCCAGCGCATCAGCCGCTATTACACCTCGCATCACATCACCGAGCGCATCGCCTTCATCGCCGCCAAGGAACAGGCGCTCGGCCTGGCGCCGCCGCCGATCGTGCGCAAGCCCTTCTTCTGCTCCGGCTGCCCGCACAATACCTCGACCAAGGTGCCCGAGGGCAGCCGCGCGGTGGCGGGGATCGGCTGCCATTACATGGCGATCGACATGCAGCGCCATACCGACACGTTCACCCAGATGGGCGGCGAGGGCGTGCCCTGGATCGGCCAGGCCCATTTCACCACCGAGAAGCATGTCTTCGCCAATCTCGGCGATGGCACCTACTATCATTCCGGGCTGCTCGCCATCCGCGCCTCCCTCGCGGCCAAGGTCAATATCACCTACAAGATCCTCTATAACGACGCCGTCGCCATGACCGGCGGCCAGCCGGTCGAAGGCGGCCTGAGCGTGCCCGAGATCACCCGCCAGCTTCACGGCGAAGGCGTCACCCGCATCCTGGTGGTGAGCGACGAGCCGGACAAATATCCCCCCGGTGCCGATTTCGCCGCCGGCGTCGAGATCCGCCACCGCGACGATCTCGACCAGATCCAGCGCGAATTGCGCGAGACGCCGGGCTGCACGGTGCTGGTCTATGACCAGACCTGCGCCGCCGAGAAGCGCCGCCGCCGCAAGCGTGGCACCTTCCCCGACCCCGACAAGCGCGCCTTCATCAACGAGGCGGTGTGCGAGGGCTGCGGCGACTGCCAGACCGCGTCGAACTGCATCTCGGTCGAGCCGGCGGAAACCGAGTTCGGCCGCAAGCGCCAGATCAACCAATCCTCGTGCAACAAGGATTTCTCCTGCGTCAACGGCTTCTGCCCGAGCTTCGTCACCCTGTCGGGCGCCAAGCTGCGCCAGGCTGCGGCCGATGGCGGCGCGAAGGCTGCGGGCAGCGGCGATCTGCCGCAGGCTCCCCTGCCGCTTCCCGAACTCCCCGCCCTCGATCAGCCCTATTCCATCCTGGTGACGGGCGTCGGCGGCACCGGCGTCATCACCATCGGCGCCCTCATCGGCATGGCGGCCCATCTCGAAGGCAAGGGCGTCACCGTCCTCGATATGACGGGACTGGCGCAGAAGGGCGGCGCCGTTCTGTCCCATATCCGCCTCGCAAGCAAACCGGAAGAAATCCATGCCGTCCGCATCTCGGCCGGCGGCGCGGAGGCGGTCATCGGCTGCGACCTCGTGGTCTCCGCCGGCACCGAGGCGCTCACCCGCATGGCCAAGGGCGCGACGAAAGCGGTGATCAACAGCCACCTGCTGCCGACCGCCGATTTCGTGCTCAACCCCGACGCCTCTTTCCATGAAAAGGCGTTGCGCCAGGCGCTGCTGCGCTCAACGGGCGATAATCTCTGCGAGTTCGTCGCGGCGACCGAGGTCGCGACCGCCCTCATGGGCGACGCCATCGCGACCAATATCTTCATGCTCGGCTATGCCTTCCAGCGCGGGCTGATCCCGCTCGGGCTCGATGCCCTGCTGCGCGCCATCGAGCTGAACGGCATCGCGGTCAAAACCGGCAAGCGCACCTTCGCCTGGGGGCGGCTCATGGCCTATGACCCGAAGGCGGTGGAGGCCCTGATCCGGCGGGCGCAGCCCAAGGCGCTGGAACCGCCCGCCGTTGCTCAGAGCCTCGACGACATCCTGGCGCTGCGCATGCGCGAGTTGACGCTCTACCAGAATGCCGCCTATGCCGGGCGCTACGAGGATCTGGTGCGGCGCACGCTCACGGTCGAGCATGCGCGGGCCCCCGGCTGCTCGGGCCTGGCCGAGGCGGTCGCCCGCTATGCTTTCAAGCTCATGGCCTACAAGGACGAGTACGAGGTGGCGCGGCTTTATACCGACGGCCGCTTTCAGGCCAGCCTGAAGGAGCGATTCGAGGGCGATGTCAAACTCACCTTCCATCTCGCGCCGCCACTGTTCGCCTCGCGCGATCCGGTGACGGGAGCGCTGAAAAAGCGCCCCTACGGCCCTTGGATCTTCCCGCTCTTCAAGCTTCTGGCGCGCCTGAAGGGCCTGCGCGGCACGCCGCTCGACCCGTTCGGCCGCACGGCGGAGCGGCGGCTGGAGCGGCAATTGATCGCGGATTATTTCGCCCTCATGGCCGAGATTCTGGCCGGCCTCAATGCCGGGAACCATGCGCTGGCGGTGGCGCTTGCCGCCATTCCGGAGCAGATCCGCGGCTATGGCCATGTCAAGGACCGCCATATCGCCGCCGCCAAGGCGCAAGAAGCCTCGCTGCTCGCCCGCTTCCGCCTGGGCGGCGCGCCGGAAGCCCACGCCGCCGAATAGAGGCGGCCGGCCAGAAGCAACCGGTTAGAGGCGGCCGGTCAGGGGCAGATGAGATCGGTCTGGTCGGTGCCGCTGGCGTCGGGCCGGCGCACGATGCGCATGGCGCCGCCCGATTGCAGGCGGCAGGTGCCGATCGGCAGGCCCCAGCCGCTCTTGATCACCACCTTGAGGATCGTGCCGGGCAGCAGCAGATCGCGCATGCAGGCCCGCGTCGTGTGCCTGGCCTCGAAATGGAAGCCGACCGGGTCGTGATCGGCACTCTCGAGCGCGCCCGGCATCCAATAGTCGGTATCGTTGATGACATCGACGCAGACTTGCGGCGGCAGCGTCTGCGCCATCGCCCGCCCGCCGCCAACCGCAGGACCCAAGCCCAGAAGACAAAGGCCGAGCATCATCGCGCCGGCAAGCGCCAGCGGTTCCAGCGGCCTCAGCCACGGCCGCATCCGGCGCCAAATCCGGCGCCAAATCCGTAAATGACGAGCCGGGCGGCTGCTCATTCCAGCATGCCGAGCGCCTGCTTATAGAGATCGAGAAGGGCTTCCTGTTCCTGTAGATCGGCCTTGTCCAATTTCCGCAGCCGGATGATCTGGCGCAGGATCTTGGTATCGAAACCATGGCCCTTGGCCTCGGCGAAGACTTCCTTGATATCGGCGGCGACGGTGGCCTTGTCCTCCTCCAGCCGTTCGATCCGCATCACGATCTGCTGCAAATGCTCCGCCGCAACGCCGCCGACATCGGTCATGACTTTTCGCTCCATCAGAACAGGCTCCGTGGCATCCGTCCGACCCGGCCGGTCCACGATCAGGGGGCGGAGATTAGAGCATGCCCGGGAAAAGTGGGAGCCGCTTTTCCGAGGCGGAAGCAGGCCGCGCTCAATGGCGGTGCGGCTCGATCCGGCCAAGCTTCTCGGGCGTCG
>CALCYJ010000261.1 GCA_937905845.1 uncultured Rhodospirillales bacterium
GCGCGCTTCGACCTGCCACGTCCGCTGAAGGGCGAAGCGCGGCCGGATTTCTCCTTTTCCGGCCTGAAGACCGCCGTGCGCCAGGTAGCCAAGGCGTTGGAGCCGCTGAACGACGCTGACATCGACGATATCTGCGCCTCTTTCCAGCGCGCCGTGTCCGAAACCCTGGCGGACCGCGTCGGCCGCGGCCTGGAGCGGTTCCGCCGAGAATTCCCCGCTTTCCCCGAGCCCGCGCTCGTCGTCGCCGGCGGGGTGGCCGCGAATAGCGAGATACGCTCGATGCTGACGGAACTTTGCCGGCAAAGAGGTTTCTGTTTCATCGCCCCGCCGCTCGAGCTTTGCACGGACAACGCGGTGATGATCGCCTGGGCCGGGCTTGAGCGGCTGCGCGCCGGCAAGGCGGGGGAAAACGCCCTCGACATGGCGCCGCGCTCGCGCTGGCCGCTCGACGAGGACGCGGCTCCGGCGCTGGGTTCGGGCCGCCGCGGAGCCAAGGTATGAGGAGCGCCAAGGCATGAGCCGGGCGAAAATCGCTGTTCTCGGCGGCGGCGCCTGGGGGACGGCTCTGTCGCTCGCCATGCTCCATTCCGGCCACGAGCCTCGCCTCTGGGCGCGAGACGCACAGATCGTCGACGCCATCAACCGGCGGCACGAGAACCGGCGCTACCTGCCCGGCATTCGTCTTGACCGTGGCGTGGAGGCGACCGCCGACCTTGCCGCCGCGCTTGCCGGCGCCGGATGCGTGCTCCTGGCCGTGCCGGCGCAAAAGCTGCGTGACGCCTGCGGCAGGGCGGCGGCGCATATACCGAAAGACGTGCCGGCGGTCATTTGCGCCAAGGGCATCGAGGCGTCGACTGGCCGGCTTCTTTCTGAGATCGTGGGCGAATTGCTGCCGGCCAATCCGGTTGCGGCGCTTTCCGGACCGGGCTTCGCCGCCGACGTGTCGCGCGGCCTGCCGACCGCCGTCACCGTGGCGGCCCGCGACGAGGCGCTGGCGGCCCGTCTCGCCGCCCTGCTCTCGTCGCCGCATCTGCGCTGCTATTCCACCGACGACCTCACCGGCGTCGAGATCGGCGGCGCGCTGAAGAACGTCATGGCGATCGCCGCCGGCGCGGCGTCGGGCGCGGAACTCGGCGCCAGCGCCCAGGCCGCGCTGGTGACGCGCGGCTTCGTCGAACTGCGCCGCATCGGCGCCGCCTTCGGGGCGCGGCCGGAAACGCTGATGGGCCTTTCCGGCCTCGGCGACCTGATCCTCTCCTGCGGCTCGTCCCGTTCGCGCAACTTCGCCTATGGGCTGGCGCTCGGACGCGGCGAAAGCGTCGAGGGCCTGCCGCTCGCCGAGGGCGTCGCCACTGCGAAAATCGCCGCCGAGCTGGCGCAAAGGCGCGGCATCGATGCGCCGATCGTCCAGGCCGTCGCAGCCCTCCTCGCCGGCCGGATCACGGTGCCGGAAGCGGTGGCGTCGCTGCTTTCGCGGCCGCTGAAGAGCGAAGACGCTTGACGCGCCGCACCTTGAGGTTTCAATCCCGTTCCGACAGGAGTCTCCGATGCTTTTTGCCTTTATCTGCACGGACAAGCTGGACCATCTTTCGGTTCGTACCGAAACGCGCCCGGATCACCTCGCCTATCTTCAGGGCCTCAACTCGAAGGGCGCGCTGAAGTTCGCCGGCCCCTTCGTCGGTGACGACGGCAAGCCCATCGGCACCCTCGCCGTCATAGAGGCGGAAGACCGCAAGGCGGCAGAGGCGATCGCCGCTTCCGATCCCTATGCGAAGGCGGGGCTTTTCGCGCGGGTCGAAATCAGGGCGTGGAACTGGGTCGTCAACAATCCGGCGGCAGGCTGAGGGGCAACCGATGAAATACTGGCTTTTCAAATCCGAACCCGATTCCTGGTCCTGGGAACGGCAGAAGGCGAAGGGCGAGGCCGGCCAGCAATGGGACGGCGTGCGCAATTACCAGGCGCGCAACAACATGCGCGCCATGGAGATCGGCGATCTCGGCTTCTTCTATCACTCCAATCAGGGATTGGATGTCGTCGGTATCGTCGAAGTTTGCGCGCTCGCCCATCACGATACGACCACCGACGACCCGCGCTGGGAATGC
>CALCYJ010000262.1 GCA_937905845.1 uncultured Rhodospirillales bacterium
GGCGCGGGCGATGGCGAAGGCGGCGGCGGCGGCGATGCCGCCGATCAGCGTCGTCTGCAACCCCGCCGTCGGCCAGGCGACGCCGGTGAGGCGGCCTTTGACCGCGCCGAAGAGGAACAGGGCCACCAGCGTCACGGCGACCGAGATGGGCAGGGCCGCCGCCACGGACCGCTCGATCATGTAGGGCGCGAGCGGGATCAGGCCGCCGACAATATAGGCGGCGCCGATGGTCAGCGCGCTGCGCGGCGCCCGCCGTGGGTCGGGCCGCTCCAGGCCGAGTTCGAAACGCATCATGAAATCGACCCAGCGCCCGCGATCCTCGGCGATGCTGGAGACCACGGCGTCGAGCGTCGGGCCACTCACGCCGTGATGGCGCAGGATGGCGCCGACCTCGGCCCGTTCCTCGTCGGGTAGTTCGTGGGTTTCGCGCAGCTCGCGCCGGTATTCGGAGCGGTAATGTTCGATGTCGGTGCGGGCGGCGAGATAGCCGCCGAGACCCATGGCGATGGCGCCGGCGATAATCTCGGCCAGGCCGGCCACCACGATGATGCCGGTCTGGTTGACGGCGCCCGAAAGGCCGGCCGCCAACGCGAAGGGGACGGTGAGGCCGTCGGCCAGGCCGATGACCACGTCGCGCACGCTTTCCGAGGCGGTGAAGTGGCTCTCGATATGTCGGGTCAGGGGCATGGGTCGCTCCTTTGGGCCCGCGATCCGGGGTGCCTGCGCTGCAAGCCGGGGCGCCTGCGCTGCAAGAAGGCGAAAAACCTCTTATACCGTGGCGCGGCCGCCCCCCCAAGCCATGATTGCCATATCCGCCTTCAGGGCCTAAATAGGGCGGGGCCCGGAGCCGGTTCCGCGAATGAGGGATCTCCTTTTCCCGGAACCGGCGCCACAACAGATGGCTTGGCAGCCTCTGCCGTCAAGCCGATCGCGCGATGCTTCAAGCCGGCCAGAGGATCCTTCATGCGTCTTTCCGCTTTTTTCCTGCCCACCTTGAAAGAGACGCCGAGCGAGGCGCAGATCGCCTCCCACCGGCTGATGCTCAGGGCCGGCATGATCCGGCAATCCTCCGCCGGGATCTATTCCTGGCTTCCGCTGGGCCTCAAGGTCCTGCGCCAGGTCGAGCGGATCGTGCGCGAGGAGCAGGATGCGGCCGGCGCGCAGGAGCTTCTGATGCCGACCATCCAGCCGGCCGATCTCTGGCGCGAGAGCGGGCGCTACGAGGATTACGGCAAGGAGATGCTGCGCATCCGCGACCGGCACGAGCGCGAGATGCTTTACGGGCCGACCAACGAGGAACTGATCACCGAGATCTTCCGCGGCAGCGTCAAGAGCTATCGCGATCTGCCGAAGCTGCTCTATCACATCCAATGGAAGTTCCGCGACGAGGTCCGGCCGCGCTTCGGCATCATGCGCGGGCGCGAGTTCCTGATGAAGGACAGCTATTCCTTCGACCTCGACGCCGCCGGCGCCAGGCGCGCCTACAATCGCATGTTCATGGCCTATCTGCGCACCTTTGCCCGCCTGGGGCTGAAGGCCATCCCGATGGCCGCCGATACCGGCCCGATCGGCGGCGATCTCAGCCACGAATTCATCATTCTCGCCGATACCGGGGAAAGCGAGGTCTTCTGCCATCGCGACTTCCTGTCCTTCGACGCGCTTGGCGCCGCGGTCGATTACGAGGCCGATCTCGCCGGCGACGTCGCGCGCTGGACCAGCCTTTATGCCGCGACGGAAGAGAAGCACGACAGGGCGCGCTTCGCCGCGCTGCCGCCCGAAAGCCAAGTGACCGCGCGCGGCATCGAGGTCGGCCATATCTTCTATTTCGGCACCAAATATTCCGCGCCGATGCGGGCGGTGGT
>CALCYJ010000263.1 GCA_937905845.1 uncultured Rhodospirillales bacterium
CCGCCGCCGCCGCTTCCGCCTCCCGCCGCCGCTCCCGCTCCTGCTCCTGATCGGCCTGAAGCCGCAGCCGCTCTTCCTGAAGCCGCTCGTTTTCGAACGCGCTCTCCTTGAAAATGCGCATCGCCTTCTGGATCTGGCCGATCTCGTCCCGGCGGGTTGCCTCGGGCACTTCGGCGGTTTTGTCGCCGTCGGCAAGCCTACGCACCACAAGGGTAAGCTTACGGATCGGCGTCACCACGCGCCGCTCCATGAAGGCGAGGCAGATGCCGCCGCCGGCCAGAGCCAAGGCCAGCAGCAGGACATCCAGAACCAGCGCGTCGCGCGCCGTATCCGCCTTGTGGGCGGCATAGGATTCGCCGGCCGCCGCCGCTGCCGCCTTGATTTCGAGGAACGTATCCAGCAGCGGGCTGGTGGTCTTGATCCAATGATCGACGCTCATCGGATAGGGCTTGCCGGCGGCGGATACGGCGATCATTTCCTTCACCAGGCTGCGATAGGTGCCGACATTGTCGCGCTTGGTCTTGGCGATGGCAGCCGCGATCGGCTCGGGCAGCGTCACGTCGGCGGTCTGCTCCTGGATCAGCCGCCAGGCGAGATCGGCCTGCGCCAGAAAACCGGTGATCTCGCGCAATTTCTCGGGCGGCAACGGCTTGGCGGCCGAAATCTGTCCGGCGATCTTGGACCGTACCAGCCCGGTCTGCTCGCGCCCGATCCACGCCGCCTTTTTCAGGATATTGTAATCGGCGATGATCGGATCGGCGTCCATCGCCTCTTGCAGCGTGCCGATCCAGAGTTCCTGAGCCGCATCCACCAGATCGCGCATGCGGGGATAATAATCCGTCAGCAGGGCCGGCGGACGCTGTGCCTTGGGCACGCCGATGGCCGCGTCGGCCTGCTGGCGATAATCGACGACCACCTGATGCCGCTGGTCATAATTAGCGAGCAGCCGGCTCTTGCCGCGGAAATCGAGGCGGCGCAGGCCGCTGATGCCGGCCGTGAGCAGCTTTTCCACCGCGGCACGGTGGTCGGCGATCTGCGCGCGCACCGCCGGATCGGCGATGGCGTCGGCCTGCAGGGCGTTGTTGGTCCGCAGCCGCTCCAGCACCATCTGATAAACGCCGCTGATGACCTTGTTGCCGGCCGTATCCAGCTCCTGCACCCGGACCGCCTCGCGGTAATGCCGCAGGGCGGAAAGCGTGAGGTCCGCCGTGATGACGGTTACCAGAAGCAACGGAACGGCGAGAAGCGCGATGATGGGTCCGCGAACGGAGCTTGAGAAAGAAAAGCCTTTTAACATCAGGGGCCCCACAGCCTTAAAGACGGAATTCAGCCGGATCCTACGAAAGACTTGTAAATTTATTCTTAGGAAAGGATTGATCATTTCTTTACCGCCAGGCCCGGCGACGGCGCGGGCGGCATCGCCGCGCCCTTGGCGCTCACCTTATCCGCCCCCGCGCCCCGCCTGGGACCGAAGCTGCAAAGCCGCAACACAGGATACCGGAGGCGATCGAGGCGCTATTCTGCTCGCGTGCCGGCCACACGGCTTGCACGCGGGAGCGGCCGTGGCCGCAACCCCGCTTCTCCTGGAAATGGAAGCATCATGCCGATTGTCTATGCTCTCGAACCGGGTCTGCCGGCCCAGGCCTTTCGCGATGTTCTTGTCGCCTCGACGCTGGCGGAACGCCGGCCGGCCGAGGATCTGGAGCGCCTGGACCGGATGCTGCGCCACGCCGATATCGTTGTGACCGCCCGCGATGGTGAAAAGCTGGTCGGGGTCTCGCGCGCCATCACCGATTTTGCCTATTGCTGCTATCTGTCGGATCTGGCGGTGGACGTGGCCTATCAGCATCAAGGCATCGGCAAACGGCTGATCGGCGAGACGCGCGCCCGGGCGGGCGATGGCGCCATCCTCATCCTCATCGCAGCGCCCGCGGCCGAAACCTACTATCCCAAGATCGGCATGCAGCCGATCAAGAGCGGCTGGGCAATTCCCCGATCCCGCTAGTGCCATCCTTGAGATTCGCGTCGCGCGGGAGCGGTCCGAACCAGCCTGTGAAGCCCGAAGACAGGTGGAATGTTTCGATTGCCGACAAACCGTCAGAGAACTTTACACCGCGCGTCGGGCTTTGAATGTCAAGCCCTTGATATTTCACGCCTGCAATGCTGGCGCGATTTTTGCGTATGCTCCAGGACGCGGGTATGGCAGAGATCGAACAATGCCAGCCAACATGCGATCACCCGCTCGCAGAGCGCAACATCGACCAGAAGGAGACGTGCGATGCGGCTATATGGGGTGGCTTTGCTGGGGCTGGGCGTCAGCCTCTTTGCAATGGGACAGGCGGTCGCCTCGACGACGACCTGCGGGGTCTACGACAGCACCAACGGCACGACGAGCTTTCCCGGCACCAATGTGGGAACGGTCGGCGCGGGTGCGGGCGACATCTGCCAGATCGGCCAGCTTACCGCGCCTTCGCAGGGCAATGCGGACGTTGCCCCGGGGAGCAATCCGTCGAATTACGAATTCTATTTCGCCGGCGGAAACCTGAGCATCGAAGAGGAACTCGGAAACAACGGCACCGAAACCAGCGGCATCGACGTGGAGCTGGATTCACTGGCCACCGAGACCAGCACGTCGGCGTTGGGGACGCCCCTTGCGTCGATCCATATTCCCTATACCAGCGGGCCCAGCGCGGAATACACGTTGATCTCCGACGATAATCTGGCCGCGGGCTGGTATACGTTGAGCAACTTCGCCGGCAGCATTTCGGCCGATCCGCGGTTCCAGGCGAATTTCTCCTTCCCCGCCGCCGTTCCTGAACCAGGCTCGCTCGTTCTTCTGAGCACGGCGCTCGTGGGGTTCGGCCTGTTCCGTCGGCGTCGCGGCAAAGCGGCGGCGTAAGCGGCGTAATGTAAAGCGCGTTCCGCATCCACGGGGGTAAGAAGCGGGAGTGGGGAAACGCCCGGCGGCCTTCATGGCGCCGGGCTTGACCTCGCCCCGCTGATCGGGGCGGCGGGTGTTCCGGAGAAAGATCCCGTGGGCGCCACC
>CALCYJ010000264.1 GCA_937905845.1 uncultured Rhodospirillales bacterium
GCGGCGGATCCCGCGGCAAATCCGGCGGCTGGCCGCCGTTTCGATCCTTGACCCCCCGCCAAAAGCAGCCGAGATCCCAGACCCCATTGCCGCGCGCGACGGGAAAGAGTAAAGAAGTCTGCCCGCCCCGCCTGGCCGCTTTCCTACTGACCGGCGCCGATATTGACGGTATGGTAAGATTAAGTGGCGGACGATATCGGTCGCACTACTTTCTGGGACCTGGATTTACAATGCGCTCGCCTCTGTTCTTCCGATCGGCCATTCTCCTGGCTCAGGTCGCACTCATCGGCGGATTGCTTACGGCTTGCGCCACGCGGCCGACCGATCCTGAAGACCTCGCCGCCTATCAGCAGGCCAACGACCCGCTGGAGCCGCTGAACCGTCATATCTTCAATTTCAACCGCGGCGTCGATTTCTGGCTGCTGCGGCCGACGACGCAGCTCTACCGCTTCGTCGTCCCGGCGCCGGTGCGCGAGGCGGTGCATAATTTCCTCAATAACCTGGACAGTCCGCTGGTCATTGCCAACGAGCTGCTGCAAGGCAATCCGCAGCGCGCCGGCCGGGCAGCGGAACGTTTCGCCATGAATACGGTGGTGGGCATCGGCGGCCTGTTCGATGTCGCGGCGAAGAACAACCTCCCGCCGATCGACGATGATTTCGGCCAGACGCTGGCGATCTGGGGCATTGGGGATGGACCTTATCTGATGCTGCCCCTCCTCGGCCCGTCCGACCCGCGCGACGCCACCGGCCTTGCCGTCGATTATGTCGCCGATCCGGTCGATCTCTATCTCGAGCGCCACGGCGTCGCCGACGGCTGGATCTATGCCCGCACCGGGGCCGAAGTCGTGGATGCGCGTTCGAACAACCTCAAGACCTTCGATCAGATCGAACGCACCTCGCTTGATTATTATGCCGTGGTGCGCAGCCTCTACCGCCAACACCGCACCCAGCAGATCAAGGCCAATAGCGAACCCGAAAGCGCTGCCGCGGCTCCGGCGCCGACCAAGGCCGACACGTCCCGGCATTGACGGCGGCGCACGCCTCAACGTTTGCCGGCTGGGCTTTTTCGGGCCGGGATTCGGGAATTGGGGGCTTGCGGCTCTGGTAGCGGGGGAGGGATTTGAACCCCCGACCAAGGGATTATGATTCCCCTGCTCTACCACTGAGCTACCCCGCCGCAGAGACCGCGGATATAAAGCGCGGCCGGGATCGTGTCAAGCGCTCCCCCGCCCTCTCACGCGCGGCCCTTCGGCCCCACCACGCCGGCCTGCCGCAGGCCCGCGATTTCGTCCGCGCCAAGGCCCAGGTGGCGGCCGAGAATCTCGTCATTATGCTCCCCCAGCGCCGCAACCCACGGGCGGGCGTGGCCGGGCGTCGCCGACAGGCGGAACGGCGTATCGGCGACCTGGAGCGGGCCGGCGCCGTCCGCGATGGTGATCAGGCTGCCGCGATATTCCGTATGGGCGTCGGCCATCGCCTCGCGCAGGCTGCGGTAGCGCGCGACCGGACAGCCGCCGGCCGCGATGGCCGCCTCGGCCGCCGCCGCCGGCCGCGTTTCGGTCCAGCCCTCGACCAGCGCCATCAGCTCGTTCCAGTGGTGGCCGCGTTCCGGCGGCTCGGCGAAGCGGGGGTCCGTCAGCCATTCCGGATGCCCGACCGCGGTGGCGAGGCCGCGGAAATTGGCGTTGGTGATCGGGGCCACGACGAGAAAGCCGTCGGCGGCCTGGACCGGCTGATAGACCGGGCGGCGGCGCGGGGAGGGAAATTGCGCCGCCTGCATGTCGTAGACCATCATGCTGAGCATGGCGTCCATCAGCGCGGTATCGAGCCACTGGCCCTCGCCGGTGCGCAGGCGATGGACGAGTGCCGTCTGCACCGCCGTGGCCGCCAGCGCCCCGCCCATGATATCGGCGACGAAGACGCCGGTATGGGACGGGCGGCCGCCGCCGGCCGGCTGCACCGAGAGATTGGCGAGATCGAAGCCCGAGGCGGCATGGACGATCGGCGCATAGGCCGGGCGGGCGGCTTCCGGTCCGCTCTGGCCGAAGCCCGAGATGGAACAATAGATGAGATCGGGCTTCTCCCTCCTCAGCGCCGCGTAATCGAGGCCAAGGCGCGCCACCACGCCGGGGCGGAAATTTTCCACCACCACGTCGGCCTGGCGCACCAGCCGGCGCACCAGATCGACCGCCGCCTTCTGTTTCAGATCGAGGCAGAGGCTTTTCTTGCCGCAATTGAGATGGGCGAAATAGGCGCTGTGCCCGTCGCGCAGCGGACTGGCGCCGCGAATATGGTCGCCCTTGATCGGCTCGATCTTGATCACTTCGGCGCCGTGGTCGGCCAGAATCCGGGTGCAATAGGGCCCGGCCAGCATCTGGGTGAAATCCAGCACCCGGATGCCGCCGAGCGCCGCCCGCGCTCCCTCCGCCGCCATCTGATCCGCCACGCTATTTCCTTTCCCCGACGACAGGACGGAATTTTCAGGACCGGCCGGTCCCCGCCTCTATCCAGCGAGCACCGCGCGCCCGTTGTTCAGCACCACCTGGCCGCGCTCGGGCACGCTGGCGCGGAAGGAGACGATCGGCCCCTCCTGCCAGGTCTCGACGCGGATGGTCTCGCCGGGAAAGACCGGCGCCGAGAAACGGCCGCCGAATTCCCGGACGCGGGTGGGATCAAGGTCGCAGCAGGTTTGCAGCACCGCCCGGCAGGCGATGCCGTAGGTGCAGAGGCCATGCAGGATCGGGCGGGGAAATCCCGCGGCTTCCGCCACGGCCGGATCGCGGTGGAGCGGATTGCGGTCGCCCGACAGGGCATAGAGCAGCGCCTGGCCGGGGCTGGTCGGCAGATCGATCACGCGCTCGGGCGCGCGGTCGGGAAGCGGATGCGGTGCCGGCCCCGAGCCCGCCGGGCCGCCGAAGCCGCCATCGCCGCGGGCGAATGTGGTGGCGTAATTGGTGCAGAGAACCTCACCCGTCGCCTGGTCGGCAATCGTCGTGCGGCTCAGCACGATGGCGCCCTTGCCTTGACCCTTGTCGAAAATATCGGTGATGGCGAGCTGCGCCGTCACCTTGGCCGCCACCGGCAGCGGCCGGTGCAGCACGATCCGCTGCTCGCCATGCACGACCAGGAGGAAATTAATGCCGGATTGGGCGATGAAACTGTCGTCCCAGGCGATGACGGTCGCCAGCGTCGGCACCGCGCGCAGCCCCTTCTCATAGACGAACGGCAATTCGGCCCGGTTCATCGGATCGGCGCCGAAGCCGATGCCGAGCGCATAGAGCATGGTCTCGCGTTCGCCGTAGGAGAAGGTCTTCTCCGGGTGCCGATAAGACATCAGCCTGTCGTAGTTGATGGCCACGCTATCCTCCGGGTCGGGGTGACGGGCGGCGGCCGCGATGGACGGCGGCACGCCCGGGAGCATAATCTTATCCTATCGGAAAGAGGGTTCCCGTCTTTCCCGTGATCCTGCACGGCAGATCCGGACAGGATCCTCATTGCGGATCATGCCAGGGGAGAGGCGATCGTGTCCCATACGACCTTTACCACCTTCGATTACGCGCTGACCGGCGGCATCGCCCATATCCGCCTCAACCGGCCCGACGCGCTCAATACCCTGGTGATGGATTTCTGGCAGGAGATGGTCGATGTCTTCGCCACCATCGCGGCGGAGCCGAAAGTGCGGGTGGTGGTGATCTCCTCCACGGGACGGCATTTCACCGCCGGCCTCGACCTTGCCGCCTTCGCCGGCGCCATCGCACCCGAGAGCGGCGGCGACCCGGGGCGGCAGGGCGAGCAGTTCCGCCGCACCGTCTTGGAAATGCAGGAGACGTTCAACGTCATCGAAGCCTGCCGCGTGCCGGTTCTGGCGGCGGTGCAGGGCGGCTGCATCGGCGGCGGCGTCGATCTCGTCTCGGCCTGCGACATGCGCTATTGCACGGCGGACGCCTTCTTCTGCATCCAGGAGATCAATATCGGCATCGTGGCGGATGTCGGCACGCTCCAGCGCCTGCCCCATCTCATTCCGGCCGGGCTCGTGCGCGAGCTGGCCTATACCGGGCGCAGACTCGGCGCGGCGCGGG
This sequence comes from uncultured Rhodospirillales bacterium, assembly GCA_937905845.1. Classification (GTDB taxonomy): domain Bacteria; phylum Pseudomonadota; class Alphaproteobacteria; order Ferrovibrionales; family Ferrovibrionaceae; genus CALCYJ01. Next base: position 4,080 of record CALCYJ010000264.1, read on the forward strand.
CGGCATCCGCCGGCCTGGTCAACGACATCTATCCCAATCAGGAAACGATGCTGGAGGCGGTCCTGGCGACGGCGGCGGAGATCGCGGCGAAGTCGCCGCTCGCCGTGCACGGCACCAAGGAGATGCTGAATTATACCCGCGATCACACGGTGGCGGAGGGGCTGGATTATATCGCCCTGTGGCAGGCCGGCATGTTCCGCACCGCCGATGTCGCCGAGCAGATGGCCGCCAACCGCGAGAAGCGCCCCGCCCGCTTCGAGGATCTGATGCCGCCGCGCCACCTGGTCCGGCGGCGCTAGGCCAGAATGGCGGCGATCGCCTTCTCGTCCCATTCCAGGCCAAGACCGGGACCCTTGGCGCTCACCTTCCCGTCCACCACCTGAGCGGGCTCGGCGAGAATGGCGCCGGCGATATCGAGATATTCAAGCCAGTGCGCGGTCGGCGTCATCGCCAGGACATGCGCGCTCGCCTCGACGAAAATATGGCTCGAAACCGGCAGCGACGCCGCTTCGGCCTGACCCATCGCGCTCAACCATCCGGTGACGCCGCCGATCTTCATAATGTCCAGCATGGCGAAGTCGCTTGCTCCCGCCGCGATCGCGCTGGCCATGTCGCGCGGGAACCACCAATTCTCGCCGGTCTGCACCGATACTTTAGAAGCAGCCCGAACGCGGGCATGGCCGTGGATATCGTCGGCGCGCACCGGCTCCTCGACCCAATGGAGGTCGTATTCGGCCAGCCGCTCGATCCGGCGGCAGGCTTCGACCGGGTCGAGCGACTGATTGTAATCGACCATGAGCGCGATCTCGGGTCCGATCATGCGGCGAACCGCGGCAACGGATTCCACGTCCTTGCGCAGATCGCCGTCGCCGATCTTGATCTTGATGCCGCGAAACCCGCGATCAAGCGAGCGGCCGATCGCCGGCGCATCCCGTTCGAGATCGATCACGCCGAAACTGTCATAGGCCGGCAGCGCCCGCGCCTCGCCGCCGAGGAGGCGGACCAAAGGCTGGTCCATCGCTTTTCCGAGCGCGTCCCAGAACGCCATGTCGAGGCCCGCGACCGCCATGCCGATCAGCCCCTGCCAGCCGACGAGCCGGAAGCGCCGGTCGAAGTCGCGCATGCGTTCGACCGGCACGACGGGCTTGCCCAGGATTTCCCGGCCGATCTCCTCGACCAGGAGAGCGAGGGGCCGCAAGGCCACCGGCGTATAGGCGAAAATATAGGCGCGGCCGATGATCCCTTGCGCGGTCGCGACATCGATCAGCACCAGGGGTGCGGACGGAATGGTCCCGACCGCCGTGCGGACCGGCCGTTCCAGCGGCACGATGACCGCCCGTGCGGTGATGTCACGGATTGTGAGCGCCGTTCTGTCCAATCGGAATACTCCAAGATCACCGCCGCCACGGTCACGGCGGCAAAGCGGCTTCTCGCACATTGACCCTGACCGGGCGGGCGCACGGGGCCGACATTTTGCACACCAGGGTGCCAGATGTCCGCCTTTGATCGAGACCGGCCCGGAAACGCAAAACGGCGGTCCCCCAGGACCGCCGCCGCTCCCCGCCTCGCCCGGCTTGCCGGGCCTCTCAGACGGCCTTCAGATTGACCGCCGCATTCTTACCGCGTTCAACCTCCACATCGAAACTGACCTTCTGCCCTTCGGTCAGCGTCTGCATGCCGGCGCGCTGGACGGCGCTGATATGCACGAAGACATCCTTCGCGCCATCGCTCGGCATGATGAAGCCGAAGCCCTTGGTGGGATTGAACCATTTAACCGTGCCGATAGCCATGACGGCCTCCTGTGGGATCGCGGGTAGTATTCAGGCGAAGTCCAATTTCAGGCGAACTCCAATCGGGACCGAACGTCAATCCAGGATGACGTCGCATCCACTCGCAGGCCCGCCGGACCGGATCCTGTTCCGGATAAAGAGCCGGTCCCTGCTCCGGACGCAGCCTTGCAATCTGCGCGTCCGGCCGGCGATTAGTTAGCGAGAAATTTCCGCCCAAGTCAATCGGATCAAGAGCATCCGGGCACCGCGGCCCGCCGGTGCGGCTCTTTTTCCCCGCCCATTCCGCGGTGGGTGGACAGGGATTTCAGTCCGCGCCCAGGACCTTCCAGATGCCGTTGGCATTCATCACCACGGCGCTGTCGGCACGCAGATCGCCATGCACATAGACGAGGCTGCGGCCCTTGCGGGTGATCTCCCCCGCGCCCTCGATCCAGTCGCCGACCCGCGCCGGGCGGAGAAAATCGCAGTTCAGGCTGACGGTAGCGCTGAAGCGGCGGCCCATGGCATGCCAGACCATGGCGCCGAGCATGTGATCGGCCAGGCTCATCAGCATGCCGCCATGCACGATGCCGCGCGCATTGGCATGCTCGGGCCTTGCATAAAAGGCGAAGCGTATGCCCTCCTCGCTGCGCCGGGCATAGAGCGGTCCGATCAGGGCCTCGAACCCGCCCCTCACCTCGAAAGGCTTCCAGCCCGCCGCCACTTTTTCGGCCTCGACATCACCGATCGAGCCTGCATCCGCCATCGCGCTTTCGCCCCCTCAACCCCGCCCATCGCCGCGTGCCATCCCCTGTAGCAGGGCCGGCGCTCTCTGCAAAGACTTTGCCGCCGACGCCTGCCCGCGGCAAGCTTGCAATGAGCGATGGAGCCCCATAATCTCGTTCCGGTTGCGCCAAGGACGATCGGACGGCGGGAGGCCGAAAACCCCATGGATCTGAGCTTCAGCGCCGAAGACCTCGCATTCCGCGGCGAGGTGCAGGCTTTCATCACCGACAATCTTCCCGCCGAGATCCGCCGGCGCGTGCAGAAGGGCGAGCATCTTTCCAAAGAGGATCAGGTCGCCTGGCAGTTGATCTTGAACCAGCGCGGCTGGGCAGCGCCGGGCTGGCCCAAGAAATATGGCGGCACCGGCTGGACGGTGACGCAGCGCTATATTTTCGACGAGGAAACCGCCGGCGTCTGCCCGCCGCTCACCCCCTTCGGGCTCAGCATGGTCGGGCCGGTGATCTATACGTTCGGCAATCCCGAGCAGAAGGCCCATTACCTGCCGCGCATCCTGAAGGCGCAGGATTGGTGGTGTCAGGGCTATTCGGAGCCGGGCTCGGGCTCCGATCTCGCCTCGCTGAAGACCAAAGCGGTGGCGGACGGCGATCATTACATCGTCGACGGCCACAAGATCTGGACCACCCAGGCGCATGAAGCCGACATGATCTTCTGCCTGGTGCGCACCGATGCCAGCGTCAAGCAGCAGGAGGGCATCTCCTTCCTCCTCATCGACATGAAGACGCCCGGCATCACCGTGCGTCCGATCATCACGATCGACGAGGGCCATTCGATCAACGAAGTCTTCCTCGACAACGTGCGGGTGCCGAAAAAGAACCTGATCGGCCAGGAGGGCAAGGGCTGGACTTACGCCAAGTTCCTGCTCGGCCACGAGCGCACCGGCATCGCCCAGGTCGCCCATTCCAAGAAGCGGCTGGCCCGGCTCAAGGCGATCGCGCGGGCGGAGTTGGTCGAGGGCGGGCCGCTGATCGCCGACACGACTTTCCGCGACAAGCTCGCCCAGGTCGAGATCGAGCTGATGGCGTTGGAATATACCAACCTGCGCATCCTCTCGGAGAGCGCCAAGGGCAAGCCGCCGGGCCCCGAGGCGTCGATCCTGAAGATCCGCGGCTCGGAGATCGGCCAGCGCCTGACCGAGATGGCGGTGGAATCGCTCGGCTATTACGCCGCGCCCTACGAGGGCGGCCGCGACGGGTCCAACCAGCCGATCGGACCCGATTATGCCGCCGGCCTGATGCCGGCCTTCCTCTATGGCCGCGCCTTCACCATCTACGGCGGCTCGAACGAAATTCAGCGCAACGTCATCGCCAAGATGGTACTCGGGCTCTGAACCGGGCCGGGCCCGGTCCGGCGCAGACCGGAAGCCCCGATTAAAGACCCAGAGGAATCGTGTTTCATGGACTTTTCACTGAGTGACGAGCAGCGGCAGTTGCAGGACAGCGTCGGCCGCTTCGTTCGCGACCGCTATCCTTTCGAGCAATGGCGCAAGATCACCGACACGCCGGAAGGTTTCGCAGGCGAGAACTGGCGCCAGATGGCGGAGCTTGGCTGGCTCGGCGTGAGCCTGCCCGAAGAGGCCGGCGGCCTCGGCGGCAGCCCGGTCGATACGATGGTGATCCTGGAAGGGCTCGGCCGCGGCCTGGTGGCGGAACCCTATCTCTCGACCGTGGTGCTGGGCGGCGGCTTCCTCGTTCTGGGCGGCACGCCGGAAATGCGCGAGAGGGAACTGCCCAAGCTCGCGGCCGGCGATCTCAAGCTCGCCTTCGCCCATGCCGAAACGCAATCGCGCTTCTCGCTCGAGGATGTCGTCACCAGCGCGAAAGCGGCCGGCGGTGGCTATGTCCTGAACGGGCGCAAGATCGTCGTCTATGACGCGCCGGCCGCCGACAAGCTCATCGTCTCCGCCCGCACCGGCGGCGCCGGGCGCGAGCGCGAAGGCATTTCGCTCTTCCTGATCGATCGCGACGCGCCGGGGGTGCATCTGCGCGCCTATCGCACGCTCGACCGCCGCCGCGCCGCCGATGTCACGCTGGAAAAGGTGGCGGTGGATGCCGGCGCCCTGATCGGCGTCCGGGACCAGGCGCTGCCGCTGATCGAGCAGGTGGTGGATCACGCCATCGCGGCGCTGGCGGCGGAATCAGTCGGCGCCATGCAGCTCCTGACCGAGACCACCACGGAATATCTCAAGACGCGCAAGCAGTTCGGCCAGCCGATCGGCAATTTCCAGGCGCTTCAGCACCGCATGGTGGACATCCTCATCGCCACCGAGCAGGCGCGCTCCATGAGCTACATGGTGACGATGAAGCTCGACCGCCCGGCCCGCGAGCGCAGCCGCGCCGCCGCCGCCGCCAAGGTGCAGATCGGCCAGTCGGGCCGCTTCGTCGGCCAGCAGGCGATCCAGCTCCATGGCGGCATGGGCATGTCGGACGAGTTGAACGTCGGCCATTTCGCCAAGCGGCTGATGATGATCGACATGCTGTACGGCAATGCCGATCACCACCGCCAGCGCTTCATCGCCCTCGAATAAGACGCGGGGCCTAAGGCCCAGGAATCAGTCGGCGCGCTTTGGCGGCTTGGCGTGCGGCGCACGCGCCTGTGATTTGGTGCGCGGGGACGGCTTCGCGGGCCGCGTTCCCTTTGCCCCCTTTGCCGGCGGCGCGGCCTTTGGCGTCTTCGCGCGGCGGACTTTAGCGGTGGATTTGGCCGGCTTGAGGGATTTGGCGGGCTTGGCGGGGGCTGCCGGCATCGCCGGCTCGGCCGTTCCTTCGGGCCGGGCCTGCAGGAAGCTCTGAAGACTATCGAGCAGCGACCGGTTGATCCGTTCATAGGCCTCGCGATTGCACCGCCAGACCAGATCGCCCAGTTCTTGGAAATGGGTGAGCGCCGTTTCCACCGTCTGGCGCGAATAGTCGAGCTGCTGGCGCGCCAGGTCTTCGAGATTGCCCTGGGGCGCGCCCACCTCGGGCATGGCGGCCCGGAGCCGGCCCAGCGATTGCCGCATCAGGCCGGCGTGGCGGCCCGTCGCCTCGTCCAGCCCCTTGGCCACCACCTCGCTCGCCTGCATCAGAGCCTTCAGATTGCGGCGCTGCGCCACCAGCAGCGCCTCGGCATCCATGCCGCGATAGCGCAGAATGGCAATCCAGCGCTCGGCAGATATGGCGGACGCATCGTCGTCCTTGGTCATGACCGATCTCCCACTTCTCTGCCCTGTCGGGGGGCAGCATAGTACGGCACCGCGCCGGGCGGCAAACGCCGCGTCCCCCGCCCCCGCATGTCCGTTGCAATACCGGCGCGCCTTGCCACGTCCGGTGGTGGGCCGTAAGCTGCTTGGCACTCAAGGCCGCAATCTGGGACCCGTGCGGCCCGATCCACCGCCAAGCCGCCAAGGAGAACGCATGAGCGCAGAGCCCTGGGAAAAATCCTATCCCGCCGGCGTATCCTGGCATGCCGAATTTCCCCGCCGGCCGCTTTACGAGATGCTCGATGACGCGGTGGCGAAATACCGCGACCGGCCGCTCTGCGACTTCATGGGGCGGCGCTTCACCTATGGCGAGATCGGCGCCCTGGTGGACCGCGCCGCCGCGGGCTTTCGCCGCCTCGGCGTCGTCAAGGGCACGCATGTCGGGCTGTTCCTGCCCAACACGCCCCATTACATCATCGCCTTCTTCGCCATCCTCAAGGCCGGCGGCGTCGTGGTGAATTATTCGCCGCTCGATGTCGCCCGCACGCTGGCGCACAAGATCGAGGACAGTGAGACCGACATCATGGTGACGCTCTCGCTCAAGGCGCTCTATCCGCAGATGGCGGCACTCCTCGGCGCCACGCGGCTCAAGACCCTGGTGGTCGGCGATCTGGC
>CALCYJ010000265.1 GCA_937905845.1 uncultured Rhodospirillales bacterium
ATTTCGTCGCCCGCCGCTTCGACATCGAGGCGGTCGAGCGTCTTCAGGGGCGAGGCGGCCTGACAATGCGCGGCGCGGAAGCTGGTAAAATCGTGATGCCCGACCAGGACCTGCGCCGCGGCCTGCATCGCCTGCCAGTCCAGCGGCTTGGCCACCGCCCAGACGCGCTCGCGATCGAGCGTCGGCGGCGTCGCGCGGTTGAGAATCCGATAGCGGTAATGGCGCCGCAGCGCCGAGAAGCGGGCATGAAAGCCGGGCGGCGCCAGGGCGCAGGCAAGCACCGCGACCGCCGCCGGCCGGAGATGGAAGTTCAGCGCCCGCACCACTGTCCGGGACGGCCAGTCGCGCGCCAGATCGACATGCGCGACCTGGCGCAGCGCATGAACGCCGGCATCGGTGCGGCCGGCGCCCATCACCACGACCTCCTCGCCGCAGAAACGCAGCAGCGCCTGTTCCAGCAGCCCCTGGACGGAGGGCAGCCCGTCCTGGCGCTGCCAGCCGGCGAGGCCGCCGCCGTCATATTCGATATCGAGCCGGTAGCGCGGCATTAGAGCCGGTTCCGGAATAACGGATTGCGATCCGGGTTGCTCACGAAAGGCTCGAGAGAAGCTTGGTCCCGGCCGGCAGGGGAAAGCCGCGCAGAAACGCATCGGCGGCAAGCGGCGCCCGGCCGGCGCGCTGCACGATCTGCAAGCGAAGGGCGCCCTCGCCGCAGGCAATCGTCAAACTATCGTCGAGCACCCGCCCGGCCTGGCCGGGTTCGGGGAGCGTGAGCGGCGCCGCCGCCAGCACCTTGAGCCTTTCGCCGCGAAGGTTGAACCAGGCGCCGGGCAATGGGCTGAGCGCGCGGATCAGCCGGTCCAGCTCGGCCGCCGGACGCTGCCAATCGATGTGCCCTTCCTCCTTGGCGATCTTGGCGGCATAGCTCACGCCCTGATCCGCCTGCGGCCGCGCCTCGAGCCGGCCGGACGCCACCCCCGCCAGCGCCTCGACCATCAGGCCGGCGCCGGTCTGCGCCAATTGATCATGCAGCTCGCCCGCATTCATCCGCGGGCCGATGGGCTGGCGCGCTTCCAGCAGCACCGGGCCGGTATCGAGGCCCGCTTCCATCCGCATCACCGCCACGCCGGTTTCCGCGTCGCCGGCCATGATGGCGCGCTGGATCGGTGCCGCACCCCGCCAGCGCGGCAGAAGCGAGGCATGCAGGTTGAAACAGCCCAATCGCGGCGCCGTCAGGATCGGCCGCGGCAGGATCAGCCCATAGGCCACCACCACGGCGGCATCGACGCCAAGGGCGGCGAAAGCCGCCTGCGCCGCCGCATCCCGCAGGCTTTCCGGGGTCCGCACCGCCAGGCCCTCGGCCTCGGCCCAGGCCTGGACCGGCGAGGGCTGCGCGCGCTGGCCGCGGCCGGCGGGGCGCGGCGGCTGGCTGTAGACGGCCTGGATGCTGTGCCCCGCCGCCGCCAGCGCCTTCAGCGCCGGCAGCGCGAAGTCCGGCGTGCCCATGAAGACGAGATCAAGAGCTTTCCGGCCGCCGCGCGGAGAGACCGCGGCCAGGGGATCAGGCGTCGGCAACATTGAGCCGGCGCTGTTTCAGGAGGCGGCGCAGGATCATGTTGCGCTTGAGCGCCGAGAGGTGATCGACGAACAGGATGCCTTCGAGATGGTCCATCTCGTGCTGGATGCAGACGGCCTTGAGACCCTCGGCCTTCAGCCGCAGCGCCTGGCCGTGATAGTCGAGATAGGCGATCTCGATTTCGGCGGGCCGGCTCACCTCGGCATATTGATCGGGCAGCGAGAGGCAGCCCTCCTCATAAACCGCGTCCTCGTCGGCCGCCCAGACGATCTCGGGATTGACGAGATGCAGCGGCGCCGGCGGCTCGCCATCCCGCGCCAGGTCCATGACGATCACCCGCTTGGGCACGCCGACCTGGATCGCGGCCAGCCCGATGCCGGGCGCGTTATACATCGTCTCCATCATGTCGTCGATCAGGCGCCGCACCGCATCGTCCACCACCGGCACGATGGCGGAATGGACTTTAAGGCGCGGATCGGGCGCGGTGATGATGGGAAGCCTGCTCATGCATCGCTAGGTATTGCAGCCAGGCGCCGGCGTCAAGCGGCGGCCGGAGGGTATCGGAGAGGCGACCACCCGTGGGCCGCCCCTCCTTAAGCCCGTAATCTCAGGCGCGGCGGCGGCGCATGGCCGCAAGACCCAGCACACCCATCCCCAACAGCAGAATGGACGCGGGCTCGGGCACCGGCGAGGGCGGCGGCGTGTAAGTGGCCGACACGCCCTGGCTGTAATTGCCGTCGGTATATTGCAGGACGTCGGCATCAAGCGCGAAGGTGCCGTCGGTGATATCGGTCACGTAGGTATTCACCAGACCCTTGAGCTTGTGGTCGCTCGAGGAGAAGGAGAAATCGGGACCGATCTCGACCTCCCAGATCGCGTTCTGGATCGCGGCCGAAACTTCGTTCTCCGTATAGCCGGCGGTCGGATGGCCGCTCGACAGGAGGGCGTCGCCGACATTGATCAGGCCGCCGATCTCACCGATCTGCGTCGAGGTGAGCACAAGGCCGATCCCGTCGCGATTGGTCGTGAGCAGCCCTTGCGAGAAATTGCCGGTGGCAAGGTCGTTGAAGATATCCGTGCACCACACGGCCACCGTGCTGTTCCCGGACGTCGAGTGGGTGTCCAGGATGATCTGGCCGGCGATGGCATCCTCGTGAAATCCCGGATGACCGGAGTAGGAGATCTCCTCCGTGAGCCCGACCGGCACCGAATAATGGGTGACGTCGATGGTCCCGGCATAGGCCAGCGAGGATGCCGACATGGCCGCCCCCGCCGCCGCCGCTAAAAGCAATTTACGCATCGTGACGATCCCCTCAATTTTCCAACAGATTGCCTGCCCCGGTAAGCAAGCGCTATGCCACTATCCCATATCAATCATTTCAAATAGTTACCGATCTCGCGAAAAAAATATGTCAATTTTCCTGACATGAATTCATCGATTTTGAACAGTCGCCTTGAGATCGGCCGCGCCGGGTGGATCCGGCTTGGACCTCTAAGCAACTGGCGATTGAATAGGCCCGGATGCCGGAAAACACCGCCCGCCTTTTCCAAGATTATGTTCTAGTCTGGTTGAACCCGTTGCCCGCCTTGAGGATCGCCCGTGCCCGCACCGCTCTTTGCCCTTGCCGCCGTCCTGATTCTCGCCTGCGCCGCGCTGGCGGCGGTCCTTGCCGCGAGCCTCGCCCGCGGGCGGCTGCTCGCGCGCCGGGTCGCGGAGCTTGGCGCGGGGCAGATCGCGGCGCAGGCGGAGATGCGCGGCATTCTCGATCAGGCGCGGCGCGAGACGGCGGCGGCGGCGGCGGAAGCCGCGGAGCATCAGACGGCCCGCGGCCGGGCCGAGACGCGGCTCGAAGAGGCGCAACGCCAAGGCGCGGCGCTGACCGTGGAACGCGACGAGCAGCGCCGGGCGATGATCGAGGCGGACCAGGCCCGGATCGCGGCGGAGCGGGATGCGGCCCTCGCCGCCAGCGCGGTGCAGGCGATGGAGCAGCGCGTCGCCGATTGGGAAACGGCGCGCGAGGAAAGCCTGAAATCGGCCCAGGCGGCGGCCTTCTCCACCCTCAGCCAGATGTCGAGCAAGCTGATCGAAGACCACCAGCGCGAAAGCGAGGCGGCAAAGCAGCAGCAGGCGGAGCAGATCAAGACCGCGACCGAGGGGCTGTTCGGCCAGTTCCAGCGCCTGACCAGTACCGTCGACGCCCTGGCCGGCCAGGTGGGGGAAAGCCGCGGCCGCCTCGATCTCGTGCACCGCGCGCTCTCGAGCCCGGGGGGTGCGGGCTATTTCGCCGAGATCGGGCTGGAGAATACGCTCAAGGCTTTCGGCTTGCTGGCCGGGCGTGACTTCATCATGCAATACAGCCTGGCCGGCACCGCCGAGAGAAGCGGCTTGAGGCCCGACGCCGTGGTCTTCCTGCCGGCGCGCTCGCTGCTGGTGATCGATGCCAAGGCGTCGAAGTTCCTGCTGGAACTGGCGGCGGCCGAGGGCGAGATCGAGGAAGCCCAGGCGCGGGCCAATCTCGCGCGCACCATGAATCAGCATCTCAAGGATCTGGCGGGGCGCGAATACGAGGCGGCGGTCCGCGCCGCCGCGGCCAAGGCGGGCGAGGGGCCGCTCGGCCGGGTGATCAATGTCATGTACCTGCCGAACGAGGGCGCGCTGGAAAAGCTCGCCTCGGCCGATCCCGCCTTCACCCTGGCGGCGACGCGCCAGGGCATCGTGCCCTGCGGCCCGGCGGGACTGTCCTGCCTGCTCAGCTTCTCGCGCCAGGAGATCGACCTCGCCCGCCAGGCGGAAAATCAGCAGCGCATCGTCGAGCAGGCGCAGTCGCTGCTCGAAAGCATCAGCATCGCCCTTGGCCATATGGACAAGGTCGGCCGCGGCCTGAAGAGCGCCAGCGAGAGTTTCGCGGGCCTCGCCAAATCGGTCAATTCGCGCCTGCTGCCGCGCGCCCGCACCCTGGTCGATCTCGGCGTGCGCCCCGACAATGCCAAGGCGCTACCGGGCAATCTCGCGACCTATCAGCTCGTGTCGCTGCAAAGCGCCGAAACGATCGAGGGCGAGGCGGCGGAGGTGACGCTTCCGGGTCTTCCCGCCGGCGGCGCCGGCGATCCGTGACATGAGCGCAAGCCCGCGGACGGCGGACGGCGCGAGACCGCCCGATGCCGCCGCCTTCTCGGCGCTGCTCTCCGGCCTGACCGACGGCCTAGCCGGCGAGAGCATCACCTTCGGCGCCATTCTCGAACGCCTGCACGATCGCGCCTTCGGCATCCTGGCGCTGCTGCTCGCCCTGCCCAATGCGCTGCCGGGGCCGGCGATCCCGGGCTTTTCCCTTCTCTTCGGCCTGCCGCTCGCAGTCCTCGGCCTCCAGATGGCGGCGGGAAGGCCCACACCGTGGCTGCCGCCCTTCCTCGCGCGCCGCGCCATCGCCCGTACCCGGCTCGAAACGCTCTTAGCCCATGCCGTGCCGAGGGTTCGGCCGGTCGAGCGGCTGTTCCGCCCGCGTTATCCCTGGCTGGCGGGCGAGCGCCGGCTCGGCCTGGTGCTGACACTGCTGGCGCTGGTGATGAGCCTGCCGGTGCCGCTTGGCAATCTGCCCGTGGCCCTCAGCATCCTCATCATCGCGCTCGGCCTTATCGCGGGCGACGGGCTGGCGGTCCTGGCCGGGATTCTGGCGGGCGTGGCGGCAGCGCTGTGGAACGCGTTCCTGCTGTTTGCCGGCGCCCATCTCGTGCATTGGCTGGTGGGGCGGCTTTTCTGACGCCGCCGGGCCCGCGGCCGGATCAGAGCGGCCGGCGGGCCTTCAAAGCCTGTGCCAGCGTGCCATCGTCGAGATAATCCAGCTCGCCGCCCATCGGCACGCCGCGGGCGAGCCTGGTGACGGCGACCCCGCCCGGCGCCAGGCGGTCGGTGATGTAATGGGCGGTGGTCTGGCCTTCGACGGTGGCGTTGGTGGCGAGGATCACTTCGGTGATGCCGCCGGCGGCGACCCGGCTCACCAGGCGGTCGATGCGCAAATCCTCCGGCCCGACGCCGTCGAGCGCGGAGAGCGTGCCACCCAGAACATGATAGAGCCCGCGGAAGCCGCCCGACCGCTCCAGCGCCCAGAGGTCGGACACATCCTCGACGACGCAGAGCAGGCTTTGATCGCGCGCCTCATCGCCGCAGATGGCGCACGGGTCGATCGCATCGAGATTGCCGCAGCGCGAGCATTCGTGCACCCGCTCGGCCGCCTGCGCCAGCCCGTCCTTCAGCGGCAGCAGCAGCAGCTCGCGGTGCTTCAGGAGATGCAGCACCGCGCGCCGGGCCGAACGCGGACCCAGGCCCGGCAGCTTGGCCAGCAGCCGGATCAGCCGATCGAGATCACTTTCCGCCATCCGCCGCCCCAATGCCCGATTCCGGTCGCAAAGCCCGTCCGTGCGCGGTCAGAACGGCAGCTTGAATCCGGACGGAAGCTCAAGACCGCCGGTGACCTTGGCCATTTCCTCGGCGAGATGGGCGTCGAGCTTGCGCCTGGCATCGTTATGGGCGGCCAGGATGAGGTCTTCAAGCACCTCCTGGTCCAGCGGCTGGAACAGCGTCGGGTCGAGGGCGATGCGGCGCATCTCCCCCTTGCCGTTCAGCGTCACCTGCACCACGCCGCCGCCCGAAGCGCCGCTCACCTCCTGGGCGTCGAGGCGCTCGCGCATCTCCGCCATGCGGTTCTGCATTTCCTGCGCCTGCTTCATCATCTGGCCGAGATTCTTCATGCTTCCTCGTCTCCCTCCAACGCATCCCCGCTCGCGGCCGTCCCGTCCTCCACCCCGAAATCCGGCGAGGGCAGATCCCGGACCGCGGTGATCCCGGCGCCAGGAAAGCACTCCAGCGCCGCCTGCACCAGGGGATGCTGCGCCGCCTCGTCATGGCTCGCCGCCTGCACCGCCGCCAGGCGCATCGCTTCCGTCGGCCGGCCCGGCTCCGCCGATACCGAAACCATCCAGCGCATCCCCGTCCACTCGGCCAGGCAGCGGGACAAATTCGCCGCCAGATCGGCCGGCGCGCCCGCGGCGGGACGGAATTCGATGCGGCCGGGCTCGAAATGCACCAGATGCACGTAATTCACCAGCTTGCCCTTGAGCAGGCCGTCGCGCCGCTCGCCGGCAAGCTGGAGCAGGGCGGCGAAATCCGCCGGCACGACCGACACGGCCGCCGCGATCGGCGCGGGCAAGGGGGACGGCACGCCCAAGGCTACGGCCTCCACCGGTGGCGCCTGCGAACGGCCGGACAAGGCCCGCCGCTCGCCGGCCCGCGGCGCAAGAGGCGCGGGGGAGGCGATCGGCATGGAAGCACCGGCCGCACCGGTCGCGCCGGCCGAGCCGGCCGCACCGGCCGAGCCGGCCGCACCGGTCGCACCGGCCGCGCCGGTCAGGCGCTGCACCAGGTCGGCTGGCGGCGGCAGGTCGGCGACATAGCAGAGCCGCACCAGCACCATCTCGGCGGCGGCGAGCGGCTGTGGTGCGGCGCGCGCCTCGCTCAGGCCTTTCAGCAGCATCTGCCAGCAGCGGACCAGCACCGGCATGCCGAGCGCCGCCGCCATGGCCCGGCCGCGCTCACGCTCGGCTTCGGGCAGCGTCACGTCGTCGGCGATCCCGGGCGTCGTCTTGAGGCGGGTGAGCCAGTGGGTGATATCGAGCATGTCCGCCAGCACGCTCAGCGGATCGGCGCCGGCCTCGTACTGGGCGCCAAGCAGGGCTAACGCCGCCCCGACCTCGCCCCGCATCACCTGCTCGTAGAGATCGAACACCTGGCCGCGGTCGGCCAGGCCCAGCATGGCGCGCACCGGCTCCGCGCGCACCTCGCCGCCGGCATGGGCGATCGCCTGGTCGAGCAGCGAAAGCGCGTCGCGCACGGAACCTTCGGCCGCCCGGGCGATGAGGGCCAGCGCGTCGGCGTCGCACCGCACGCCTTCCTTGGCCGCGATCGCCTCGAGATGGGCGCAGAGCCGCTCCGCCGGCACCCGGCGCAGATCGAAGCGCTGGCAGCGCGAGAGGACCGTCACCGGCACCTTGCGGATTTCGGTGGTGGCGAAGATGAATTTCACATGCGCCGGCGGCTCTTCCAGCGTCTTGAGCAGGCCGTTGAAGGCCGCCGTCGACAGCATGTGCACTTCGTCGATGATATAGA
>CALCYJ010000266.1 GCA_937905845.1 uncultured Rhodospirillales bacterium
CGGGCCGTCAGATATTATCTTCGAGCGTGACGAGGTGGTGATGATATGAAGCTGTGATGATATAATGTCGCCCGCCGCCGGAACGCCCGGCGGCGGGCATGCTATTCCTCCCGCCCCCGTGGCCTTAGGATCGGCAGAGAAAGATGGACCAGCCGGCGGACATGAAGGATGCGGTAGAGCTGGCCGAGGCCGCGAGGCGGCTTGGCATCAGCCTATCCACGCTGCGGACCATCGTCGAACATGGTTTCCTCAAGGCGCAGCGCGACGACGAGGGGCATTGGAAAGTGCTGCTGGAACCCGGAGACGGCGTCCCGCCGCGGCCGCTGCCGCGGACCGGTGGACCAAAGCCGATGCCGGGTCTATGGCCCGCCGCCGCGTCGGCGCCGGAACCACCGCCGCCATCCTTCCCGCCCGCCGCCGCCGCGTCCGCGGCCGGCGACGCGCTCTCCGGCCCGCCCGATGCCGGGGAGGCACAAGCGCCGCCGCCCCCGCCACCCGCATCGGCCGCACCGGCCCTACCGGTCCTACCAGCAGTGCCGGCCGCGTCGATCGCACCGGCCGTGCCAGCCGCGCCGGTCGCACCGGTCGCCGATATCGTGGAGCGCCTGCTGACCGAGCAGATCATCTATCTGCGTCAACAGCTCGAGCGGCGGGAGCACGAAGCCTGGAGCCGGGACCAACTGGTCGGCGAGCTGGCCAATCACCTGGCCAAGCTCAGCCGCCGCGGCTTGGACCGGCCGGTGGCGGAGAGCGATCTGCGCCAGCAGATCGAGCGGGTACGGGCCGAGCAGGCGGAGGTCAGCGCCCGCCACCAGCGCGCGCTGGATGGCCTGGGCGATCTCCTGCTGTCGCTGCGCAATCATCTGGCGGGCCAGCAAGGCGGCCAGCGCCAGGCCCGCTGACGCGGGCGGGCCACCCGGTTCCAGCCGATCGGATATTTCCGCTAGGACCTGGATGCGGCGCGCCGGCTTTTAAGCATTTGTCTCGATGCCTGTTCCGGGATTGGTAAGTCTTCATTCCCGCGGACGGGTTTCAGCATCAGGGAAGAATGGGATGGAAGAGAGTGCCAATCTGCGCGAGGTGCGCGAGGCGGTGGGAGCGATCTGCCGCCGTTTCGGGCTCGATTACTGGCGCGAGCGCGACCGTACCGGCACTTTTCCGGAAGATTTCGTCAAGGCCTTCGCCGAGGGCGGCTGGCTCGGCATCGCCATGCCGCCGGAATTTGGCGGCGCCGGGCTCGGCATCACCGAGGCGGCGAGCATGATGCAGGTGATCGCGCGCTCGGGCGCGGGCTTCAGCGGCGCCTCGGCGCTTCATATCAATATTTTCGGCCTGCAACCGGTGGTGGTGTTCGGCACCAAGGAGCAGCAGCGGCGCATGCTGGTGCCGCTGATCGAGGGGCGCGAGCGCGCCTGCTTCGGTGTGACCGAGCCCGATGCCGGCCTCGATACGCTGAGCCTGCGCACCCGCGCGGTGCGCGAGGGCGATCATTACGTGGTGCATGGCCAGAAGGTCTGGACCTCGACGGCGCAGGAGGCGGACAAGATGCTGCTTCTGGCCCGCACCACGCCGATCGAACAGTGCCGCGACCGCACCAAGGGCCTGAGCCTGTTCTATTGCGATTTCGACCGTAAAACCATCCAGGCCAACCGGATCGAGAAGATGGGCCGCGCCGCCGTCGATTCCAACGCCGTCTTCATCGACGGTTTGAGGATCCCCGAGGAAGACCGGATCGGCGAGGAGGGAGAAGGTTTCCGCTATCTGCTGCACGGGCTCAATCCCGAACGCATCCTGATCGGCGCCGAGGCGGTCGGGCTTGGCCAGGCGGCGCTGGAGCGTGCAGCCGATTATGCCCGCGAGCGCCGGGTGTTCGGCCGGCCGATCGGGCAGAACCAGGGCATCCAGCATCCTTTGGCGAAATGCTGGATGGAGCTTGAGGCGGCCAATCTCATGGTGTTCAAGGCGGCCGCGCTCTATGATTCCGGCAAGCCCTGCGGGCCGGAGGCCAATGCCGGCAAATATCTCGGCGCCGAGGCGGGATATGCCGCCTGCGACCGCGCCGTGCTCACCCATGGCGGCTTCGGCTATGCCAAGGAATATCATGTCGAGCGCTTCCTGCGCGAAAGCATGATCGCGCGCATCGCGCCGGTCAGCGGCGAACTCATTCTCTGCTTCATCGCCGAGAAGGTGCTGAACCTGCCGAAATCCTATTAGAGCTTAAGCAACATCCCATGACCGCCATTCCCCGCCGCTGTACTTTTGCCATCATCTCGCACCCCGACGCCGGCAAGACCACGCTGACCGAGAAGCTGCTGCTGTTCGGCGGCGCGATCCAGCTCGCCGGCGCGGTCAAGGCCCGGGGCGATCGCCGCCGCGCCCGTTCGGACTGGATGGCGATCGAGAAGGAGCGCGGCATTTCCGTCACCGCCTCGGTCATGAGCTTCGAGCATGCGGGCATCGCCTATAATCTGCTCGACACGCCCGGCCACGAGGATTTCAGCGAGGATACCTACCGCACCCTGACGGCGGTGGAATCGGCCGTCATGGTGCTCGATGCCGCCCGCGGCATCGAGGCGCAGACGCGCAAGCTGTTCGAGGTCTGCCGCCTGCGCAGCCTGCCCATCGTCACTTTCGTCAACAAGCTGGACCGCGAGGCGCGCGAGCCTTTCGAGCTTCTGGACGAGATCGAGCAGACGCTGGCCCTCGATGCGGTGCCGCTGACCTGGCCTATCGGCATGGGGCAGAATTTCAAGGGCTGCTACGACCTGCTGCACGACCGCCTGCTGCCCTTCGAGGCGGGAGAGCGCGACCGGCTCGGTCAGGCGGTGGCGCTGACGGGGCCGGAGGATCCGCGTCTCGACGCCCTGCTGCCGCCCGATCTCGTGGCGCGGCTGCGCGAGGAGGTGGCGCTGGTCCGCGGCGCCTGCAAGAGCTTTTCGCTCGAAAGCTACCGCGAGGGCCATCTGACGCCGGTCCTCTTCGGCAGTGCGCTGCGCGATTTCGGCGTGGCCGAGCTGCTCGCAACGCTTGGGCATTTCGCACCGCCGCCGCGCTCCCAGCCGGCGAAGCCGCGCGCGGTCGCACCCGAGGAGGACAAGGTTTCGGGCTTCGTCTTCAAGGTCCAGGCCAATATGGACCCCAACCACCGCGACCGCATCGCCTTCGTGCGGCTGTGCTCGGGCCGCTTTCGCCGCGGCATGAAACTGTTCCATGTCCGGAGCGGAAAATGGCTCTCGGTTCATAGTCCGATGTTCTTCCTGGCGCAGAGCCGGGAACTGGCGGAAGAGGCATACCCGGGTGATATCGTCGGCATTCCCAATCACGGCGCGCTCCGGATCGGCGATGCCCTGACGGAGGGCGAGGATTTGCGCTTCACCGGCATTCCGAGCTTTGCGCCCGAGGTGCTGCGGCGGGCGCGGCTCGATGATCCCATGCGGGCCAAGCAGCTCCGCAAGGCGCTCCAGGATCTGGGCGAGGAGGGGGTGAGCCAGGTGTTCAAGCCGCTCGGCGGCGCCAGTTGGATCGTCGGCGTCGTCGGGCCGTTGCAGTTCGAGGTGCTGACGGCGCGCATCGCCGCCGAATACGGGATCAAGGCCGGGTTCGAGGCGGCACCCTACGAGACGGCGCGCTGGGTCGGCGGCGGTGACGCGGCGGCCTTGAAGCGGTTCATCGATGCCAACCGCTCCGATCTTGCCGAGGACGCGGACGGCGCCCTGGTCTATCTCGCGCGCAACGCCTGGCAGCTCGGCCGCGCGCAGCAGGACTGGCCGATGATCCGCTTCTCGGCGACGCGGGAGCTGCATGGGGCCAGCAGCGACGCTGCTGCCTGAGGCCGGGGCGCGGGCAGCGCCTTGCATCGGTGCGTGGCATCCGCGCGCGGCATCGGTTATGCTGGCCGGCATGAGCGATGCCACCGACCGGGCGCAATCGGCCCATTCCGGCGCTTTTGCGCCGTCCTCCCTGGCAGAGCGCACCGAAGCGCTGGCTGCCTTCCGGCGGATCCGGCAGACGACCAGCCGCCTTGCCGCCCGGCTCGAACCCGAGGATCAGTGCATCCAGTCGATGGCGGATGCGAGCCCGACCAAGTGGCATCTCGCCCATACGGCCTGGTTCTTCGAGACATTCATCCTGAAGCCCCATGCCGCCGCCTACCGTACCCCCGACGAGGGTTACGCCTATCTCTTCAATTCCTATTACGAGACGCTGGGGCCGCGCCATCGCCGCGCCGCCCGCGGCCTGCTCTCGCGCCCGACGGCGGGTGCGATCGGCCGCTACCGTGCCGTCGTGGATGCCGCCATCGAGGATTGGCTCGGCTGTGTTTCCGAAACCATCTGGGCATCGGTGCGTGGCCTTTTCACCCTCGGCCTGCATCACGAGCAGCAGCACCAGGAGCTGATCCTCACCGATATCAAGCATGTCTTCGCCGGCCATCCGGACATGCCGGTCTATTGCCCGGAACGGACCAATCCGCCGGGACCCGTGGCGATGAACGCGCCGCGGCCGATGGGCTGGCAGAGCTTTCCGGGCGGCCTGTGCCGTATCGGGTGCGGCGACGGGAGTGCGGCCGGCGGTGCCTTCGCCTTCGATAACGAGGGACCGCGCCATCCGGTCTTCCTCGCGCCCTTCAGGCTGGCGAGCCGCCTCGTCACCGTCGGGGATTATGCCGGCTTCATCGCCGACGGCGGCTACCGCCGGCCGGAATTGTGGCTCTCCGACGGCTGGGCCCTGGTGCAGGCGGAAGACTGGTCGGCGCCGCTCTATTGGTTCGAGGCGGCGGACGGCGCGGTCTCGATCGCGACGCTGTCGGGACGGCGCGATCTGCGCCTGGACGAGCCGGTCTGCCATGTCAGCTATTACGAGGCCGATGCCTATGCCCGTTGGGCCGGCGCGCGGCTGCCGACGGAGGCGGAATGGGAAGTGGCGGCGGCATCGGTATCGGCATCAGCATCGGTATCGGCTGGCACCCCCGCCCGCGGCAATTTGCTCGGCAGCGGCTTTTTCCATCCCCGCGCGGCGCCCGGGACGCGGGCGCCGCTCGAACAGATGTTCGGCGACGTCTGGGAATGGACCGGCAGCGCTTACGCGCCCTATCCGGGATTTCGTCCGGCCCCGGGCGCGGTCGGCGAATACAATGGGAAGTTCATGTCGGGGCAGATGGTGCTGCGCGGCGGTTCCTGCGTCACGCCGGATGATCACATCCGCGCCAGCTACCGCAATTTCTTCCCGCCGGCCGCGCGCTGGCAGTTCAGCGGCATCCGCCTGGCGGAGGATGGCGCGTGAGCGCGCGGGCCCGTCCGCGTCTGCTCGATCTCGCCCCCGACGAGGAGGATTTCCGCGCGGCGGTGCTGGCGGGCCTCTTGGCGCGGCCGAAATCGATCCCGTGCAAATTCCTCTATGACGAGGCGGGGTCGCGCCTGTTCGAGGCGATCTGCGACTTGCCGGAATATTACCCGACCCGCACCGAGACGGCGCTTCTGGAACGCAATGCCGGCGAGATGGCGGCCCGCATCGGCCCCGGCTGCGAGCTGATCGAGCTTGGCAGCGGCGCGAGCCGCAAGGTGCGCCTTCTGCTCGATGCGCTCGACCATCCGGCCGCCTATCTGCCGGTCGATATCGCGCGCGAGCCGCTGTTCGCGGCGGCGGCGGCGATCGCCCACGATTATCCCGCACTCGCGGTGACGGCGATCTGCGCCGATTACAGCCAGGGCCTCAACCTGCCGCCGCCCTCCGCCGGGCGGCGACGGGTCGCCTTCTTCCCGGGCTCGACCATCGGCAATCTCAAGCCCGCGGCCGCCCGATCCTTCCTCGCCGCCTGCGCCAGGTTGCTGGCCGGCGGCGGCGCGCTGATCGTCGGCGTCGATCTGAAGAAGGCGCCGGCGATCCTGCATGCCGCCTATAACGATGCGCAAGGCGTCACCGCCGCCTTCAACCTCAATCTTCTCACCCGCATCAATCGTGAACTCGATGGCGATTTCGACCTCGACGGCTTCCGCCATCTCGCTTTCTATAACGAGGCCGCCGGCCGCATCGAGATCTATCTTGAAAGCCGGCGCGAGCAGCTTGTCCATGTCGCCGGCGTGCCGGTCCGCTGCGCCGCGGGCGAGCGCATCCATACCGAGGATTCGTGCAAATACGGCGTGGCGGAATTCCAGGCCTTGAGTATCGCCGCGGGCTTCCGCCCGAGCGCCGTCTGGCAGGACGATGCGGCGCTCTTCAGCATCCATTACCTCGAGGCACCGTGAGCCCGGACCGGGGTTTCGCCTCCAACTCCGGTCAAGCCGGTAGCACCGGCCGCACCGGTCGAGCCGGCCGCGGGCCGCGGAGCGGAACCTGACGCCATGGTCCGCTTCCATCAGGCGCCTCCCGCCGAACGCTGGTTGCCGGCGCTAGTCGCCTTTGCGTTGCCGGGCGTTGCGGTGCTGGTGCTGCTCCTGGCCTTCGGCGCGCTGACGCCGGGCGCTGCCGCCATCGGCATCCTGCTGCTTCTCATCGGCGTCGGCCTGACCGTGCGGCGCGTCTTCGGCGATCTGTGGCAGGCGATGAACGACGCCCTGGCGCCGGGGCGGGAGGTGGGCGTGCCGGCGTCGGCGCCAGCGCGTTCGTCGGTTGCCGCCGATCTTATCGACGGGCTGGCGCGGTTACAGCGCGAGCTTGCCGCCGGGCGCACGCGGCTTGCGGCCGAGGCTGCTTCCGCTTCGGCCATTCTCGATGCCCTGCCCGATCCTCTGCTGTTCCTCGATGCCGAACGCCGCATCGTGCGCGTCAACGCCGCTGCCCGTGGTCTTTTCGGCGACAATGCTCTCGGCCGCGATCTGGCGCAGGCATTGCGCCACCCCACGGTGCTTGATGCGGTGCAGGCGGTGCAAAGTGCCGCGACGGGCTTTCGCGAGGTCGAATTCGTCCTCGTCGGCACGGTGCCGCGCGACTTCAGCGCCCGCGCGGTGGCGCTGCCCAAGGCGATGGCCGACCGTTCGACGCTGCTGCTGCTGCTACACGACCTGACGGCGGCCAAGCGGGCCGAGCAGATGCGGGCCGATTTCGTCGCCAACGCCAGCCACGAACTGCGCACGCCGCTCTCGACGCTGATCGGCTTCATCGAGACCCTGCGCGGCCCGGCGCGCGATGACGAGGAGGCGAGGCAGCGCTTCCTCGCCATCATGAGCGAGCAGGGAAGCCGCATGGCGCGGCTCATCGCCGATCTTCTGTCGCTGTCCCAGATCGAGCTGGACGAACATATGCCGCCCGAGGGCCGCGTCGATCTGGCGCAGGTGGTGCAAAGCGTTGCCGACATGCTCCAATTCCAGGCCGAAGCCAAGCATATGCACATTGCGCTGGACGCGGCGCCGCATCTGCCGGCGGTGATCGGCGATCGCGACCAGCTTGTCCAGGTGATGCAGAATCTGATCGACAATGCCTTGAAATACGGCCGACCCGGCACCGCGGTCACGGTGACGCTGAAGGTGGAACCGCAGGCTGCTCCGGGCTCGGGTTCGGGCCGCGCCAGCGTGGTGGCGATGGTGCGCGACGAGGGCGAGGGCATCGCCCGCGAGCATCTGCCGCGCCTGACCGAACGCTTCTACCGCGTCGATACGGCGCGCAGCCGGCGGCTTGGCGGCACCGGGCTCGGCCTTGCCATCGTCAAGCACATCGTCAACCGCCACCGCGGCAGCTTTGCGATCGACAGCCGGGAGGGCGAAGGCTCGTGCTTCACCCTACGCCTGCCGGCGGCGGCGG
>CALCYJ010000267.1 GCA_937905845.1 uncultured Rhodospirillales bacterium
TTCGGAGATTTCTGCGGCGCGGATATCCATCACGCAACCCCTTTCATCGCAATCTTGAGATTCTGCAACTTGGCTTTGAGCGAAGCATCGACCAGGCGCGAGCCGATCCTGACCTTGAGGCCGCCGATGAGATCGGCATCCACCGCCGCCTCGACGATCACCGGCCGGCCGGCAGCGCCTGCGAGCGCCGCCGCCAGCGCCTGCGTCTGCGGATCGGAAAGCGGCATAGCCGATACGACCTTGGCCACCACTTCGCCCTTGTGGCGGGAGAGCAGCGTCTGGAAATCGCGCAGCATCGGGATCAGCGCGAACAGCCGGCCGTTGGTCGCGACCACGCCGACGAAACGGCGGACCAGATCGCCAAGACCCGCCCGCGCCATCACCGCCGCCAGGGCGCGCGCCTGCTCGTCGCGCTTGAACAGGGGGCTGCGCACCAGGCGCACCAGATCGGCGCTCTCCGCCAGCATCGCCTGAAGGCCGGCGATATCGGCGGCGACCGCATCAAGCTGTTTGCGCTCCTGCGCCAACGCGAAAAGCGCCGTCGCATAGCGTCCGGAAATACCCGTCACGATGGAGGTTTCGGCTGCCAAGAAATGACCCTCGAACAGGCTTCGGGGGATAAGGTCTAAATAGCTGTTTTTCTTAAGGAAAAACCGACCGCGCTCGGTTGCGTCTCCGGTCCCCGGCCGGAAAAGCAGGCGTTACCTAGCACAGGTCCACCACGCTTGCAACAGAACCCTGCCGCATTCGGGCTCCGTGCGGCCGTTTCACGCCGCTTTATGCGCCCTATCCCCGATCCGGCCCGCGCCGGAGGAAACTAGAGGAAACTATAGGGATCGATATCGACCTGCAGGCGGACGCGGCTTGACAGCGGCACGGCATCGAGCCAGCGGCGCAGCACTTTCTGCAGATTGCTCTGCCTAGTCCCTTTCAGCAGCAGGCGCTGGCGGTGGCGGCCGCGCAGGCGGGCAAGCGGCGCCGGCGCCGGGCCGAAGACCTCGATGCCGGATTCTTGCGGCGCCGCACGGCCGAGCGCCGCGGCGGCGGCGGCGACCTCGCCCGCGCCCTCGCCCGAGACGATCACCGCGGCAAGCCGGCCATAGGGTGGCATCCCCGCTTCCGCCCGCGCCCGCATCTCGGCGGCGATGAAGCCCGCGGCATCGCCGCTTGCCAGCGCGCGCAGCACCGGATGTTCGGGCATGTAGGTCTGCATCAGGACGCGGCCGGGATGTTCGGCGCGGCCGGCGCGGCCGGCGACCTGGCTCAGGAGCTGGAAGGTGCGCTCTCCCGCCCGCAGATCGCCGCCTTCGAGCCCGAGATCGGCATCGACCACGCCGACCAGCGTCAGCAGCGGGAAATGGTGGCCCTTGGCGACGATCTGGGTGCCGATGATGAGATCGATGCGATGGGCGGCGACCGCCTCGACCAGCGCCGCCGCCGCCGCCGGGCCGCCGATCGTGTCGGAGGCCATGATGGCGGTCCGGGCGTCGGGAAAAAGCGCCGCCGCTTCCTCCGCCAGGCGCTCAACCCCCGGGCCGCACGGCCGGAAGCGGCCTTCCTCGCCACAGGACGGGCAGGCGGCGGGGATGGCGGCGGCATGGCCGCAATGGTGGCATTGCAGGCGCCCGGCGCCGCGATGATCGACCAGCCAGGCGGAGCAATTGGGGCATTGCAGGCGATGGCCGCAGGCGCCGCATAGCGTGAGCGGCGCATAGCCGCGGCGATTGAGGAACAGCATCGCCTGCTCGCCGGCGGCCAGGGCCGCGGCCACGGCCTCCACCAGCGGCGGCGCCAGCCAGCGGCCGGGCGGCGGGGTGAAGCGGCGCAGATCGAGCGGCATGACCTCGGGCAGCAACGCCCTTCCATGGCGGTCGGGCAGATGGACGCGGCGATAGCGCCCTTCCGCGACATTGGCCAGCGTCTCCAGCGCGGGCGTCGCCGAGGCCAGGACCACCGGGATGCCGGTCAGCCGGCCGCGCACCACCGCCATGTCGCGGGCGTTGTAGATGACGCCTTCCTCCTGCTTGTAGGCGCCGTCATGCTCTTCGTCGACGACGATGAGGTCGAGCGCTGGAAAGGGCAGGAAGAGCGCGGAACGGGCGCCGACCACCACCCGCGCCCGCCCTTCCGCCACCGCCCGCCAGGCCTGCCGGCGCCGTGCCGGCGTAAGGTCGGAATGCCAGGCCACCGGGGCCGCGCCGAAACGCCGCGCGAACCGGTCGAGCCATTGGGCGGAAAGCGCGATCTCGGGCAGCAGCACCAGCGCCTGGCCGCCGGCGCGGAGCGTCTCGGCGATGGCCTCGAAATAAACTTCCGTCTTGCCCGACCCCGTCACCCCTTCGAGCAGCGTGACCGAGAAGGCCGCCGCCGCCACCCGCTGGCGTAAATCCATCGCGGCTTCCGCCTGCGCCGGGCCGAGCGCCAGCCCCGGCCGCTCGGCATCGGGAACCGCCGGCGCGGCCGCGGGTTCGGGGCCAAGCTCCAGGGCTTCGAGCGCACCGGTGCGGATCAGCGCCCTGACCGCACCCTCGCCAACGCCTGCCGAAGCCGCCAGCGCCGCGACGCTTAAAGGCGCGTCGCCGGCCGCCGCCTCCAGCACCCGCCGCCGCGCAGGCGTGAGGCGCGCCGGCACGATCCCGGCGGCGCGATAGCCCATCTTGGGCGCCGACGGCTCCAGCGCTTCCGGCACGCTCAGGCACATGCGCAGCACGGCGCCCGGCGGCGACATCGTGTAGCGGGCCACCCAATCGACGAAGAGGCGTAACGCCTCGGGCAGCGGCGGGCAGTCGAGCCGGCGCGCCACCGGCTTGAGCGCCGCCGGTGCGATGGCGCCGCCGGCCTCGCCCCAGACGACGCCATAGGTTTCCCGGCGGCCAAGCGGCACCGCGACGACATCGCCTCGGGCCAGCGCAAGCCCCGCCGCCCCGGCATAATCGAGCGGCCGGCCCAGGGGGATGGGCAGCAGCACCGCGACCCCGGGCTTGGCCGAGCCGACCGCCGCGCCGGCGGGGGCTGCCGGCGGCTCAAGGTTGGCAGAGCGGGATGGCATGGGCTACACTCCAGCCGGCGGAAAGCGGGGGCCGGCGGAAAGCTTAAGGGCCGGCGTCAAACGGGCTGCGTCAGGCAGACTATAGTCGCCGGTACCGGACCGCCGTCATGATATAGCCTGCCGCGACCGACAGCTTCGGAGTTTAGGGTTCATGAAGTTCTTCGTCGATACCGCCGATACCGCCGAGATCCGCGATCTGGCCGAAACCGGCCTGCTCGACGGCGTCACCACCAACCCGTCCCTGGTCGCCAAGACCGGGCGGAAATTCCTCACCGTGGTGGAGGAAATCTGTGGCCTGGTGGCGGGGCCGGTCAGCGCGGAGGTGACCGCGACCGACTTTGCGACCATGCTGCGCGAGGGACATACCCTGGCCGCAATTGCGCCCAATGTCTGCGTCAAGGTGCCGCTGACGCTGGCCGGACTCAAGACCTGCAAGGCGCTCTCGGCCGAAAATATCAAGGTCAATGTCACGCTGTGCTTTTCCGCAGCCCAGGCCATTCTCGCCGCCAAGGCGGGCGCCACTTTCGTTTCGCCCTTCGTCGGAAGGCTCGACGATATCGGCGAGGACGGCATGCAGCTCATCGCCGACATCGTCCAGATCTATCGTCAGTACGAGACCTTCACCACCGAGGTCCTGGTGGCCTCCGTCCGCCATCCGATCCATGTGGTGGCGGCGGCCAAGCTCGGCGCCCATGTCGCCACCCTGCCGCCCGACGTGCTGCGCAAGCTGGCGCTGCATCCCCTGACCGACAAGGGGCTGGCGACCTTCCTCGCCGACTGGGCCAAGACCGGCCAGTCGATTCCCCAGGCCTGAGGGGCGCCGCCGTGGCCGATTCCGCAGCCGAAAGCGACGACGAGGCCACCGGGCGCCCGACCGCGCCGGAGGTGGAAGAGTATCTCCGCGGCCATCCCGCCTTCCTGGTGGAACATGCCGACCTGCTGGAAGTGCTGACGCCGCCGGCGCAGCAATCGGATGGGGCCGTCCTCGACATGCAGCGCTTCATGCTGGAGCGCATGCAGGGCGAAATGGCGAGGCTGAAGGATACCCAGGGCGCGCTGATCGCCGCCAGCCGCTCGAACCTTGCGACCCAGGCGCAGGTGCATGCCGCGGTCCTGGCGCTGCTCGAAGCGGAGAGTTTCGAACATCTCCTCCATATCGTCGCCGCCGACTTCGCCCAGTTCCTCGACATGGATGCGGTGACGCTCGCCATCGAGAGCGCGGTGCCGCCGCGCATGTCGCAGGCCAATTTCTACATCCTGCCGAAGGGCAGCATCGACCGCATGCTCGGCCGCCAGCGCGACGTCCGCCTGCGCGCGGCGGCGCCGCCGCTCCGCGCGGTGTTCGGCCCGGCGGCGCCGCTGGTGCGCTCCGACGCCCTGGTCCGGCTGCGCTGCGGCGACGACATGCCGGCCGGCCTCCTCGCCATCGGCTCGCGCCACGAGGGCAAGTTCCACGACGGCCAGGGCACGGAGCTGTTGCTGTTCCTGGCCCAGGCGGTTCAGCGCTGCCTCAAGGCCTGGCTGCCGCAGGCGGAAATCCCGGCGCCGGCCCCGCCGGCCGCATGAGGCTGAAACCCGCTCGCCCGGGCGGTTCGGGCGAGGGTGCCGCGGCGGCTCTGGTGCCGGCGGCGGAAGAGGTGATGGCAGCGCTCGGCGCCTGGCTTGATCATCATGCCGCCCTGCCGCGTTCCTCCGCCCATACGATTGCCGCCTATCGCCAGGATCTCGTGGCCTTTCTCCGCTTCCTCACCGGGCATCTTGGCGAACCGCCCGATTTCGCGGCGCTCGAACGCCTCACCCCCTCCGACATCCGCGCCTATCTCGCGCGTCAGCGGGCAAGCGGCCTCGCCGCCGCCTCGATCGCCCGCGGCCTCTCGGCGGTACGCGGCTTCTTCCGCAGCCTGGAGCGCGACCACCGGATCCAGGGTTCGGCGCTCGATCTGGTCCGCGCGCCGCGCCTGCCCCACGGCGTGCCGAAGCCGCTCACCCGCCCCGCGGCGCTGGCGGCGGTGCGCGAGGTCGCGGCGCTGTCGGACGAGCCCTGGGTCGGCCTGCGCGATGTCGCCGTCCTGACGCTGCTATACGGCTGCGGCCTGCGCCTGGGGGAGGCGCTGGCGCTGAACGGGCGCGACATGCCGGCGGGCGATGCCATGGTGATCACCGGCAAGGGGAACAAGCAGCGCCTGGTGCCGCTGCTCCCCATCGTGGTCGAGGCCATCGCGGCCTATCGCCGCGCCTGCCCCTTTGCCATCGGCGCCAACGACCCGCTGTTCGTGGGTCAGAAGGGCAAGCGGCTCGATCCCGCCATCGTGCAGAAGCAGGTGCGCCGCCTGCGCCCGCTGCTCGGCCTGGCGCCGAGCGCCACGCCGCATGCGCTGCGCCATAGTTTCGCCACCCACCTGCTCGCGGCCGGCGGCGATCTGCGCACCATCCAGGACCTGCTCGGCCACGCGAGCCTCTCCACCACCCAGCGCTATACCGAGGTCGACGAGGCCCGCCTGCTCGAAATCTACGACAAGGCGCATCCCCGCGCCCGTTGAAGGCCCCGCGCCCCCGGCGGGTGCAACGCCTTCAGCCGCGCTGGCGCGACAGGAGCTTCAGGCGCAGCGCATTGAGCTTGATGAAGCCTTCGGCATCGCGCTGGTCGTAGACCGAATCCTCCTCGAACGTGACATGCGCCATGGAATAGAGCGAGCGGGGGGATTTGCGCCCGACGGTGCGCACGCTGCCCTTGTAGAGCTTGAGGCGCACAATGCCCGCGACCTGCTCCTGGCTCTGATCGATGAGCGCTTGCAGCATCCGCCGCTCGGGGCTGAACCAGAAGCCGAAATAGACGAGTTCGGCGTAGCGCGGCATCAGCTCGTCCTTGAGATGGGCAGCGCCCCGATCGAGCGTGATGCTCTCGATGCCGCGGTGGGCGGCGGCCAGGATGGTGCCGCCCGGGGTCTCGTAGACGCCGCGGCTTTTCATGCCGACGAAGCGGTTCTCGACCAGATCCAGCCGGCCGATGCCATGCTTGCCGCCAAGCTCGTTGAGCCTCGTCAGAAGCTGCGCCGGGCTCATGCGCTCGCCCCCGACCGCCACCGGGTCGCCGCGCTCGAACTCGATCTCGACATATTCGGGCTCATCGGGCGCGGCCTCGGGCGCCACGGTGCGCGAGAAGACGAACTCCTCGGGTTCGATCCAGGGGTCCTCCAGAACCTTGCCCTCGGCCGAGATATGCAAGAGGTTGGCATCGACCGAAAAGGGCGCCTCGCCCCGCTTGTCCTTGGCGATCGGGATCTGGTGGCGCTCGGCGAATTCGATCAGCCGGGTGCGCGAGGTAAGGTCCCATTCCCGCCAGGGCGCGATCACCTTGATCGCCGGCTCCAGCGCGTAATAGGCAAGCTCGAAACGCACCTGGTCGTTGCCCTTACCGGTGGCGCCATGCGCCACGGCATCGGCGCCCACGGCGCGCGCGATTTCGATCTGCCGCTTGGCGATGAGCGGCCGCGCGATGGCGGTGCCGAGCAGATACTGCCCCTCGTAGAGGGCATTGGCACGGAACATGGGGAAGACATAGTCGCGGACGAATTCCTCGCGCAGATCTTCGATGAAGATCTCCTTGACGCCGAACATCTCCGCCTTGCGCCGCGCCGGCTCAAGCTCCTCGCCCTGGCCGAGGTCGGCGGTGAAGGTCACCACCTCGCAGCCGTAGCGTTCCTGCAGCCATTTGAGGATGACCGAGGTATCGAGGCCGCCGGAATAGGCGAGCACCACCTTCTTCACATCGCCTGTCATGAGAGGCCGTACCTATCCTTCGATTTACTTAAGAAAAGCGGCCGGCAGTATAGGCCAAAGCCGTCCGCCCGCAAGAGCGCAGCCTGGCCATCGCGGCGCTTGCCGGCCGGCCTCCGCTCTGCTGCAATGGCCCCGAACGCCGAGGCTCAAGCCTAGCGCCCCTGAGAGAATCCAAGGTCACACGCCATGTACGATGCAAACAATATCTTCGCCCGTATCCTGCGCGGCGAGGTGCCGGCCGACAAAACCTACGAGGACGAGCATGCCCTGGCGTTCCGCGACATCCGCCCGCTGGCGCCCGAGCATATCCTGGTCATCCCGAAGGGCGCCTATATCGACATGGAGGATTTCACCGCCCGCGCCAGCGACGCCGAGATCACCGGCCTGTTCCGCGCGGTCGGCGAGACGGCGCGGCGCCTCGGCCTGACCAAGGGGGGCTATCGCATCCTCGCCAACAGCGGCGCCGATGCGCATCAGGAGGTGCCCCACCTCCATATCCATATTTTCGCCGGCCGCCCGCTCGGCCCGATGCTCAAGCGCGAGGCGTGAGCGCCGCGTCCTGGGCCGAGTCCTGGGCAGCCGCCTCGGCCGCCAGGCTCAGGCTGCTGGCGACGAGATAGACCGGCAGCGCCTGGCTGCGCCCGCGCAGCTCGATCTCGCGCCTGGGGAAATGGCCAAGATCGCGGCCCGCCCGTTCCGCCACCCGCGCCGAGACCACCAGCTCCACGCCGAATTCCTTGGTCAGTTCTTCGAGGCGGCTGGCGATATTGACCGCGTCCCCGATCGCGGTGACCGAATTCGCCCGTCCATAGCCCATCTCGCCCACGATCACCGTGCCGACATGGAGCCCGATGCCGATGCGGAGCGGTTCGGACAGGACATGCGACAGCGACGCGCTCAGCGTGCCGAGCGCCGCCACCATCGCCGGCACCGCTTCCAGGGCGCGCCGGCAGCCGTCGCCGCCATCCTCTCCCAGGCCGAATAGCGCCATCACGCCATCGCCGATGAATTTGTCGAGCTGGCCCCCGCTTTTCTCCACCGCCTGACCCATGGCGCGGAAATACTGGTTCAGGACGAAGACCACGTCATAGGGCAGCCGGTTCTCCGCCATCTTGGTGAAGCCGCGCAGATCGGCGAAGAGGATGGCGATCTCCTGTTCCGCGCCCGCCAGATGCTCCGGCCGGCGATAGCCCTCGCGCGGCCCGGCGCTGGCCGGGAGCAGCGGCAGCACCGCCAGATCGTGATGCGGCCGGATCTGGCAGGCGAGCCGCACCGAGGCGGGTGCTCCGATCCTGGCCAGCACCTGGGCCTCGTTGGCGCTCGGCGGCGGCAGGGCATCGCCGCCGGCACCGACCCGCACCCGGCAGGTCGAGCAGCGGCCCCGCCCGCCGCACACCGAGGCATGCGGAATGCCGGCGGCGCGGCTGGCTTCCAGCACGGTCGTGCCGGGGCGGACCAGCACCCTGCGCCCTTCCGGGTAGCGGATGGCGACCCGCACCATCGTATGCTCCCACCACCGCAGGGCGAACCAGGCGAGGAGCAGCAGCGCCAGGGTCCCGATCATCAGTTCGTAGGCGAGATTCCGCCAGGCGATCACCCAGGCGGCGGCGGCCGGCGACAGGCCGGTCAAGCTGGCGCGGAACCCGGCCACCCAGATCGGGTCCTGGAGCATGGCCACGGCGGCGCGGCCGGCGCTGGCGAAGCCGCAAAGCGCCAGAAGCGGCAGGATGAGCGCCCCGGCGAAGAGATAGGGCTCGGCGCGCTTGTAGCCCGGCTTGAGGCGCAGCCAGAAATAGACGCCGATGCAGCCATGCGCCCAGGCGACCAGCACGAGGACCGCCTGAATGAGGCCGATCAGCGGCTCGTAATGCCAGAGCGACAGCACGACATAGGCATAGGTGTCGTTGAGGCCGACGGCGATATGCAGCCCCTCGGTCGACAGGACGTGATAGACGGCGAGCGGCGGGATGAGCAGGCCCAGCAGGATCTGCGCCACTTCGGTGACGCTGATCTGGCGGAAGGTGCGCCGGCGCAGGCAGGCGGTCAGCGCTAGGGCGATATGGGCGGCAATCGCCGCATAGAGCAGCGCCGTGCCGACCGGGTTCCGCCACACGAAAAGAAAGACCCGGCGGCCCGCCGACAGGGCATCGAGCCCGATAAGGCCGAGGCTGTGGTTCAGAAGATGCGTGGCGAGGAAGGTGAACAGAACCAGGCCGCTCGCCAGCCGTATCCGGTTGCTCCAGTCGCTCAGGCTTCGCAAGCGGACCTCGCCAACGGAGGAACGATGATCGCCCCGGCACGACGCGCCGGCCGGCGGCGCCAGGCTCGGCCCTGACGCCTCTCAGGCGATGGCCGCGACCAGGCTGCTCAAAGCCACCTGCGGCCTGGCGCCGACATGGCCGATCACCTCGGCGGCGCAGACGCCGGCCACCTGGCCGCAGCGGCGCAAATCCAGCCCCCGCGTCATGCCATAGAGGAAACCGGCGGCATAGAGATCGCCGGCCCCCGTCGTATCCACGACGTGGCCGATCGGCTCGGCGTCGATGACATGGATCTCCTCGCCATAGACCACCACCGAGCCCTTGGCCGAACGGGTGAGGGCGCAGAGCTGGGACAGGCCGCGCACATGCTGAAGGGCGGCATCGAAGTCGCGCGCCTGATAGAGCGAGGTGATCTCCGCCTCGTTGGCGAAAAGGATGTCGACGCCGGTCTCCACCAGCTCGCGGAACTCGTCGCGGTGGCGGTCGACGCAGAACGGATCGGAGAGCGAGAGCGCCACCATGCGGCCGGCGCCGTGCGCCACCTGCATCGCCTTGCGGAAGGCGAGCTTGGCGCCGGGCGGATCCCACAGATAGCCTTCGAGATAGGTGACCTGCGCCGCCGCCACCATCTCCTCGTCGATATCCTCGGGCCCGAGCCCCCCCGACGCGCCGAGATAGGTCTGCATGGTACGCTGGGCATCGGGCGTCACCAGCACCAGGCAGCGCGCGGTCGAGGCGCCGGCCGTGGCGGGCCTGGTCTCGAAGGCGACGCCCAGCGCCTGGATATCGCTGGCGAAAGCATCGCCCAGCGCATCGTCGCGCACCTTGCCGATATAGCCCGCGCGCGCGCCGAGCGAGGCGAGGCCGGCGATCGTATTGGCCGCCGAGCCGCCGGAGCATTCAAGGCCGCGGCCCATGCTGGCATAGAGGCGTTCCGCCTGCTCGCCGTCGATCAGCGTCATCGTCCCCTTGGCGAGGCCATGGGCGGCGAGAAAATCATCGCCCGTCTGCACCAGGACATCGACGATCGCATTGCCGATACCGACGACGTCCAGCACCCGTTCCACCATTTTATCCCCGCCGCTCGCCCAATTCGCCCAATTCGCCCGCTCAGCCGGCTTCGCCCGATCCGAACCCGACCCGCCGCAGTATAAGGCCGCCGGCGCCCGGCACAAGCCGTGCCGGCGATGGGTAGGGATCGATCGATAAAGGGATCGATTCTGGGTCTGTACAAGCCTTGAGGCTTGGTTCAGTCTCGGGCGATGCACGAGCTGATTCGAAAAAGCGCGCGCGAGGTGGTCGCCCTTCTGGCGGCGCGCCAGGTTTCGCCGCTGGAACTGATCGATCTCGCCGCCGAGCGGATCGCCGCCACCGACGGGCCGGTCAATGCCCTCCCCACCCGCTGCTATGAGCGGGCGAGAGAGCGGGCGCGGGTGCTCATGGCCCACCCGCCCAAGAGCCCGCCGCCGGGTTTCCTGCACGGCCTGCCCATCGCCATCAAGGATCTGAGCGATGTCGAGGGCGTGCGCACCACCCACGGCTCGCCCATTTTCGCCGACACGATCGCCACCCGCTCCGACATCAGGGTCGAGACGCTGGAGCGGCAGGGCGCCGTCGTCATCGCCAAGTCCAACACCCCGGAATTCGGCGCCGGCGCCCAGACGTTCAACGAGGTTTTCGGCACCACCACCAACCCCTGGAATACCAGGCTGACCCCCGGCGGCTCGTCGGGCGGCGCGGCGGCGGCGCTGGCGGCGGGGCAGGTGTGGCTGGCCACCGGCAGCGATCTCGGCGGCAGCCTGCGCACGCCTGCGAGTTTCTGCGGCGTCGTCGGCTTGCGGCCCAGCATCGGGCGGGTGGCCTGCGGCCCGACGGCCCTGCCTTTTCAGACGCTGGCCGTGAACGGGCCGATGGGCCGCTCGGTCGGCGATGTGGCGCTGCTGCTCGATGCCATGGCCGGCCGCCATGCGCTCGACCCGCTGTCGCTGCCGGCGCCCGCCACCCCCTTTCAAGCCGCCGTCGATGAGCCGCTGCCGCCCCGCCGCATCGCCTACAGCACCACGCTCGGCCTTTGCCCGGTGGCGCATGAAGTGGCGGAGATCTGCCGGCGCGCCGCCTTCCGCTTCACCGAGTTCGGCACCGCCGTGGTGGAGAACTGCCTCGATTTCGGCCCGGCGGAAGACACGTTCCAGACCCTGCGCGGCGCGCTTTTCGCCGCCCTGCGCGCGCCGCTGCTCAAAACCCACCGCGACAAGCTCAAGCCCGAGGTGATCTGGAACATCGAGCATGGTCTGGCCCTCACCGCCGAGCGCATCTGCGCGGCCGAGCGTGAGCGCGGCGCCCTCTATCAGCGCACGGCCACCTTCTTTCAGACCTACGACCTGCTGGCGACGCCGACCGCCGTGGCGCCGCCCTTCGATCACCGCCTGCGCTATCTGGAGGAGGTCGAGGGCGAGCGGTTCGCGACCTATATAAGCTGGATCATCCCGACCTTCGCGGTGACGCTGACCGGCTGTCCGGCGATTTCCATCCCCTGCGGCTTCACCGCCTCGGGCCTGCCGGTCGGGCTTCAGCTCGTGGCGCGGCCCGGTGCCGAGGCCGAGTTGCTCGCCGCCGCCCGCCTGTTCGAGAGCCTCGACAATCTCGACCGCGCCCTGCCGATCGAGCCCAGGACGCCCGGGACCATCGCATGAGAGCGGAAGGCCCGCCCGCCGCCCGGTTTCGCGGCAGTCCGCCCGCCGGCCGCTGAGCCACGGCCGCCGCGTGCTCGGGCCGATCGCCGATTTTTCCCGCGCCTTCGCGCAATTGGGCTCGCCTTCCTTCCGCCGGGTGCTGTGGCGCAGCCTCGCCATCACGATCCTGGCCTATCTGCTGGTGATCGTGCTCGCGCTCCGCGGGCTTCGGGCGCTGCCGCCGACCCATATCGCCTGGCTCGACACGGCGATCGGCATTCTGTCCGGCATCGGGGTTCTGGCGGCGCTGGCCTTCCTCTTTCCGGCCATGATCGCCCTCTTCCTCGGTTTCTTCCTCGATGATGTCGCGGCCCAGGTGGAGCGGCGCTATTACGGTGCCTGGCCGCCGGGCGTGGCGCTGGGTATCGGGCCGGCGCTGACGCGCTCACTCGGCTTCGCGCTCGTGGTCGTGGCCCTCAATATCGCGGTGCTGCCGCTCTATCTTGTGACTTTCTGGTTCCCGCCGACGAATCTGCTTATCTTTTACGCCCTGAATGGCTACCTTCTCGGACGAGCGTATTTCGAGCTGGTCGCCTGGCGCCATGTCGACCGGCGAACCGCCCTGGCACTGCGGCGGCGTTTTTCGGGACGTGTCTTTCTGGCCGGCGTGGTCATCGCGGGGTTGTTCAGCATCCCGCTGCTCGACCTGCTGGCGCCGATGGTCGCGACCGCCGCCATGGTGCATCTCTTCTACCGGCTCCGGCCGGAAGCGGAAGCAGGCGGTGGGCTCGGCCGTCGCTCCCGGATCTGAGGACGACCCGCCAACCAGCAGCAGAGGCTCGATGGATGTTTGGCCGTAAAAAGAGCAGCAGCGACCAGGAAACGCCAACGGAGGGGGCCAGCCCCGTCCGCGAGGATCACGCACCGGCCCTGCCGGTGCTGCCGCCGGCGCCGCTAAAGCCGCAAGTCCGGCCGCCCGTTCTGCAAGGAGCAACCATGCCTACACCTGAGACGCCGCAACCCGCCTTCCGCCCCGAGATCCCGCGCCGCGCCACCGATATTCCCGGTGTGGTGCGCCCCGCGGCGGCCGCGCCCGCCCCGGCTGCCGCCAGCCCGGGCTCGGGCGCCAGCACCGGCACCAGCGCCGCCGCGCGTCACGAGGGCGCGGAGCCCAAGACCCTCATCGTCGGCCGGGACATCACGCTGAACGGCCAGATCGCCTCGTGCGACCGGCTGGTCATCGAAGGCAAGGTCGAGGCCTCCTTGAGCGAGTGCCAGAATATCGAGATCGCCGACAGCGGCCTCTTCAAGGGCACGGCGGAAGTGCAGGAGGCCGATATCCGCGGCCGCTTCGAAGGCACGCTCACGGTGCGCGGGCGGCTGATGATCCGCGCCGCCGGCCGGGTCGCGGGCGAGGTGCGCTATGGCCAGCTCGAAATCGAGTGCGGCGGCCAGCTCACCGGCACCGTCGAAACCAGCGCCAAGGAAGTGGGAAAGCACGGCGGCAGCGCCGTCTAAAACCCATTCCGGAAAAGCGCCGCCCCGTTTCCACGGATAGGCTCTGGAGCCTTATCTCCCCCAATCGCGGCACGGGAGATAAGGCTCCAAGACCCATACCGGAAAAATGACATCGCTTTTTCAGGGGAAATAGGCGTAAAAACCAAAAATTAAGAATGTTATTCGATTCTAAGTTGTTCGTACGATGCGCCGGGGGACGGGTCTTTCTCTTCGAGGGGGCAATCCGCCGCATGGTCAAGGCCATCAGGCGTCCGCCCGACTAGTCGGCTGAAGCGCCGGCGCGGGCCGGTGGCAGGACGTGAATTGCGTTCCGTGACGTGTGTTCGTGGCGTACCGGAGGGGGGCCGGCGGATCGATGACGACGAGGCACTTTGGGCTGCGGTGCGGCAAGCCCTTCTTTAAGCCTCTCGGGGCCTCGGGCCTTGGCGCCTGGATGCTGGGATCGCTAGCCCTGCTTGGACTTTCGGGATGCGCCGGCGGGACTTTCCCGGGCGCCGGGGTCTTCTCGGGCAATGGCCCCTTCTCCCTCAACGCGATCTTCTCGAGCACCGGCCGGAGCGGACCTGCCGCCGCCTCACCCCCGGCCGGCACCACCCGGGCTGCGCCCGTCCCCGCCTCCGCCCTGCTCGGGCTCAGCCCGACCGAGGTCAGCCACCTGCTCGGCAGCCCGAGCTTCACCCGCAGCGAGGCGCCGGCGCAGATCTGGCAATATGCGACGCATGAATGCGTACTTATGCTTTTTTTCTACGGCAGCGCGCCCGGGGCCGAGAAGCACCTGCTGCATATCGACAGCCGGCGGCGCGACGATCTGGCGCCGGCGCCCGAGCAACATTGCCTCGACCGCGTCCGCGCCCATCAGGCCGCCATCCAGGCGCTGTTGACGGAACCCTGAGGCTTGGCTAACTAACAGCCGGCTTCTTGGCCTTGTAGCCGCAGAGCCCCGCCACCGGGCAGCGCGGGCAGGCGGGATTGCGCGCCTTGCAGATATAGCGGCCATGCAGGATGAGCCAGTGGTGGGCATGCAGGCGGAACCGCTCGGGCACCACCTTTTCCAGCTTCGTCTCCACCATCAGCGGCGTCTTGCCGCGAGCCAGTCCGGTGCGGTTGGCGACCCGGAAGATATGGGTATCGACGGCGATGGTGGGCTCGCCGAACGCGACGTTGAGCACGACATTGGCGGTCTTGCGGCCGACGCCGGGGAGCGCTTGCAGCGCCGCGCGGTCGTTCGGCACCCGGCCGCCGTACTGGCGCACCAGGATCTCGCTCAGGCGGATGATGTTCTTCGCCTTGTTGTTATAGAGGCCGATGGTCTTGATATGCGCGCGCAAGCCCGCCTCGCCCAGCGCCAGCATCTTCCCCGCCGTATCCGCGATCTTGAACAGCTTCCCCGTCGCCTTGTTGACGCCGACATCGGTTGCCTGCGCCGACAGGACGACGGCGACGGTAAGCGTATAGGGATTGGTATAGGCAAGCTCGGTCCGGGGTTCCGGATCGCGGGCGGCAAGGCAGTCGAAGAACGCTTCGATATCGGCTTTTCGCATTATCCGACTGTAGCGAGCGGGACGACGGAAGGGAATAGTGCGCAAGGGTGGGAAGTCGAAAGGACGCAAAGAATCCTCTGGAACCGGCTCGCCCGCGCCGGCATCAGCGGCAAAGCGGTGCGAATTTCCCGGCCGGCCGGATGATACCGCGCGCGCGCCATATTGCCGGCGGCGGCATTTCGATCTATCTCTTGATCCATGTCGACCGCGCTCTCGCCGCCGCTGCATTTCGATGCCGTGTTGAGGCCGCATCGCTCGCTCGGCCGCGCCGGCTTCTGGTGGCTGATGGCGGGAAACGGCATCGTCACCCTCATCATCGGCAGCCGCTTCCTGGTGCTCGGCGCCTGGCCGGTCACCGCCTTCTATCTCATCGATCTGCTGCTGATCTACGGCGCCTTCCGGCTCTCCTATCGCTCTGGACGGCTGCTGGAGACGGTGCAGCTTTCCGAGACCGAGCTGAAGATCTGCCGCATCGACCCCGAAGGCCGCCTCACCGCCTGGAGCTTCCAGCCCTATTGGGTGCGGGTCAGGATCGCCGACCCGCCCCAGGACGACAGCCAGATCACCGTGACCTCCCATGGCAAGATGGTGGTGATCGGCAGCTTCCTCAGCCTGGATGAGCGGGTGGAACTGGCGCGGGCGCTGATCCGGGCGCTCCGCCCTTTGCGCGCGGGGTCCGGCATGGCACCCGAGGAGGGTGCGGCGCCGCCGCTTCCGCCGTGACGCACCGCGCCTTCAGCCCGGCTGCCCGGTGAAACCCAGTACGTCGGCCATGCCATAGAGACCGGGCTTTTGTCCCCGGGCCCAGAGCGCCGCCCTGAGCGCGCCGCGGGCGAAGATGGCGCGGTCCGACGCCTTGTGCGTCAGTTCGATCCGCTCATTGTCGGCGGCCAGGATGACCGTATGGTCGCCGACCACATTGCCGCCCCGCAGCACGGCGAAACCGATATCGCCGCGGCGCCTGGCGCCGGTGATGCCGTCGCGCCCGCGCGCGGCCACCCGGTCGAGCGCCACGCCGCGCCCCGAGGCCGCCGCCTCGCCCAGCGCGAGGGCGGTACCCGACGGCGCGTCCACCTTCATGCGATGGTGCATCTCGACGATCTCGATATCGAAATCCTCGTCCAGCAGGTGTGCCGCCTGGCGGGTGAGCTGCATCAGGAGGTTGACGCCAAGGCTCATATTGGCGCTCTGCACGATGGTCGTATGGCGCGCCGCGGCGGCGATGGCTTCGAGATCCAAGGCTTGCAGCCCGGTGGTGCCGATGACAAGGATCGCCCGCGCCTCGGCCGCCAGCGCGGCATGGGCTAGCGTCGCCTTCGGGGTAGTGAAGTCGAGCACGGCATCGACACTGGCAAACAGCGCCTTCGGATCGTCGCCCACCACGCAGCCGAGCGGCCCGACACCCGCGAGCAGGCCGGCATCCTGGCCAAGCGCGGGCGCACCCGGCCGCTCCGTCGCGCCGGCGAGGACACAGCCCTTGCGGCCGGCGATCTCGCGCACCAGCGGATTGAGATCGCCCAACTGGCGGCCGAGGTTG
>CALCYJ010000268.1 GCA_937905845.1 uncultured Rhodospirillales bacterium
GGGGGATCTCGATGGGCCGGGCGAGCGCGCCGCCGGTCAGCTTCAGCGTCGGCTTGCCCGAGGCTAGGTTGATCACGCCCATGTCGCGCCAGAAGACGCCGCGCCTGAAGCCGGTGCCGAGCGCCTTGGCGCAGGCTTCCTTGGCAGCGAAGCGCTTGGCGTAGGACGCGGCGCGATTGGCCCGGCGCTCGGACTTCTCGCGCTCCAGCGCGGTGAAGACGCGGTTAGTGAAGCGCGGGCCGAACCGTTCCAGGGTCGCGGCGATGCGGTTGATATCGATGATGTCGCTGCCCAGGCCCAGGATCATCGCGCCGCCCTCACCTGGCCGCCGCCATCAGCGCCCGCATGCGCCCGATCGCCGCCTCCAGGCCGGTGAAGATCGCCTCGCCGATAAGAAAATGGCCAATATTAAGCTCGGCGATCGTCGGGATGGCGGCAACGGGCCCGACGGTCTCGAAGCTCAAGCCGTGGCCGGCATGGCATTCGAGCCCAAGCTCGGCCGCCAGCGCCGCCGCGGCTTGCAGGCGCGCAAGCTCGCTCTCCCGGGTGTCACCCGCGACTTCGCAATAGCGGCCGGTATGAAGCTCGACCACCGGCGCGCCCAGCACCCGCGCCGCCTCGATCTGCGCCGCCGTAGGCTCGATGAAAAGCGAGACGCGGATCCCCGCCGCCGTCAGCTTGGCGATGAAAGGCTTGAGCACCCCCTGTTGCCCGGCCGCGTTCAACCCGCCCTCGGTCGTGCGTTCCTCGCGCTTCTCCGGCACCAGGCAGCAGGCATGGGGCCTATGGCGCAGCGCGATCTCCAGCATCTCGGGCGTCGCCGCCATTTCGAGATTGAGCGGCAGCGCGATGCCGTGGCGCAGGCGGTCGATGTCGCCATCCGAGATATGGCGCCGGTCTTCGCGCAAATGCGCGGTAATGCCGTCGGCGCCCGCCGCCGCCGCCAGCGCCGCCGCCCGCACCGGATCGGGATGGGCGCCGCCGCGGGCGTTGCGGATGGTGGCGACATGGTCGATGTTGACGCCGAGCCGAAGGCTTGCGGGAGGCGGCGGCTGAGCCATAACGCGACCCTCAACTGGCCTGGGGCCGGCTGCCGGGCTTGACCGCCGGCAGCGAGGCCAGCGCCGGCGGCAGCGCATCGGCGGCATAGGCCGGCACCTCGTAGCCCGCGAGCGACACCAGCGGCACGCCGAGATCGGCGGCGCCGTCGGACCGGTCGATCAGGCAGGCCGCCGCCACCACCCGTCCGCCCAGCGCTTGAGCCGCCTCGATACATTCGCGCGACGATTTGCCGGTGGTGACCACGTCCTCGACCATGAGCAGGCGCTCGCCCGGCGTGATCTCGAACCCGCGGCGGAAGGCGAAGCGCCCCTCGACCCGCTCGCAGAAGATGGCCGGCCGGCTGAGCTGACGTCCAACCTCGTAGCCGACCACGACGCCGCCCATGGCCGGCGAGATCACGAGGTCGGCGAAGCCTTCGCCCAGCCGCCGGTTCAGCGTCGCCGCCAGCGCCCGGCACAGGAGCGAGGCGCGCTCGGGATGCATCAGCACCTTGGCGCATTGCAGATAGACCGGGCTGTGCAGGCCGGAGCTGAGCAGGAAGTGCCCTTCGAGCAGCGCCCCCGATTCGCGGAAGTGGCGCAGCACCTCCTCGCGGTCCATGAGCACCGCCATCAGCCGCGCGCCCGCTCGACCGAGTTGATCGCCGGATCGGCGCGCAGCGCGGCGATGATATTGGTGAGATGCTTCACGTCATGAACCTCGATATCGACGGTGAATTCGAAAAAATCCTGCGTCCGGTTGGTGATCTTGAGATTGGAGATATTGCCGCGGTTCTTGGCGATCACGGTGGAGAGGGCCGACAGCGCGCCGGGCTCGTTCGCCACCACGGTGGTGATGCGGCCGACATGGCGGACCGGGCTGTCGGGGTCGCGGTCCCAGGCGAGATCGAGCCAGCGCTCCGGCGTGCTCACGAATTGTTCCAGCGTCTCGCAATCGATCGTATGGACGGTGACGCCCTTGCCGGTTGAGACGATGCCGACGATGCGATCGCCCGGCAGCGGGTGGCAGCAGCCGGCGAAATGCATCGCCATGCCGGGGATCAGGCCGCGGATCGAGACCGC
>CALCYJ010000269.1 GCA_937905845.1 uncultured Rhodospirillales bacterium
TCGAGGGCATGCAGTTCGACCGCGGCTATCTCTCGCCCTATTTCGTGACCAATGCGGAGAAGATGACGGTCGAGCTGGAGAGCCCCTATATCCTGCTCCACGAGAAGAAGCTGTCGGGTCTTCAGGCGATGCTGCCGGTTCTGGAAGCGGTGGTGCAGTCGGGCCGTCCGCTGGTGATCGTGGCGGAGGATGTCGAGGGCGAGGCGCTGGCGACCCTGGTGGTGAACAAGCTGCGCGGCGGGCTGAAGGTGGCGGCGGTTAAGGCGCCGGGCTTCGGCGACCGGCGCAAGGCGATGCTCGAGGATATCGCCATCCTCACCGGCGGCCAGGTGATTTCCGAAGATCTCGGGATCAAGCTCGAGAACGTGACGCTGGCGATGCTGGGTTCGGCCAAGCGGGTGCGGATCGACAAGGAGAACACGACGGTCATCGACGGCGCCGGCAAGAAGAAGGAGATCGAGGGCCGCTGCAACCAGATCCGGGCGCAGGTGGAAGAGACGACGTCGGACTATGACCGCGAGAAGCTGCAGGAGCGGCTGGCGAAGCTCGCCGGCGGCGTGGCGGTGATCAAGGTCGGCGGCGCCACCGAGGTCGAGGTGAAGGAGCGCAAGGACCGTGTCGACGACGCCCTGCATGCGACGCGGGCGGCGGTCGAGGAAGGCATCGTTCCGGGCGGCGGCGTCGCTCTGCTCTATGCCATCCGCGCGCTGACGGAGATCAAGGTGGCCAACGACGACCAGCGGGTGGGCGTGGAGATCGTGCGCCGGGCCCTCCAGTCGCCGGTGCGCCAGATCGCCGAGAACGCCGGTGTCGACG
Organism: uncultured Rhodospirillales bacterium; assembly: GCA_937905845.1. Classification (GTDB taxonomy): domain Bacteria; phylum Pseudomonadota; class Alphaproteobacteria; order Ferrovibrionales; family Ferrovibrionaceae; genus CALCYJ01. Next base: position 817 of record CALCYJ010000269.1, read on the forward strand.
GCGCGGTGGTTGCCGGCAAGCTGCTCGAGCAGAAGAACTTCAAGCTCGGCTTCAATGCTCAGACCGACGAGTATGTCGATATGGTCAAGTCCGGCATCATCGACCCGACCAAAGTGGTGCGTACCGCGTTGCAGGATGCGGCTTCGGTCGCCGGCCTGCTGATCACCACCGAGGCGATGGTGGCGGAGCGTCCCGAGCGTAAGGACGCCTCGCCGGCAATGCCGGGCGGCGGCGGCATGGGCGGCATGGGCGGCATGGACTTCTAAAGCGGCCAATAGCCCATCGGTCTATGAAGGAGGGCCGCCCGTGGATCATTCCAGGGGCGGCCCTTTTCATGTCATTTACTCCGGCCGTAGAGCCCCGTCAGCTTGGTGGTCGCAAGCGTATTGAAATGCAGCACGAATCCGACCAGCGCACCCGAGGATTGCGCGTTGAGCGGCAGCTTCTTCACCTTCACGGCAAAGACGGTGATCTCGTAATGGTGCGGCGCATCGCCGACCGGCGGGCAGGGGCCGCCGTAATACGAGAAGCCGAAATCGGTCCGCCCTTCGCCGGCGCCCTTGGGCAGCAGCTTGGACCCCGCCGCCCCGGCATTGAGCGCCAGGTGATGGACATTCTTGGGAATATTGAACACCGTCCAGTGCCACCAGCCGCTGCCCGTCGGCGCATCGGGGTCGTGGATTGTCACCGCGAAACTCTCGGTTCCGGCCGGCTCTCCCGACCAGGAGAGGGCCGGCGAGTGATCGCCGCCGGTACAGCCGTCGCCATTGAACACCTGCGCCAGCGCGATCGGGCCGCCGTCCTTGATATTGGGGCTGGTTAGGGTGAAGTCACCGGCCAGCGCCGGAGCGGCCAGGGCGCAGAAGCAAGCGCCCAAAAGATAAGTCCGCAACTTGATTCGCATCGATTTCCCCCATCTTCGGTTCTTGGTCTTTGCTATTTTCATCGAAGCCGTGGCCTCGACTTGCTCGATGGTAGAATTAGACGGTACAGGATTCCCCTTTTGGTCGGGTTTGGCAAGGTGTCACTAACGCACTTAGCGTTCCAAGAGGTCGTTCACCACCGTTTCGAGATGTTTGACGCTGTTGCAGACGGTGGCGAGGTGGCAATAGGGGCGATAGCGCGGCATGTCGGAATCGCCGGTGCCCCACGAACTCTTGAACTCGGGATTGAGCCAGATCACCCGCTTGGCCCGTTCCGACAGGCTTTTGATGATGTCGCTGCGGGGGGCGGTATTGTTGCCGCGGGCATCGCCCAGGATGAGCACGGTGGTCTTGCTGTCGATGGCATCGAGTCCGTCGCGGCGGAAATCGTCGAGCGCGCTGCCGTAATTGCTCGAACCGAAGGCGAAGTCGCGCGTGATCGTGGCGAAAGCCTCGGCGAAGGAATGGCGCTCCAGGATATCGCTCACCTCGGCCATGCGGTTGCAGAAGACATAGGTGCGCGTATCGTGCAGGACCTCGCTCAGGCCATAGAGAAAGAGCAGAAGGAATTCTGTCACCGCGGCGACCGAGCCGCTGACATCGCACAGCGCGACCACCTTGGGCCGGTCGATCTTCTTCTGCTTCCAGTGGGTCTGAAACAGGATGCCGTCATAGGCCATGCTCCGCCGCAGCATGCGCCGGACGTCGAGATGGCCGCGGCGGTGCCGGCGGCGGACGCGTGTGTGCTTGGTGGCGAGGCGCTTGGCCAGCGCGCGGACGATCTTGCGCATGCGGTCGAGATCGCGGCGGTCGAGGCTGGTGATGGCGGCGGCCTGAAGATACTCGTCGCGCAGGCGTTCGGCCTCGCCCTCGGCGTAGAGAGCAAGCTGGCGCTCGACGAAGGCGCGCACCGCCCGTTCGACCTCCTGGCGGCCGCGCAGCAGCGCCGCTGCCGCTTCGCCGTCGCCCGCCGCACCAAGGGCGCGGATATCCTCCTCAAGCTCCAGCAGCCCCATCTGCTCCAGGATGCGGCGGCCATAGAGGCCGGCCTGGGTGAAGAAGCGGATATTGGCGATGCCGACCGCTTCGCCCGCGATCTCCAGGGCGGCGGCGAGCGCCGCGGCGTCGCTGGCGGCGATCATGCGCCCGAGCGGACTGGCCGCCCCGGCCGCGGCATCGCTACCTGCGGCGAGCGGCATCGCCGGTTCGGCGGACGCATCCGGCGGCGGGTTCTGCGCGCGGTCTGCCGTGGCGGGGACGGCAATGGCCTGGCGGGTGAAGAACAATTCGAAGACGGCGTCGAAGCGCGCCTTTTCCTCCGCGCTCTTCGCCATGACCAGGGCGAGCGTATCCTTCAGCAGCGCCCGGTCGTCGTAGCCGACAAGCGCCAGCGCCTTCACCGCATCGAGGCCTTCCGCCACCGAGATGCGCAGGCCGGCGCCGCGCGCGGCCTGGAGAAAGCGGAGCAGGGGCTCTGACACGGCGCGACCCCGCCCTATTCCGCCGGCTCGAAACGCTGGCGCACCTGGTAGGTAAGGGCTGGGACCTGGAGCGAGACCGCCGCCACATCCTCTTCGTATTTCAGCAGCACGTTGAGGGTTTCCTGCACCAGATCGGGCTCAAGCTGGCTCGCATGCAGCAGCACCAGGACGCGGGCCCAGTCGATGGTCTCGCTCACCGAGGGCAGTTTCTTCAGCTCGATGCCGCGCAGGCGCTGCACGAAATCGACGAGCTGGCGGCGGAGCCTGGGGGCGGCGTCGGGCACCCGCACCGCGACGATCCGCTCCTCGAGCTTGGCGTCGGGGAAGCCGATATGGAGATGCAGGCAGCGACGCTTGAGCGCATCGCCGAGATTGCGCGCATTGTTGCTGGTGAGGATGACGAGCGGCGGAACCTGCGCGGCGATGGTGCCGATCTCGGGGATCGTCACCTGATAGTCGGAGAGGATTTCCAGCAGGAAGGCCTCGAACTCCTGGTCCGACTTGTCGACCTCGTCGACCAGAAGCACGGCGCCGGCCGGCGCCTGCAACGCCCGCAGCAGCGGCCGCGCCTCCAGGAACTGTTCCGAGAAGAAGAGATCGCCGAACCCTTGCAGGCGGGCGAGCGCCGCATCGAGCCCGTCCGTCTCGCGCAGGCTCTGCCCGAGCTTGTCCTTCAGGATCTGGGTATAGAGAAGCTGCTTGCCGTATTTCCACTCATAGAGCGCCTTGGCCTCGTCCAGCCCCTCGTAGCATTGCATGCGGATGAGCGGCAGGGCGAGATAGGCCGCCGCGGCCTTGGCCAGTTCGGTCTTGCCGACGCCGGCCGGGCCTTCGACCAGGATCGGCTTGACGAGATGGCGGGCGAGGAACAGGGCGGTGCCGATCTGGCGGCTGGCGATATAGCCGGCGCCGGCGAGCCCGGCGATCACCGCCTCCACCGCGTCAAGGGTCGTCTGATTTTTATCGGTCATGTCGGCTAACGGCCTTGGAATGATGGAGGGGTCAGAATCCTTCGAGCGCGGCATAGCGGTCGCGGTGGAAGGCGGCGTCGCCGAACGTCTGCTGCGCCACCCGCGCCCGCTTGAGATAGAAGCCGATCTCGTGCTCGTCGGTCATGCCGATACCGCCGTGCATCTGGATGCCTTCGCTGCTGACGAGATCGAAGGTTTCGCCGGCCCGCGCCTTGGCGAGGCTCGCCGCCTGCGGCACGTCGTTGCGCTGCGCGTCGATGGCGGACAGGGCGTCGAGCACGACGGAGCGCGCCAGTTCAAGCTCGGCGAACATCTCGGCGGCACGATGTTTGAGCGCCTGGAAGGAGCCGATGGCGACGCCGAACTGCTGGCGCTCCTTGAGATAGGCGATGGTGCGCTCGAAGGCTTCCGTGGCGCTGCCCAGCATCTCGGCGGCAAGGCCGCTGCGGCCGCGATCGAGGATCTGCTCGAGGATCGCGCCGCCGCCGCCGACGGGGCCGAGGATCGCGTCCCTTGGCACCGCGACGCCCGAGAAGGTCAGGCGCGCGGCATTGCGGCTGTCGACCATGAAGGTGCGGGTGCGGGTCAGCCCCGCCACCTCGCCCGGCACGAGGAAAAGGGTGAGGCCCGCGGCTTCGCCCGGCGTACCGGCGGTGCGCGCCACGACGATCAGGTAATCGGCGACATGGCCATCGAGCACGAAGGTCTTTTCGCCGTCGAGCCGGAAGCCGTCCGGGGTCGCGGTGGCGCGGGTGGCGATGCCATAGGGCGCATGGCGCGGCCCTTCTTCCAGCGCCAGCGCGGTGAGGAGCCGCCCCTCGGCGATCGCCGGCAGGAGTTCCTGGCGCTGGGCCGGCGTGCCGGCGAGCAGGAGGGCGGAAACACCGAGCAAAGCCGTCGAGAGCAGCGGCGTTGCCGCCAGCGTCCGGCCCGAGGCTTCGAGGATCAATCCCAAGCCGAGATAGCCGAAATCCGCGCCGCCATATTCTTCCGGAATGACGATGCCGGCCCAGCCCAGCGCCGCCATCTCCCGCCACAGATCGTGGGAAAAGCCGTGCGCGTCGCGCTCGTCGCGCAACCGGCGCAGCGCCCGCACCGGCGCCTTGTCGCGGAAGAATTGTTCGGCGGTCTCCTTGAGCTGCCGCTGCTCCAGGGCGAGGGCCAAAGCCATGGTCGCTACTTTCTCATGGGTGAATGTGTACGGGTGAGGGCGATGCGGGATCAGGGCCTGCTGGTGAGGGGAACGGAGCTCCGATCGTTCAGTCGGGAAGGCCCAGAACCCGCTTGGCGATCACATTGAGTTGGACCTCCGACGTGCCGCCTTCGATGGAATTGGCCTTGGACCTGAGCCAGGCCCGGGTGAGGGCAAGCTGGTCGTCGGTGAATCCCTCCCCCTCCCAGCCCAGCGCCTGCGTGCCCAGCGCCGCCAGCATCAATTCGTATTTCCGCTTGTTCTGCTCGGTGCCGTAATATTTGAACATGGCGGAAGCCGGACCCGGACCCTTGCCGCTTTTCGCCTCCTCGGCGACGCGGCGGAGCGTCAGTTCGAAGGCGCGGCTGTCCATCGCGTGGCGGGCGATGCGCAGGCGCAGCTCCGGATCCTGGATGCGGCCCGCGACCTCGCCGGCATAGCGCTTGGCCAGGGCGGGCAGCGTATGCTCCCTGCCGCCCTGGCGGTTGCCGATGCCCGAGATCATGGTGCGCTCGTGCTCCAGCAGCTTCTTGGCGATGGTCCAGCCGTGGTTGATCTGGCCGACCAGGTTGGCCTGCGGCACCGCGACGTTATCGAGGAAGGTTTCGCAGAAGGGCGAGGCGCCGCTGATCAGCCGGATCGGCCGGGTCGAGACGCCGGGGCTTGCCATATCGATCAGGAGGAAGCTGATGCCTTCGTGCTTCTTGGCCCGCGGATCGGTGCGCACCAGGCAGAAGATCCAGTCGGCGTGATCGGCATAGGAGGTCCAGACCTTCTGCCCGTTCACAACGAAGGACGCGCCGTCCGCGACCGCGCGGGTCTGAAGGCCGGCGAGATCGGAGCCGGCGCCGGGCTCGCTATAGCCCTGGCACCAGCGGATCTGGCCCTGCGCGATCTTCGGCAGATGCTCGCGTTTCTGCTCCGGCGTGCCGTATTCGAGCAGCACCGGCCCCAGCATCCAGATGCCGAAGCTTAAAAGCGGCGGGCGGGCGCCGAGGCGGCGCATCTCCTCGTCCAGGATGCGCGCCTTCGCGGCATCGAGCCCGCCGCCGCCATATTCCTCGGGCCAGGTCGGCACCGTCCAGCCCTTCGCCGCCATCCGGTCGAGCCAGAGTTTCGCCTCCGGATTGGCGAAGGTGGCCCTGCGCCCGCCCCACACCACCTCGTCCTCTTGCATCGGCGTGCGCATGCAGGCGGGGCAATTCCCCTCAAGCCATGCGCGGGTCTCGGCGCGGAAATCGTCCTCTGCCTGCACGGCTCATCTCCTCCCACCCCGCGCCCGGCCCGCGCGCTGGGGGCGGGCCTTGGGCATCAAGCCAATGTCCGACATCTCTATCAAGCGGGCGCCCCGGTTGCACCGACCGCACCGGCGACGCAACGGATCGGAATATTAGCCTCTCCATACAACGAGCGCGAGGATTTGATGGGCGGATCGTCCCTTTTCGTCATGAGTGGCGCCCGCCGGGCTTTGCGGCCGCGCCGCGAGCGGCTATCCTGCGAGCGGGAGCGGATCTGACATTGCGATCCGCGGGAGTTCATCATCATGTCGAGCGAAAGCGCTGCCAACGCTAAGCGCCTGTCGATGATCGTGACCAAGGGCACGCTCGACTGGGCCTATCCGCCCTTCATCCTCGCCACCACGGCGGCGGCGATGGGGGTGGAGGTCAGCATGTTCTTCACCTTCTACGGGCTTGGGCTGCTGCGCCGCCAGCTCGACCTCGAAGTCTCGCCGCTCGGCAATCCGGCGATGAAGATGCCGATGATGGGGCTGCATATGGCGATGCCGAATCTGCTCGCCGCCCTGCCCGGGGCCGATGCCGCGGCCAGCGCCATGATGAAGCGCCTGATCGAGAAGAAGGGCATCGCCTCCATCGCCGAGCTGCGCGCCAATGCCGTGGAAGCGGAGGTGCGGATGATCGCCTGCCAGATGACGATGGATCTGTTCGAGTATCGCCAGGAAGAGTTGATCGACGGGGTCGAGCTTGGCGGCGCCGCCACCTTTATCGAGAGTGCGCTCGCTTCCGGCATCAATCTTTTCATCTGAGCGTTCGCCCCCTCTGATCGCGAACAGGAGAGTTGCGCGATGGCCGACCGGCTGCTGGACGTGAAGGGGCTGAACTGCCCGCTGCCCATCCTCAAGGCGCGCAAGGCGCTGCAGGACGTGCCGGCCGGCGGCACGCTCGAAGTGCTGGCGACCGATCCCGGCACGGTGCGCGATTTCGCCGCCTTCTGCCGCACCACCGGGCACGCGCTTGTGGAGCAGGGGGAGGCCGGCGGCATCTTCCGCTTCGTCATCCGCCGGCAGGGATGAGGCCGCGGGCCCGGACCTAGTGCTGCGCCGCCTGGCGTCCATCGTTGGATGGCGGTGTGCGATAGATGAAGCCGAAGGCGGCATAGGGGCGGCCATAGGTGCCGATCCGGTTCATGAAGCGCACCTCGGTCCAGTCGTTGGCGGTGGAGATGTCCTGCACCGGCTGACGATCGTCGATCTCGCCGTTGCCGCCCCAATTGGCCTGCGTCACCATGATGTCGCGCCGGTCCTGCACTTCCGCCACCACCGCGACATGGCCGAGCGGCAGGGAGGGGCTGCGCTTCAGCGCCAGCACCGCGCCGACCGCAGGCTCGCCGCCGCGGGCGTAATGTCCCGCCGCCTGCGGCCACCAGGTCCAGGCGTCGCCATGGATATCGATGCCGGAAACGACCCGGGCGAACGGCACGCAGGAGGAAGGACGGCCGGCGAGATAGGGGTTGAGCGGCGATGGTGCCGGGATTGCGGCGCGGCGTGCCGGCGGCGCAGCGCAGGCGGCCAGCAGCAGGAGGGCGGCCAGCCGGAGGGTGAGCCGCAGGAGAGCGTTGGCGGTGAGCCATCCGCCGCCCCGTGCCGCTGCGCCTGCTCCCGTCACTGCTGCGCCGTCATGCCATCGCGGCACCGCTGCCTCCGGCCGCTCGCCATTCGACCCTCGCGGGAATCGCCTGGCGCCATCCGATTCCGGGCGATCGAATCACGCGATGGCGCGGAATGCAACCGGGATCGCGGCCGCGTCGCTTTCGCGGTCAGGATTCGATGGCGACGCCGAAGGCCTTGCGCATCTGGTTCAGCCCCTCCTGATGCGGCGTCCATTGCCGGCCGGCGATGACGCCGCCGTCCACCACCAGGTCGTGGCCATTGATGAAGCTCGACGCATCGCTCGCCAGGAACAGGGCGGCTTCGGCGATATCCTCGGGGAGGCCCGCGCGCGGGATCGGCTGCATGCGGGCGAGCGCCTGGCGCACGATTTCCGCGGTCTTCTCGGCTTCCGCCACCGGCAGGCCCAGCGCCTTGGCGAAGATGCCGGTGGCGATGCCGCCCGGCGAGAGGCTGTTGACGCGCACGCCGGCCTCGCCCAGCTCCATGGCGACGCAGCGGGTGAGGTGGATCACCGCCGCCTTGGCGGCGCTGTAGATCATGGAGGAGGAATAGCCGGCGCGGCTGCCGGCGATCGAGCCATTGTTGATGATGCTGCCGCTTTTCTGCCGCCGCATGACCGGGGCGGCATGTTTCATTCCCAGCATCACGCTGCGGAACAGCACCGCCATACCGGATTCGAATCCCGCCAGCGGGACGCTTTCGATGCTGCCGACCGGCGCCGGGCCGCCGGCATTGTTGAACAGGATGTCTAGGCGGCCGTGCCGGGCGAGGGCGAAGGCGATCAGCGCCTCGATATCTTCTTCCTGCGTGACGTCGGTGCGCAGGAAGGCGGCATTGCCGCCCAGGGATTGCGCGACGCTTTCACCTTCCGCCACGCGGCGGCCGGCGATCACCACCTTGGCGCCCTCGGCCACGAAGAGTTCCGCCGTCCGCTTGCCGATGCCGCTGGTGGCGCCGGTGATGATCGCGATCTTGCCGTCGAGCCGTCCCATTCGCTTAAGCCTCCCGCTGCCCGGCCGCGCCCGTTGCGCGGCGTCCCGGCACCATAAGGCGCCGGCGCCGGCCTGACCAGGGGATGCCGCGGGCCTACTTACCGTTCAGGTACGTTCAGGCGAGCAGCAGGAGCGCGAGCGACAGCGCGCCGGCAACCCAGCAATAGATCGCGAAGGGCCGCAGGCTCCGGGTATCGTGCCGGCCGAAATAGCGCATGAGGAAGGCGACGCTGGCATAGGCGGCGATCGCGGCGATCACGCCGGCGGCGACGACCGGTCCGCCGTGGACGAGCCCCGCATGCGCCGCCTTGATCAGTTTCGGCGTTTCCAGAACCGCGGCGCCGGCGATCACCGGCGTCGCCATCAGGAACGAGAGGCGGGCGGCATCGTCGGCATGCAGCCCCTGCAGCAGGCCGCCGACCATCGTGGCGCCGGAACGCGACAGGCCCGGAATAAAGGCCAGGCATTGCCAGAAGCCGACGATCAGCGCGTCGCGCCAGCCGATCTGGGCCAGGCCGCGCTCGCGCTCGCGCCGGCCGAGCCGGTCGCCGATCAGCAGCATCACCCCGTTCACCACCAGGAAGAGCGCGGCGATCGCGGGGGCGGCGAAAAGATCGCGCACCGCATGCTCGAACAGGAATCCCAGCACCACCGCCGGCAGCGTCGCGACGATCAGGAGGCCCAGGAGCCGGCGGTTCTGGACCCTGGTCTCGGGCCGGCCGCCGCCGATCGCGGCCAGGCCGAGTGTCAGCCAGTCGCGCCAGAAATAGGCCAGCAGCGCCAGCGCCGTCGCGGCATGCAGCACCACCAGGAACGGCAGGAAGGTGAGGGTGCGATTGTCGATGTGCCAATGCAGCAGCGCCGGCACCAACACCGCATGCCCGAGGCTC
>CALCYJ010000270.1 GCA_937905845.1 uncultured Rhodospirillales bacterium
TAGCTGTCGGTCATGCCGGAGACGTAATCGGTGATCTGGAGCAGGCGGTCATAGGGCGGGCCTTGCACCGGCGGCTCGGGCAAAAGCTCGAGGAGCGCACGGGCCCGCGGCGAGCGCTTTCCGCCGGCCGCCGGCTCGAAGACGGCCTGCGCGAAGGATGAGAGCAGCACGGTCAGGATCTCGACGCCGGCGACTTCGATCTCGTAGCGCTCGCGGGTTTCAAACACTTCGCGGGCGGTGAGATCGGCGATGCGCGCCAGTACCGCGGCCTGCGGCGTCTGGCGCAAAAGCTCGCCTTCGGGCGCGCCGGCCATGAGTGCTGCCTCGCGGTCGAGAAAGACCTCGACCACCGCATCCACCAGCCGGCCGATCGCCTTGGCCCGGAGATAGGCGATACGCCGCGGCGCCTCCTGGATGCTGCGGTAGCGCGGCGGCGCCTCGCCCACAAGGGCCAGGAGCAGCGCCTCCGCCTCGTCGAAGCGGATGCGGCCGAGCTTGAATCCATCCTCAAGATCCACCACCCGGTAGCAGATGTCGTCCGCCGCCTCGACGAGATAGGCCAGGGGATGGCGGCACCAGGCGTCATCATCGCCCGGTTCGCGCCGCGGCAGGCCGACGGCTTCGGCGACCGCCGCGAACAGGGGCTGCTCGGCCTGGAAGATGCCGAACTTGGGCGTCCCGGTCGCCGGGGATGTCGCGCTGCGGGGATATTTGGTGAAGGTGGCGAGCGTCGCGGCGGTGAGCCGGAGGCCGCCCTCGTCGCGCCAGTTCTGTAGCCGGGTGAGGATGCGGAAGCCCTGCGCATTGCCCTCGAAGCCCAGAAGATCGCCCCGCTCGGCGGGATTGAGGCCGGCGAGAAAGCCGGCGCCGCCTAAAGGATCGGCGAACCAGTGGCGGATGGTATCCTCGCCGAAATGGCCGAACGGCGGATTGCCGATATCATGGGCGAGGCAGGCGGCGGCGGCGATATGGCCGAAGTCGGCGGCCTGGGCCTGGGCCGCGAGGCGGGGCTGGCGCTCGATCACCACTTGGCCGATCGCGGCGCCAAGCGAGCGGCCGACCGAGGAAACTTCCATCGAATGGGTGAGGCGGGTGCGCACATAGTCGCTTTCGGGCAGGGAATGCACCTGCGTCTTGTCCTGAAGGCGGCGGAAGGCGGAGGAGAAGACGACGCGGTCCCAATCCTTCTGAAAGGCGGTGCGCGCCGGCGCGCCCGCTTCCTCGCCGGGGCGGCCGAAGCGTCGGGTCGAGAGCAGTCGCTGCCAGTCCATCATGGCCGGTCCATCGTGAATGCGCCCTCAAGCGGCGTGGCGCGGGCGTCACTCTTGCCTGCTCTTGAGGCTTCCGCAAGCCCGAAGCGCGTGGCATTGTGCGGCAAGCCGTAGCTCTTGCGCCCGCCTTTTCCCGGTTCCCGCCCGCGATGACCCGCTTCGTCACCCTCGTCTTTTTCGTCACCTATCTCGGCATGGCGCTCGGCGGCCTGCCGGGCCTCAAGATCGGCCGCACGGGGGTCGCCCTTCTGGCGGTGGTGGCGCTGCTGATCAGCGGCGCGCTGTCGCAGCACGCGGCCGCCGCGGCGGTGGATCTGCCGACGCTGGTGATCCTGTTCGCGCTGATGGGCATTTCGGGCCAGTTCGCGGCCAGCGGCTTCTACGGCTTTCTCGCCAGCCGCGTCGCCGCCGCCGCCGCGAGCCCCGCCCGACTGCTCGCCTTCGTCGTTCTCACCGCCGGCCTGCTGTCGGCGTTTCTCACCAACGACATCGTCGTCTTCGCCATGACGCCGCTGCTCTGCCACGGCCTGAAGGAGCGCGGCCTCGATTGCCGGCCCTATCTCGCCGCCCTGGCCGGGGCCGCCAACGCCGGCTCGGCGGCGAGCCTGGTCGGCAATCCGCAGAACATCCTCATCGGTGCCGTCGGGCACCTCGATTTCTGGCGCTTCTTCGCCGTGGCAGCGCCGCCGGCGCTGGCGGCGCTGTTGATCGCCTATGGCGCCGTGCGTCTTGCCTGGCGGACGGAGCTGGCGGTTCTGCCGAAGGCGCCGGCGCGGGACCTGCCGCCGCTCGACCGCTGGCAGACGGCGAAGGGAGCAGCGGCGCTGGTGTTGCTTCTCATCCTGTTCGCAACCCCGCTGCCGCGGCCGCTCGCCGCCCTCCTCGCCCTGGCGCCGCTGCTGGTCAGCCGGAAGACCTCGACGCAAGCGGTGCTGGGTTCGATCGATTGGCCGCTGATCCTGCTGTTCGCCTGCCTCTTCGTGGTGAATGCCGGGATCGATGCCACCGGCCTGCCGGCGCTGGTGCTACATCGGGCGGCGGCGCACGGGATCACCCCCGACCGGCTGAGCGTAATGACGCCTTTTGCTTTTGCCGCCAGCAATACGATCGGCAATGTGCCGGCGGTGGTGATGGTGCTGAGCCTGTGGCCGGCGCCGCCGCCAGGCGCGCTCTACGGCCTGGCGCTGCTGACGACGCTGGCGGGCAATCTCCTGCTCACCGGGTCGATTGCCAATATCATCGTGGCGGAGCGGGCCGGAGGCGCGCGCGTCGCCTTCGGCTTCCGCGATCAGGCGCGGGCCGGCGTGCCGATGGCGCTCGCCTCCGGCCTGGTCGCCCTCCTGTGGCTCGGCTTCGGCGGGTGGATGCCGTGGGCGTGAGGGCGGATGGCGGCAGCGGGCGAGGCGGCGCGCCGGCGATCCTCGTTTTCGATTCCGGGGTCGGCGGCTTGAGCGTCCTGGCCGAGATCCGCGCGCTCCTGCCGGCAGCAAACCTGATCTTCGCCTCCGACAATGCGGCCTTTCCCTATGGCACCAAGACGGAAGCCGAGCTTCTGCCCCGGGTGAGCGAGGTAATCGACCGCCTGGTGGCGCGCTTTACCCCCGATGTCGTGGTGGTGGCCTGCAATACCGCCAGTACGCTGGCGCTGCCGGCGCTGCGCGGCCGGCTCGGGGTGCCGGTCGTCGGCGTCGTGCCGGCGATCAAGCCGGCGGCGATGCAGAGCCGGAGCGGGGTGATCGGCCTGCTGGCGACGCCGGCGACCGTGCGCAGGCCCTATACCGACAATCTGATCGCGGCCTATGCCGCCGAGTGCATTGTGCGCCGGCTGGGTTCGGCCGAACTGGTCGATCTGGCCGAGCGCAAGCTGCGGGGTGAGCGCATCGATCGTGCGGTGGTGAGCGGCCTGATCGCGCCGCTGTTCGAGGGGGAACTTGGCGGCCGGCTCGATACGATCGTTCTCGCCTGCACCCATTTCCCGCTGCTGGGCGAGGAGCTTCGGGCGGCAGCACCCCGCGCGCTTGCCTGGATCGATTCGGCGCCGGCCGTCGCCCGCCGGGTCAAGGCGGTGCTGGAAGAGCGCGGCCGGTCCGGCGCGGCGGAAAGCCCGCACCCGCGCGGCATCGCGGTCTTTACCGCCGAGACGCCGTCGGTCGCCGCCCTCATTCCGGCGCTGCGCCGCGTCGGGCTGGACGAGACCGCGTATCTTTAGAGCGTCAAACGGCGGGCGGGAGTGCTGTGGGTGCAGCGTCGAGCCGCTTGATCAGGATGATCTTGCCATCGCCCGGCCCGTAGAAATCGGCGAGGTCGGCCACCTCGGCATAGCCATGACGGAGATAGAAGGCTCTGGTCGGGGCATATTGCGTCCTGGACGAGGTTTCGACATAGCAGCGGCCGGCCCCCGCCGCCCGCATCAGATTTTCCGCCCGGGCGAGGATGGCGCTGCCGAAGCCCTTGTCCCGCCGCGCGCCCTCGACGGCGATCCAGTAGAGGTCCCAGCTCGACTGGGTCCCGGGGGTGGGGCCGAAGCAGGCATAGCCCAGCAGCGTGTCCTGGGCCTCAGCGAAGAGAAAGTGATAGCCGCTCTCCAGCCCTTTCTCCAGGCGCTCGTCCACCAGCTCCATGGCGATCGCCACCTCGGCCTCGGTGAAGAAGCCGCTGGAGGCGACGATGCGCCGCACCTGATCGACATCGCCTCGCCGCGGCACCTCGCGCCAGGCCAGGGCCGTGGGCTTTGGCTGCGGCAAGGCCGGCGCGCGTGTCGGCGCCGGCCGGCCGGGCCGGGCGGCGGCGGCCTCGAAACCCTGCCACAGGCCGGTGAAAAGCTGACGCGCCGTGGTGCCGAGCGCGCGGGTGCGGTAGCCGCCCTCCTGCACCACGAGGGTGGGCCAGCCTTCCTGCCCGATCAGGCTCCCCATCCGCAGGAAGTCATAGGCCGTCAGCGTGAAGGTCCCGGTCGGATCGCCGGCGGCGGTATCAAGGCCCGCCGCCAGCACGAGATAGTCGGGGGCGAACTGGCGGATGCGTTTGAGCGCCTGCGCCAGCGCTTCGCGGTGGCGCTCGCCGTCCACCTGCTCGGGCAGAGGCAGATTGACGTTGAAGCCGGCGCCGGCGCCGCTGCCGATCTCGTCGCGGAAGCCGGAGAAATAGGGGAAGGCGAAGCTTGGATGGCCGTGGATGGAGACGGTCAGCACATCGGCGCGGCGATAGAAGATGTCCTGCGTGCCATTGCCGTGGTGATAGTCGATATCGAGCACGGCGACCCGGCCGTAGCGGCTCAGATGCTGGGCCGCTACGGCGGCATTGTTGAAATAGCAGAAGCCGCCGAAGGCATGGCGCTCGGCATGATGGCCGGGCGGGCGCACCAGGGCATAGGCGAGGCGGTAGCCGCTCAGGACCGCGTCCGCCGCGGTCAGCGCGCAATCGACGGCGCGCTTGGCGGCGACGAAGGCATGCTGGTTGAGGGGGGTGAACGTATCGATGCAGTAATAGCCGGCGCGCACCGGCAGATCCTTGGGCGGCCGCGTGGTATTGCGCACCGGGAAGACATAGGGATAGAGCGACTTCCCCGGCTCCACCATGGCGCAGGCGCGGGCCAGATAGTCGACATAGGCATTGTCGTGCACCGCGCGGATATGCTGCTCGCCGTAATGGCGCGGCGCCACGCGCTCGAACAGGCCGCTGCGCTCGATCTCGCCCAGGATCGAGCGGATGCGCACCGGCGCCTCGACATAGCCGCGCTCGCGCACGTGGTGGATGGCATGGCGGTCGGTCACCACCAGCGCGATGCGGCGCGGCAGGATCGGCGCGCGGTCGGGCAGTGCGGCATCGGCCGGCGGCTTCACATAGCGCGGCGGGCGAAGCTCGACCGGATCGTCGCGGAAGGAGGCGAGCACCATCTCCGTATAGCCCGGCGGCAGCCTGCCGCGGTATTTGCGCTCGAGGATCGCGCGCACGATCGCCTGCACGGCGGCCCGGCTCGGCGCGATCGGCCGGCCGAGCGTATCGAGCAGGAGATAGGGCGGATTGTCGTCCCCCGAGGTGGTCGGCGTCTCGTAGCGTGTGTGGATGATCGGCCGGCAGCCGTGATGCTCATAGAAGCGCAGGCGGGCCTGATTCTCCCGGCGGATGGCGGGATCGCGCGAGAGCGCCGGATCATCGGGCAGGGCTTCGAGGAACAGGCCGACCGCGCCTTGCGCCAGCGCTTCCTCCCGCACCCGCTCGTAGAGAACGGTGCCTATGCCATGCCGGCTGCGCTCGGCGGCGCTGGCCATCAGGTCGAGATAGCATCCCCGCTGCCCGGAGAAGACGAGAAGAAGGGCGAAGCCCCGAACCCGGTCGCGGCCGTTCTCGGCCACGAAAAGGATGCTGCGATAGCCATAGCGCAACGGGTCGTTGAGCCGCTCGGCCAGATCAGCGAGTTCGTCCTCGGGCAGAAGCGGGAAGCGCAGCCGGGCGATCTGGCGCACCTGTTCCAGCGCCGCCCGGTTGGCGGCGGTCTCGGCATCGGCCAGTTTGCGGATGCGGAACATCGGATTCAGGTACCGCCGGGAAGGGCGGCCGCGACGGGAAGGATGGCCGCGACGACGCCGGCAAAGTCGAGGCCGGCCCGCAGGGCCGCGGCCATGAAGCCGGCGTCGGGGGACAGGCAGGGATTGGCATTGACCTCGAGCATCCAGGGCCGGCCCGCTTCATCGACGCGGAAATCCGCTCTCGCATAGCCGCGCAAACCGAAGAGGTTCCAGGCCGCGACCGCCTGCGCCGCCAGCTTCTCCAGCAGGGCCGCATCCGCGGCGCTATCGGGAAAGGCGCGGCAGGTATGGTGGTAGGCAAACGAACTCTCGTCCCATTTCGCGGCATAATCGACGATGCGCGGGAGGCCGGCCGGAAAATCCACGAAACGGATTTCCGCCACCGGCAGCACGCGCGGGCGGGCGGCACCACCCTCGCCGCCATCCAGCAGGCTGACGTTGAATTCCCGTCCCTCGATATAGCGTTCGGCGAACCAGGGGCCGCCGGGACGCGCGGCGCGCGCGGCGAAGGCCGCTGCGAGCTGCGAGGAAGCGGGGACAAGCGCCGTGGCATCGAGGCCGATGGAGGCTTCCTCGAACATCGACTTGACGATCCAGGGCCCGTCTCCGGCCGCAACATCTGCGCTCTCCGCGCTTTCGTCCGCCATCCGCCAATCGGGCGTATCGATGCCGGAAAGGCGCAGCAGCCGCTTGGCCAGCGGCTTGTTCGTCGTCATGGAAAGGGCCTCCGCGCCGGCGCCGCCATAGGGGATGCCGAGGGAATCGAGAAGGGCCGGCGCCAAGGGCACCAGCCGGCCGCTGCCGCCGATCTGTTCGACGAGATTGACGGCGAAGGCCGGCGCGAGCGCGCGCAGCGTCACCGCCGCCGCGGCGAGGTCGAGTCCGAGCGTGATCCGGCTACAGGCGATGCCGCGATCCTTCAAAGCCTGCTCGATCGCCGCCGCCTGCACCAGCCCGTCGCGCTCGTCGGGGATGGGGGGTGACG
>CALCYJ010000271.1 GCA_937905845.1 uncultured Rhodospirillales bacterium
CATCACCAGCTCGAAACGGTTGGGCACCAGGAGCACGCAGTCTTCTACGGTTACGCGGGCCATGCGGTACACTCTCCAGGACTAGGACTAGGGCGATCCGTCATATCTAGTCGCTGATCGGGGTAAAGGCAAGCGCCGCCTCAGGTTTTAAGCGATCGGAGCGACGGCGGTTAACCATGCCTCGCCCCGCGTTCCGATCCCTCGCGAGCCCCGAGGCGACAGGAGACCTGTCATTCTTCCGTCACCACCTCCGCCACCTGCCCCGGCGGCAGCGCCGCGAGGAGGGTGGGAAGATCCCGGCCGCTTACGGGATGGCGCCAGGCGGGATCGAGATCATAGAGCGGCCGGAGCACGAAGGCCCGCTCGTGCAGGCGGGGATGGGGCAGCACCGGCTCGCCCCGGGCGGCATCGCCCGGCTGCACCCGGCCGTCATAGGCCAGGAGATCGAGGTCGATCGTGCGCGGGGCGTTGCGTATCCCCGGCCCCCGGTCCCGCACCCGGCCGAAATCACCCTCCAGCCGGTGGAGGGACGCCAGCAGCGCCGCCGGTTCAAGCGCGCTCGTCACCGCCGCGACGCGATTGATGAACCAGGGCTGATCGGAGGGCGGTTCCGGCCGCGTGCGGTACCAGCGCGAACAGGCCACCACCCTCGCTCCATAAGCGTGAAATTTTTCCAATGCCGCCGTGAGAGTGGATTTCGGCGATCCAAATTCAACCGATGATAAGTTTGCCCCTAGCCCAATATAAATCATGAAGAAGGAGGTCCCGCAAATGACGTTCACACGATATTTTATCAATGCTATTTGACGAATTGTACCGCACCATGGCAGGCGGCAGGATCGCGGAAGCGGTCGGCGGCGTCGGCATTCAGCGGCGCGGCACTGTAAATTAATAAGAGGATTGCGCGATGAATTTTTATCCCCAGGAACGCATCGCTCTCTTCATCGACGGCTCGAATCTCTACGCGGCGGCCCGGGCGCTCGGCTTCGACATCGACTACAAGCGGCTGTTGCAGCAGTTCGCGTCCAAGGGGCATCTGATCCGCGCCTTCTATTATACGGCGCTGCTGGAGGATCAGGAATATTCGCCGATCCGGCCCCTGGTCGATTGGCTCGACTACAACGGCTATACGATGGTCACCAAGCCGACCAAGGAATTCACCGACGCCACCGGCCGGCGCAAGATCAAGGGCAACATGGATATCGAGCTTGCCATCGACATGATGGAGATGATCGATCACCTCGACCATGTGGTGCTGTTCTCGGGCGATGGCGACTTCCGCCGCCTGGTCGAGGCGGTGCAGCGGCGCGGCCGGCGGGTGACGGTGGTTTCGACCGTGCGCTCGCAGCCGCCGATGGTGGCGGACGAATTGCGCCGCCAGGCCGATGTCTTTCTCGAACTCCAGGATCTGGCGCCCATGATCGCCCGCGACCCGGCGGCGCGCGAGCATGCCATTGCCCAGCGCATGGCGCAGATGGCGGCATCGGGCGAGGATGACGACGACGACGACGATCCCCACCGCGTGCGGCGCAGCGCTTGATCCATCCCGCGGCCGCGGCCTGGCAGCCCGCGCGCGATTGCGCGCTCTGCCCGAGGCTCAAGGATTTCCGGACACGCAACCGCGGCCTCTTCCCCGCCTTCCATAATGCGCCGGTTCCAGCCTTCGGACCGCTATCCGCCCGGCTGCTGGTGGTCGGCCTCGCACCGGGACTGAAAGGGGCCAACCGCACGGGCCGGCCCTTCACCGGCGATTATGCCGGCGATCTCCTCTATGCGACGCTGCTGGATCAGGGTTTCGCCCAAGGCCGCTACGGCGCCGCCGGCGACGACGGGCTCTCTCTCTCATCCTGCCGCATCACCAACGCGGTACGCTGCGTGCCGCCGGAAAACAAGCCGACCCCGGCCGAGACCACCACCTGCAACCGCCATCTCGCAGCCGAGCTGGCGGCGATGCCAGATGCCCGCGCCGTCCTGGCGCTCGGCGCCATCGCCCATCGCGCGGTGCTCGCAGCCCTCGGCCTCCGGCAGGCGGCCCATCCTTTCACCCACGGCGCCATCCATGGCATCGGGGGCGCATTGAGGCTCTACGACAGCTACCATTGCTCCCGCCTCAATACCAATACCGGCCGCCTCACCGCGCCGATGTTTCAGGCGGTGGTGGCGCGGATCGCCCGGGATCTTGCCGCGAACAATCCTCTGCCGCCCGCTCAGCCGTAGCGCTGCTCGCGCCAGGGATCGCCGACATTGTGATAGCCGCGCACCTCCCAGAAACCCGGCTGATCCTGGTCCCGGAACTCGATTCGCTTCAGCCATTTGGCCGATTTCCAGAAATAATAGCGCGGCATGACGACGCGCAGCGGCCCGCCGTGCTCGCGCGTGAGCGGCCGGCCTTCCCAGGAATGGGCGAGCAAAACGTCGGGCGCGGCGAACCTCTCCAGGCTGACGTTGGTGGTATAGCCGTCGTGGCTGTGGAAGACGACGAAACGGGCCGCGGGCTCGGGCCGCACCCGATCGAGCAGCGTCTGCGCGCGCACGCCGCGCCAATGATTGTCGTAGCGCGACCAGGCGGTGACGCAATGGATGTCAGAAACCTCGTCGGTCTGCGGCAGCGCCAGGAATTCTTCCCAATCGAGGGTTAGCGGCGCCGCGACCAGCCCGTCCACCGTGAGGCCGGCGTCCAGGGTTGCGACCAGCGGCTGGAGGCCGAGATCGAGCACCGGCCAGTCGCGCACCAGCCGCTGCCCCGGCGGCAGGCGCCCGGCGCCGCTTTTGCCGGTGAGCAGGCGGCCCTCGCGCGCCCATTTCTGCTTGGCCGCGATCAGCTTGTCCTTGATCTGGCCGAACAACCCGTCCTCAGGCTCGCTCATCCCTGGTTCCCGATCCGGAACGCCGAAGACCGATCGGCCTCCGGCCTCTCAGCCGCCATGGCGCAGCAGCCGGCCCTTCTCGCGCTGCCAGTCGCGCGCCTTGATCGTGGCGCGCTTGTCATGGAGCTTCTTGCCGCGCGCCACCGCCAGCGCCACCTTGGCGCGGCCCTGCGCGTTGAAATAGATCGAGAGCGGCACCAGCGTCGCGCCGCCGCGCTGGCTCAGGCCGATCAGCCGCCCGATCTCGCGCCGGTGCAGCAGCAGCTTGCGCGGCGCCCGCGGCTCGTGGTTGAAACGGTTGCCGCCGTGATATTCCGGGATATAGGCGTTGATGAGATAGATTTCGCCGCCCTGCTCGGCGGCATAGGAATCGGCGATATTGGCGCGCCCGAGCCGCAAGGCCTTGACCTCGGTGCCGCGCAGCATGATCCCGACCTCCAGCGTCTCGTCGATGAAATACTCGAAACGGGCGCGGCGGTTGTCGGCGGCGATACGATGCGCGCCCTCGGTCATGCCTCCTCGCTCATGCCCTGCCCAGTGGCCTCACGCCGTCGCGAGCAGGCCAAGGCCGGTCAGGACCATCGCCAGCCGGCTGCGCGTCGCCTCCGTCACCGGGACGAGCGGCAGCCGCACCTCCTCCGTGCACAGGCCGAGCAGGCTGGCCGCATATTTCACCGGCGCCGGGCTGGTTTCGGCGAAGAGCGCCTCGTGCAGCGACAGCAGCCGGTCGTGGCGGCTGCGCGCCGCCGCGAGATCGCCGGCCAGCGCCGCCGCCTCGAACTCGGCCATGAGGCGCGGGGCGATATTGGCGGTCACCGAGATGCAGCCCTGCGCGCCATGGGCGATCTGGCCCAGCGCCAGCCCGTCATCGCCGCTGAGCTGGCAGAATTGGGGGCCGATCGCCGCGCGCTGGCGGGAGATGCGGGTGACATCGCCGGTCGCATCCTTGACCCCGACGATATTGGGCAGCCGCGCGAGCCGCGCCATGGTCTCGACCGACAGATCGATCACCGAGCGCGAGGGGATGTTGTAGATCAGGATCGGCAGATCGACCGCCGCGGCGATCGCCTTGAAATGGGCGTAGAGCCCCTCCTGGGTCGGCTTGTTGTAATAGGGCGTGACGATCAGCGCCGCGTCGGCGCCGGCCTTCTGCGCATGGCGGGTGAGCGTGATCGCCTCATGGGTCGAATTCGAGCCGGTGCCGGCGATCACCGGAACGCGGCCGCCCGAAGCCTCGATGCAGAGTTCGATCACGCGCTGATGCTCGGCCGGGCTGAGCGTCGGCGATTCGCCCGTCGTGCCGCAGGGGACGAGCGCGCTGGTGCCCTCGCGGATCTGCCAGTCGACCAGGGCGGCGAACGCCTTCTCGTCCACTTTCCCATCGCGGAACGGGGTAATGAGCGCGGCGATGGAACCGGTGAACATGGCACGTCCCTCTTAACTGCCGTTTAAGCCGTCTCGTGCGACCATAGCGAGAGCCAGGCCCCAGGGCAAGCCGATGGGCGCGTTCGCGCCCCCGCCCGCTCTGCGCAAGGTCCGCTCCGGTAAATAGGAATCGGATCGGACCCGTCAAGAGCGGACCAGGGCCGCCCAAAGGCTGAAACAAGCGGGCCGGAGCTATGGGGCCGGAAAACCCTCTCCCGCCTGCCCGGGTCCTGCACTATGATGCGGCGCCGAACGCGCAGGGCGCGATTCGCCTCATCGGTCATGATCAAGAGGAGTACCGGACTTGCATCGCGCGGCCGCCGCTATCGCTCTTATCTTTGCTCTCGGGCTGGCCGGCCCGGTGCCGAGAGCGGCGGCGCGGGCGCGGGCAGAGCCGGCGGCGGCGAAAGCCTTCCCCCTCAGTGCCGAGTCGAGGCCGGCGGCCCCCGTATC
The DNA here is from genome assembly GCA_937905845.1 of uncultured Rhodospirillales bacterium. Classification (GTDB taxonomy): domain Bacteria; phylum Pseudomonadota; class Alphaproteobacteria; order Ferrovibrionales; family Ferrovibrionaceae; genus CALCYJ01. Next base: position 4,746 of record CALCYJ010000271.1, read on the forward strand.
CTGGCCCGGCCTCGATGCCGATGCCGCCGCCCGCTATCGCGAGGCCATCGCCGACATCGATCACGGCCATTACGACGCGGCGCAGGCGCTGGTGTCCCACAGCCCGCTTGCCGCCGGCCGCACGCTGATCACCTGGCTGTGGCTCACCCGGCCCGAGGGCGTCGCCACTTTCGCCGATCTCGCGGACTTCATCACCAAACATCCCGACTGGCCGGGACAGACGCTTCTGCGCTGCCGCGCCGAAACGGCGCTCGCCAACGATCCCGACGACGCGCTGGCCTATGACTGGCTCATCCGCCATCCGCCGCTGAGCGGCGTCGGCAAGCTGCGGCTGGCGGATGCGCTGCTGAGCCGGGGCGACCGGCCCGCCGGGCTGGACGAGCTGCGGCAGGCCTGGATCGAGGGCAAATTCACCGCCGAGCAGGAGCAGACGCTGCTCCAGAACCACCACGGCATGCTGAGCGCCGCCGACCAGGATGCCCGACTCGACCGGCTTCTCTCGGGCGACGACACGGACGCGGTCCGCCGGCAGCTTCTGCGCGTGACGCCCGATCGGCGGGCCCTGGGCGAGGCGCGGCTGGCGTTGCAGGCGGGGGCGGGCGATGTCGACCGGCTGGTCGCGCAAGTACCGCCCGCCCTGCGGGACGATCCGGGCCTGGCCTTCGACCGCGAGCGCTGGCGCCGCCGCAAGGGGCTCGACGACCAGGCGGTGGCGATCCTCGAAAGCCCGGCCGCCCATCAGGGCGACATGGTGCGCTGGTGGCCGGAGCGCCATATCGAGATCCGCCGGGCGCTTGCCGTAGGCGAGGTGAGCATCGCCTGGCGCCTTGCCCGCGACAACGGGCTCGTGCCCGCAGCGCCTGGCAAGAGCAATTCCGCCTATATCGACGCGGAGTGGCTGTGCGGCTGGATCGCGCTGCGCTTCCAGGACGATCCCCAAGCCGCGCGCGGCGATTTCCAGGCGGTCTATGACGGGGCGGGGGCGCCCATCACCCGGGCGCGCGGCGCCTATTGGTCGGGCCGCGCCGCCGAAGCGCTGAAGGCGCCGGCCGAGGCCCGCCTCTGGTATGGACGGGCGGCGCGCTATCCCACCACCTATTACGGCCAGCTCGCGCTGCTCCGGCTCTCCGCCGGCGCGCGGCTGGTGCTGCCGCCCGAGCCGGAACCAACGCCGGCGATGCAGCGGGCCTTCGACCGCAGCACCCTGGTGCAGGCCGCCCGCGTGCTGGCTGCCGCCGGCCAGGCCGACCGCCTGCATCCCTTCATCGCCAGGCTCGATGCCGACGCCCGGACGGCGGCCGAGCATCAGCTCGTGGCGGCGCTGGCCGATCATCTCGGCCGCCTCGATCTCGGCGTCGCGGTGGCGCGCCAGGCGGAGCGCCACGGCGATATCATCGTCTACCGCGACTTCCCGCTGCCGCCGGGGCTGCGCCGGCCGCCGGACGCGCCGGAACTGCCGCTGCTCTATGCCGTCTCGCGCCAGGAGAGCGCCTTCAACCCGCAGGTGATTTCCCCCGCCGGCGCCCGCGGCCTCATGCAGCTCATGCCCGATACGGCCAAGACCATCGCCGCACACCTCCGCCTGCCCTATACGCTGTCGCGCCTGACCCAGGATCCCGGCTACAACCTGCGGCTGGGCAGCGTCTATCTCCAAAGCCTGATCGACCGTTTCGACGGCAATTACCTCCTGGCCATCACCGCCTATAACGCCGGCACGACGCGGGTGCTGGACTGGATGGCGGCCTGGGGCGACCCGCGGCATCCCGATGTCGATCCCGTCGACTGGATCGAGCTGATCCCCTATGCCGAAACGCGCAATTACGTGCAGCGGGTGCTGGAAGGATTGCAGGTCTATCGCGAACGTCTCGAACGGGGCCGGGGCAGCCGGCTGCAACTGACCAACGATCTCTCCGGCCATGCGCCGCCGGAAAGCTGACACGGCCGGGCGGAACCGAAGGCTTTCCCGATCGGATCGAATCGTGAAAGGGTTAGGCTTAGGGTTTGGGTTTGACGCCTGATCTTCGTTCGGGCAGGCGCTGCCGCT
>CALCYJ010000272.1 GCA_937905845.1 uncultured Rhodospirillales bacterium
CCGGCTCGGTGACGACCGGCGCCAGCAGGTGCGGAATGCTGTCATACACCGAAAGCTCCAGCATCTTCGGGTCGATCATGATGAACTTGCACTGATCGGGCGGCAGGCGGTAGAGCAGCGACAGGATCATGGTATTGACCGCCACCGACTTGCCCGATCCGGTGGTGCCGGCGATCAGCAGGTGCGGCATGCGGGCGAGGTCGGCGATCACCGGCGCGCCGGCGATGTCCTTGCCGAGCGCCAGCGTCAGGCGGGCGGCGGTGTTCTCGTAATCGGCCGAGGCCAGAAGCTCGCGCAGATAGACCGTCTCGCGCCGGGCGTTGGGCAGTTCGATGCCGATGGCATTGCGCCCCGGAATGACGGCGACCCGGGCCGAGACGGCGCTCATGGAACGGGCGATGTCATCGGAGAGGCCGATGACGCGCGAGGATTTGGTGCCGGGCGCGGGCTCCAGCTCGTAAAGCGCCACCACGGGGCCCGGCCGCACCTTGACGATCGTGCCGCGGACGCCGAAATCGTCCAGCACCGATTCCAGCAGCCGCGCATTCTGTTCCAGCGCGTCCTCGTCGATCGTGGCGACGCGGCGCTGCGGCGCGGCCGAGAGCAGGGTGAGCGGCGGGAGCTGGTATTCATCGTCGGGCAGAAGGTCGAGCGCCGGCTGCTGCTCGGCGGCCGCGCGGCGGCCGGGCTGGAGCTTGGGGTTGCGCCGCACGACCCGTGGGGCGTCGTCGGGCGGCGAGAGTGGGGGCTCCATCCCGTCTTCCTCGTCCGCTTCCTCCGTCACCCCGTCCGGCGCGTCCTCCGGCCCGGCGCGTCCGCGCGTGCGCAGGCCGGGCTCGCGGCGCGGGCGGGCCGCAGGCTTGACCGCCTCGGGCAGGCGGCCGCGGCCGAGGAAGGGCAGCCCCAGGAAGGATAGTTTGGCGAGGAGCCGCGTGGCGAGCGGCCGGGGATCTTGCGCGCCCTCGGGCAGCCGGGCGCGGCCGGACGTGGGCGCGCGGGCGAATTTGACGGGCGCCAGAACCCAGCCGCCGAGCCTGCGCCAATCGGCGCGCCGCAAGCCCAGCGCCGCCACCAGGAGCGCCACGGCGGGCGGCAGCAGGATCAACGCCAGCAGGCCGGAGGACAATCGAAGGCCCGTGGTCCGCACCGCCTGGGCGAAAAGGCCGAGCAGCTTGGGACCAAGATAGCCGCCCGGGCCCGCGGGCAGGCGGCCGATGCCGGCCGGCCCGCCCGCAAGGACCGCGGCCAGGAGCAGCAGCGCCACGGGGAGCAGCACCATATGCCACCAGCGCAAGCCGCGATGGACGATGACCCGCCAGCCCCAGGCGGCCAGCAGCAGGACCAGCGCGGCCGCGGACAGCCCCAGGGTTTGCAGGAGAATATCGGCGATATAGGCGCCGACGACGCCGGCGGCGTTGCTCGCCGGTTCCAACGTCGCGTTGTTGAAGCTCGGGTCGAGCGGATTGTAGCTCGCCAGCGCCAGGCCAAGGGCTGCCGCCAGGGCGAACAGGACGAGACCGCCCCCCTCCACGGCACGGCGGCGCAGAAACTCCCGCGCCGCGGCCGACAGGAAGGCCATCCGGCGGGCGGCCGGGCGGCCTGGTTGCGCCATCGACCGGCCCCTCACGCGAGGCAGTCGCGCAGCCGCTCGAGCGCGTCCCGCGTGATGGCCGCATCCTGTACCATGGCGACCCGCACATAGGGCGTTCCCGCCGCCGCCCCGTCCGCGCCCTCGCGCGTCAGGTAGCGGCCGGGCAGCACGGTAAGAGCGGCTTTCCGATAGAGCGCGCGCGTCGCCTCCTCGCCGTCGCCGACATCGAGCCACAGGAAAAAGCCGCCGGCGGGCTTATAGAAGCCGAAGCGGTTGCCGATGATCGCCTGGGCCAGGGCGAATTTCTCGCGATAGCGCGCGCGGTTGGCCTCGACATGGGTTTCGTCGCGCCACAGCGCCGTGGCGGCGGCCTGCACCGGCAGCGGCATGCCGGCGGCGGCATAGCTCCTAAGCTTGGCGAAGGCGGCCAGGAGGTCGGGGTCGCCGGCGCAGAAGCCCGCGCGCAGGCCCGGCACGCTCGATCGCTTGGAGAGCGAATGGAAGACGACGACATTGCGGAAATCATCGCCGAGCCGGGCGCAAGCCTCGAGCGCGCCGGTCGGCGGCACCTCGTCATAAATCTCGGCATAGCACTCGTCCACCACCAGGACGAAATCATAGGCCCGGGCAAGGGTGATGAGATCGGCGAGATAGGCGGCGTCGGCGACTGTCCCTTGCGGATTGGCCGGCGAGCAGAGATAGACCAGCGCCGTGCGGGCGAGCAGCGCCTCCCCCATGCCGCGGAAGTCGGGCAGGAAGTTGCTCTCGGGCAGCGCCGGGACGAAATGCGCCTGCGCCCCGGTCATCGCCGCGGCGCCGAGATAGCATTGATAGAACGGGTTGGGCATGGCGACGATCGGCTGCCCGCCGCCCTTGCGCTCGGGCACCGCGATCTGCGCCAGCATGAACAGGCCCTCGCGCGTGCCGCTGACGGGGAGGATATGGCGGGCGGGATCGAGCATGCCCTCGGGCAGGTGGTAGCGGCGGTCGAGCCAGGCGCCAACCGAGGCGCGCAAGGCCTCCGTGCCGGCCAGCGGCGGATACTTGCCATAGAGATGGCGGTTGGCATGCAACATTTCGCCGACCAGGTCGGGATAGGGATGCTGCGGCTCGCCGATCGACATGACCACCGGCGCGAGCCCGGATGGCGGCGTGAGACCGGCCAATAAGTCACGCAGGCGCTGGAAGGGATAGTCCTTCAGCTGATCAAGGCGAGGATTGAGCATTCGGGTCCTGGCGACAGCGCCGGTCACGGGTACAAAACACAAACGAATGTAGCGGGATGCCGGCCCGAACTCAAGCACTGGTAGCGCAATCCTCGGGCAAGGGGAAACGCCGGGACGATCGGGGATCCGGAGCGGGGGTGGCGCGGTGTTTTCGTTTGAACCGGGGCCCTTTCCAGCCGATGGTAGCGCCATGCCGGATGCCACCGCCAAACCCGAGGCTTCGCCCTCCTCGTCGCCTTTGCCCGCGCTGGCGCCCGTGCCCGCGCCGCTCGCGGCCGATGTTCTCATCGTCGGCGGCGGGCTGATCGGCCTGCCGCTCGGCGTGGCGCTGGCGGGGGCGGGGCTTGAGACCATCATCCTCGACCGCGAGGATCCGGCGCGTGTCGTCGATGCTGCCTTCGATGGACGGGTATCGGCCATCGCCTTCGCCTCGCAGGCGGCGCTGGCGGCGATCGGCGTCTGGCACCATGTCGCGGAAGCCCAGCCCATCCTCGATATCCGCGTGGTGGACGGGACCTCGCCGTTCTTCCTCCATTACGACCATCGCACGCTCGGCTCCGGTCCGCTCGGCTGGATGGTGGAGAACCGGGTGCTGCGCCAGGCCTTGCAGCAGGCGGTGGCGGCGACGCCTCGGGTGCGGCTGCTGGCGCCGGCGGCGGCGGCCCACGTCGAGCGCGGACCCCATGGCGTGAGCGCGCGGACGGACGACGGGCGCGAGATCAGGGCCGCCATCGTCGTGGCGGCGGATGGACGGTTTTCGCCCCTGCGCGAGGCCGCCGGCATTCCGACCCTCTCCTGGCGCTATGCCCAGGCCGGCATCGTCTGCACGATCGCGCACGAACGGCCGCACCAGGGCGTCGCCACCGAGCGCTTTCTGCCGGCCGGGCCCTTCGCCATGCTGCCGATGACCGGCAACCGCTCGTCGCTGGTCTGGACCGAGCCCGCCGCTCTCGCCGCGGCGATGATGACGCTGCCGCCGGCGGAATTCCGGGTCGAGGTCGCCAGGCGCTTTGGCGATCACCTCGGCGCGCTCGAGGTGGTGGGGCCGCGCTGGACCTATCCGCTGGCGCTGCACCATGCGGAGCGCTATATCGCCCATCGCCTGGCGCTGGCGGGGGATGCGGCGCACGGCATGCACCCGATCGCCGGCCAGGGGCTCAATCTCGGCCTGCGCGATGTCGCGGCGCTGGCCGAAATCCTGGTCGATGCCGCGCGGCTCGGGCTCGATATCGGCGACGAGGGGGTGCTGGAAGCCTATCAGCGCCGGCGCCGGTTCGACGCCATGCTGCTGCTCGCCGTCACCGACGGGCTCAACCGGCTGTTCTCCAACGACGTGGCGCCGGTGCGCCTGGTCCGCGATCTGGGGCTTGCGGCGGTGAACCGCATGCCGCCCTTGAAGCGGCTGTTCATGCAGCATGCCCGCGGCACGCTCGGCGCACTGCCCAGGCTTCTGACCGGGCAGCCGCTCTAGAGTTTTTCATCTTTTGACGGAAGCGTATCCGGCGTTTGCAAAGTAATTCTCGCACTCGCGGGGTTGGCGGCGGCGGTAGCTGGCGCCGCCAGGCTTTCCGGCGCAATGCCATGCGCGCGGCAGGCGGCGGTGAGCGTATTGCGCAGCAAAAGCGCGATGGTCATCGGCCCGACGCCGCCCGGCACCGGCGTGATGGCGCCGGCGACCGCCAGCGCTTCCGCGAAACAGACATCGCCGACCAGCCGGGATTTGCCGTCCGCTGCCGGCACGCGGTTGACGCCGACATCGATCACCACGGCGCCCGGCTTGATCCAATCGCCCCGCACCAGCTCCGGCCGCCCGACCGCCGCCACCAGAATATCCGCCTGGCGGCATTCCGCCGGCAGATCGCGGGTGCGGGAATGGGCGATGGTGACAGTGCAGCTCTCGCGCAGCAGAAGCTGCGCCATCGGCTTGCCGACGATGTTGGAGCGCCCGAGCACCAGCGCCTTCTTGCCGGCGAACGTGCCCAGCACCTCGCGCAGCAGCAGCAGGCAGCCTTGCGGCGTGCAGGGGATCAGTGCCTCCAGGCCCAGCGCCAGGCGGCCGACATTCACCGGATGGAAGCCGTCGACATCCTTGGCCGGATCGATCGCGGAAATCACCGCCTGCTCGTCGATCTGCGCCGGCAGGGGAAGCTGCACCAGGATCCCGTGCACGGAAGGATCGGCGTTGAGCCGCGCGACCTCGGCCAAAAGCGCGTCCTGGCTGGTGGTGGCGGGAAGCATGATCTCGCCCGAAAGCATGCCGGCTTCGACCGTCTGGCGGCCCTTGGCGCGGACATAGACCTGGCTCGCCGGATCCTCGCCCACCAGCACCACGGTCAGCCCCGGCGTCAGGCCGTGATGCTGCTTGAGGCGGGCGACCTCCGCTGCCACCCCCGCCCGCACATGGGCGGCAAAAGCCTTGCCGTCGATGATCCGTGCCGCCGTCATGTCTGCCGTCCGCCCTTCAATCAAAGGAGGTAGCGGAAGGTGATCCAGAGGATGACCTTTTGGACGAAGACCAGGATGAGGATCAGGATCACCGGCGAAATATCGATGCCGCCAAGGCCCGGGATCACCCGCCGGATCGGCCTGAGCGCCGGCTCGGTGATCCGATAGAGGAAGTCGCCGATCATATAGACGACGCGATTGTGGGTATTGATCACGTTGAAGGCGACCAGCCAGCTCATCACCGCGGCGGCGATCAGCACCCAGATATAAAGTTGAATGATTGTAAGCAGGATATCGGAGATGGGATTGATCACGACCTTCGGTCCCTCCTGTCGGTTCCCCCGTATCCGGCGCCGGCCCCGGCATTCGAGAATCCGAACGCCCGGAGCCAAAAGAACGCCGGCTCAACAGGTTAGCGGCCTGCTTGCGCGGAAATCAGCACCCTGAATTTCCGCGGCAGGACACTAGCTGGTTGCCCCGGCGAAAGCAAGCCGGCGGCAAGCGGGTACGGCGGGCGGCCGTCGTCCTCCCGCGCAAGATATTCTTAGCATTTCGAGGGCTAACATCCTTAATCGTTGGTGAAGAGCAGGTATTTCGCAATGACGCATCCGGTGGTCGTCGTCGGCACGCCCTGTTTCGGCGGCATGGTCACGCAGGGCTACATGCTCTCGGTCATCCGGTTGCTGACGGAGGCTCCGGCGCTCGGCGTCGAGTTCGGCCTGACCATGCTCGCCAACGACGCGCTGATCACCCGCGCCCGCAGCACAATCGTGTCCGCATTTCTCGACAATCCGGAAGCGACCCACCTTCTCTTCGTCGATGCCGACATCACCTTTGCGCCCGATCAGGTGGCGCGCCTTCTGGCCGCGGACCGCGAGGTGGCGGCGGCGCTCTATCCGGTGAAGGCGATCAACTGGCAGGGCGTGGGCGAGCACCAGGCCCAGGCTCAGACCCAGATTCAGGCCCGGAGCAGCGGCCAGTCGCTGGAGGAGGCGGGCTTCGTCTATGTCGGCGAATTCTGCACCGGCGCCGAGCTGAAGGTCGAACGCGGCTTCGCCACCGCCAATTATGCCGGCACCGGCTTCCTGCTGATCAAGCGCCAAGCGCTGGAGAAGATGATCGCCGCCTATCCGGAGACGAAATTCGCCTCCACCCATAATTTCCCGGCCCTGGGCGCTGCGAGCGACAATCTCTATGCGCTGTTCGATTGCATGATCGATCCCAAGAGCGGCCATTACCTGAGCGAGGATTATTCCTTCTGCCGGCGCTGGCGCCGCCTGGGTGGCGAGATCTGGCTCGATCTGACCAGCAAGCTCAGCCACGTCGGCTCCTATAGCTTCAACGGCAATACCGCCGCGCGCTATGCCTTCCTTAAGCCCGACGCCCTGGCGGCTTTGGCGCAGCCGGCGGATTCTCGTTGAGCCCGGCCGCCATATGGGTTAGATAAAGCGCCTTCGCGCCGGCGGGGCCGTAGCTCAGTTGGGAGAGCGCCTCGTTCGCAATGAGGAGGTCAGGGGTTC
>CALCYJ010000273.1 GCA_937905845.1 uncultured Rhodospirillales bacterium
GGCTGGTGCCGGAGGCGACGCTGGAACCCAAGGTGAAGCAGGGCCTGCGCCTGCTCAAGGGCGCCAAGGAAAGGCGCGTCACCTCGGCGGCCGGCACCGACCTGATAGTGAAGCTCGCCGACGCCCGCGTCGGCGGCGGCTGGGGCTATACCGAGCGGCCGGGCACCATCACCCATTGGCCGGGCGGATTCTGCCTCTGCTTCCCGCAGGCGGGCTCGGTCGACGGCACCCTGGTGCTGGCGCCGGGCGACCTCAACCTCACTTTCAAGCGCTACCTGGAGCGCCCGATCCGCCTCAGCATCGAGCAGGATTACATCGTCAAAATCGAGGGCGACGGCACCGACGCGGCGCTGATGCAGAGCTACTTCGCCGCCTGGGGCGACCGCGAGGCCTATGCGGTGTCGCACCTGGGCTGGGGCATGAACCCGAAGGCTCGCTGGGATGCCATGACCATGTACGATCGCGGCGACGTCAACGGCACCGAGCAGCGCGCCTTCGCCGGCAATTTCCTCTATTCGACCGGGGCGAACGAGGTGGCCGGCCGCCATACGCTCGGCCATTTCGACCTGCCGCTCAAAGGCTGCACCATCAGCCTCGACGGCACGATCCTGGTCGAGGCCGGGCGGCTTCAGGGCGACCTCGCATGAGCGCGGAGGGGAGGGTTCCGGCCTTCCTCGACGAAGGCGCGGGTCCGGCCCTCGTCTTCCTCCATGGCATCGGCGGCAGCAAGGAGGGCTGGAAGCCGCAGATCGCCCATTTCGCCGGCCGCGGCTTTCGCGCCATCGCCTGGGACGCACCGGGCTATGGCGCGAGCCCCGCCCTGGCCGATCTCACCTGGCCGGCGCTGGCGCAATCCCTGGCGCGCCTGTTGGATCATCTCGCCCTGACGCGGGCGATCGTGGTCGGCCATTCCATGGGCGGCATGCTGGCACAGGAATTCACTGCCCTTCATCCCGACCGGGTGGCGGCCCTCGTGCTTGCCGGCACCAGCCCCGCCTTCGGCAAGGCGGATGGCGCCTGGCAGAAAAGCTTCATCGCCGAGCGCCTCGCCCCGCTCGATGCCGGACGGAGCCTGGCCGACCTGGCGCCGGCCCTCGTCGCCGGCATGATCGGCGACGAACCCGACCGGCCAGGCCTTGTCGCCGCCATCGCCAGCATGGGCCGGGTGCCGGCCGCGACCTATCGCGACTATATCCGCCTGCTGACCCGCTTCGACCGGCGCGAGGCGCTGCCCCGCATCGGCGTGGCGACGCTGCTGCTCGCGGGCGAGAAGGACCGCACCGCGCCGCCGGCGGTGATGGAACGCATGGCGGCGAAGATCCCCACCGGCCGCTATCTTTGCCTGAAGAAGGCCGGCCATCTCGCCAATCTCGAACAGCCGGCGGCCTTCAATGCCGCGCTCGAGGATTTCCTCGCCGCCGTGGAGACATGACCATGCCAGCCCTTTCCCCCGAGCGCACGGACGCGCTGATCGCCCTGGCTTCCCGCCTTGGCCGCGAGAAGTTCGCGCCACGCGCCGCGCGCTATGACCGCGAAGCCTCCTTCCCTTTCGAGAATTATGCCGACCTGCGCGAGCATGGCCTGCTCGGCCTGTGCATCCCGGAAAGTTGCGGCGGGCTCGGCGCCGACTATCGCACCTATTGCCTGGTGGCGGCCGAGATCGGGCGGCATTGCGGCGCGACCGCCCTCACCTTCAACATGCATAGCTGCGCCATGATGTGGTCGGGAACGCTGGCCGACGATCTTCCCATGGGCGAGACCCTGCGGCGGGAACACGAACTGCGCCGCGCCCGCCATTATCGCCGCGTCCTCGACGAGGGCGCCCTCTATGCCCAGCCCTTTTCGGAAGGCAATCTGGCGGCATCCGGCAAGGCACCGTTCGGCACGACGGCGCGCAAGGTCGAAGGCGGCTGGCGCCTCAACGGGCGGAAGGTCTTCGCCTCGCTCTCGGGCGCCGCGCATTATTACGGTGTCCTCTGCACCGAGGAGATCGCGGGCAAGGAGCCCGACGTGCGCGACACGCTCTATATCGCGGTCGATGCCGCGGCCCCCGGCGTCGAGATCACCGGCGAGTGGGATCCGCTCGGCATGCGCGCCACCGTCTCGCGCACCCTGCTGCTCAAAGACGTGTTCGTGCCGGACGGCGAGGAGCTGATGCCACGCGGCCTCTATCACAAGGCGGCGGGAGCCTGGCCGCATATGTTCATGACCCTGTCGCCGACCTATATGGGCATCGCCCAGGCGGCGGTCGATTTCACCATCGCCTATCTGCGCGGCGAGGTCGCGGGCGCGCCGCCGGGCAAGAAGCGCATGCAGGTGCCAAAGCAGATGGCGGTGGCGGAAATGGCGATCAAGCTGGAGCAGACCTGGGCGCTGTTCCACCGCGCCATCGCCGAGGCCCGGATCCATCCCGACAAGGCGTCTCGGCTGCGCGCGCTCGCCACGCAATATACGGTGATGGAGAATGCCAACGACCTCTGCCGCCTCGCCATCCGCACCTGCGGCGGCCATTCCATGCTGAAGTCGCTTCCCCTCGAACGGCTCTATCGCGACAGCCGCTGCGGCGCGCTCATGCTGCCGTGGAGCGCCGAGATCTGCCTGGAGCGCATCGGCCGCGAGAGTCTGTACGAACCGGGCGAGCGCGACGAGTAGGCGCCATGGACCTCTCGCGCTGGATCGATGGCTGGGCCGAGATGACGCCGGAGAAGGACGCGCTCCGCTGCGATGGCGTTACGCTCGATTATGCCGCCTTCGCCGACGCGGTCGGCCGGCTCGCCCGGAGCCTGCGGCACGCGCTCGGCCTTAAGCACGGCGACCGGGTGGCCTATCTCGGCCTCAACAGTCCTAAGATGCTGGTCCTGCTCTTCGCCTGCGCCCGGACCGGCACCATCCTGGTGCCGCTGAACTGGCGCCTCGCCCCGCCCGAGCACCGGCATATCCTGGCCGATAGCGGCGCCGCGGCACTGTTCGCCGAGCCTGCGTTCCTGGCGCAGACGGGACCGGTCCTGGCCGCGCTGCCGCCGCTCAAATCCATCGCCTACGGGCCGAAGGCCGCGGGCTGGCAGGAATATGCCGCCCTGATCGAAGCGCCCGGCGGAAGCGCGTCCGCCGGCAGCCCGGCCGAGCTTGGCGACCCGCTGCTTCTCGTCTATACCTCCGGCACGACGGGCCAGCCCAAGGGCGCGGTGCTGACGCAGGAAGCGCTGTTGTGGAACGCCGTCAATGCCACCCATGCGCATGATCTCACCAGCGCCGACCGGATCCTCACCACCCTGCCGATGTTCCATGTCGGCGGGCTCAATATCCAGACGCTGCCGGCGCTGCATGCCGGGGCGAGCGTGACGCTGCACCGGCGCTTCGATGCCGGCCGGATGCTGAAGGAAGTGGCGGCGTGGCGGCCGAGCCTCACGCTCATGGTGCCGGCGACC
>CALCYJ010000274.1 GCA_937905845.1 uncultured Rhodospirillales bacterium
GGCGCCTCCTTCGGTGCGCTCGACGCCGACCCCGACCGGCTCACCCGGCCGCTGCTCCGGATCGGGCCGAAGGGTGAGGGCCGGTTCGAGCCGATCGGCTGGGACGAGGCGCTGGACCGGCTCGCCGATGCTTTCCGCACCAACACGGCCGAATATGGCGCCGAGTCGGTCTGGCCCTATTATTACGCCGGGACCATGGGGCTGGTGCAACGCGACGGCATCAACCGCCTGCGCCATGTCATGCGCTATTCCGGGCTGAAGACGACGATCTGCAACACGCTGGCCAGGGCTGGCTGGCTGGCCGGCGCCGGCGTGCTGCGCGGCAGCGATCCGCGCGAGATGGCGCAAAGCGACCTGATCGTCATCTGGGGCTGCAACGCCGTGCATACCCAGGTCAATGTCATGACCCATGTCAGCCGGGCGCGCAAGGCACGCGGCGCCAAGCTCGTGGTCGTCGATCCCTATCGCAACGCGACCGCGGCGGCAGCCGACATCCATCTGGCGCTCCGCCCGGGGACCGACGGGGCGCTCGCCTGCGCCGTGATGCATGTGCTGTTCCGCGACGGCCTGGCCGACCGCGATTATCTCGCGCGCTACACGGACGTGCCGGAGGCGCTGGAAGCGCATCTGCGCACCCGCGATCCCGCCTGGGCCGCCGCCATCACCGGCCTCACGGTGGAGGAGATCGAGGCTTTCGCCCGCCTCTATGGCACGACGGCGCGCAGCTACATCCGCATCGGCTATGGCTTCAGCCGCTCGCGCAACGGCGCCGCCAATCTGCATGCGGCCTCCTGCCTGCCGGCGGTGAGCGGCGCCTGGCGACATCCGGGCGGCGGCGCCTTCTTCAACAACGCCGGCCTCTATCATTGGGACAAGACGATGATCGAGGGGATGGATTGCCGCGACCCGACCGTGCGCGTGCTCGACATGTCGCGCATCGGGCCGGTCCTGACCGGCGACCGGCGCGATCTCGGCCGCGGCCCTCCCGTCCGGGCCATGCTGGTGCAGAATACCAACCCGGCGGTGGTGGCGCCCGAAAGCACGCTGGTGAACGAGGGCCTGCGCCGCTCCGATCTGTTCCTCTGCGTGCACGAGCAGTTCATGACCGAGACGGCGGCGCTGGCCGATCTCGTGCTGCCCGCCACCACCTTCGTCGAGCATGACGACGTTTATTGCGGCGGCGGCCATCAATATATCCTGCCCGGCCCCAAGCTGATCGAGCCGCCGGGCGAGGCGCGCTCCAATCACGACCTGCTCTCGGGGCTGGCGACGCGGCTCGGCGCGTCCCATCCCGGATTCGCGATGAGCGCGCGCGAGCTGGTCGACTGGACGCTCAAGGCTTCCGGCTGGCCCGGGGTGGAGCGGCTCGAAGCCGAGCGCTGGTTCGATTGCCAGGCCGATTTCGAGACGGCGCATTTCCTTAAGGGTTTCGGCCATGCCGACGGCCGCTTCCATTTCCAGCCCAACTGGGCGGAGATCGGCCCCGATCACGCGCGGATGCCGAAGCTGCCCTATCATTTCGCCGTCATCGAGGCGGCGACCGCCGAACATCCTTTCCGCCTGATGACGCCGCCGGCGCGCCAGTTCCTCAATACCACCTTTACCGAAACCGCGACCGCCCGGCAGCGCGAGGGCGGCCCGCGCGCCAAGATCCATCCCGACGACCTTGCCGCTTTGGGCCTGAGCGATGGCACCCTGGTCCGCCTGGGCAATCGCCGCGGCAGCGTCGCCCTGCCGGCCGAGGCCTATGACGGGTTGCAGCCGGGCGTGGTCGTGGTCGAAGGGATCTGGCCCAACGCCGCCTACCCCGAGGGCCGCGGCATCAATACGCTGGTCGGCGCCGATGCCGCACCGCCCGACGGCGGGCCGGCCTTCCACGATACCGCCGTGTGGATCCGCGCCGCTTAAGCCGAGCCCGGCCGCAGCAGATCGCACAAAGCGGCGTGCAGGGCGGGGCCTGCCGCCAGGACGCTCGGGTGGAGCGCCTCCGGCCGGTTGTAGCGGAAGAGCGCGCCGGCCATCGTGGTGCAGGCGCCGCCGGCTTCCCGCACGATGAGATCGGCGGCGGCGATGTCCCAATCGCGCTTGGGGCTGGTGCTGACGGCGGCGTCATAGGCGCCGGCGGCCGCCTTGACCATGCGGTAGGCGATGGAATTCATGTCGGTGAAGCGGGCGCCGGGCAGGGATTTCGCCCAGTCGCGCTGCTCGAAGGTCCGCTTGCTGGCGAGCAGGCTGGCGCCGGCGAGCCCCTCGTGGCGGCTGGTCCGGATCGGCTGGCCGTTGCACCGTGCCCCGCCGCCGGCTACCGCCTCGAAGAATTCATCGCTCGCGGGATTATAGACGGCGGCGGCGACCGCGGCATCGCCTGCGACCAGCGCGGCGCAGACGGTGAATTGCGGCCGCCCGGCCAGGAAGGCGCGGGTGCCGTCGATCGGATCGACCACCCAGAGCTTGTTCCGGCCGATTCTCGCGCCGTCGTCGGGGGTTTCCTCCGAGAGCCAGCCGTAATCGGGCCGCGCCTTTGTCAACCGTTCCTGTAGCAGCCGGTCGACCGCCATATCGGCGTCGCTCACCGGATCGCCCGGATTCTTTTCCCAGCGCCGTACCTCGAGGCCCCGGCGGAAATAATCGAGCGCAAGAGCGCCGGCCTCGCGCACCGCCGCGCACAGAAGGCGCGCATCCTCGTCCGGCGGCGCCATCCCTTCACGCATCATCGCCGCCCGCTCTCAGGTGCCGGCAACGGTCAGCCCGTCGATGCGCACCGTCGGGCTGTCGGTTCCGTATTTGAAGGTGAGGTTCGAGGCGGGGGTAAGGCTGCGGAACATGTCCTTGAGATTGCCGGCGATGGTCAGTTCGGAAACCGGATAGGCGATCTCGCCGCCTTCGATCCAGAAGCCGGCGGCGCCGCGGCTGTAATCGCCGGTGACGCCATTGACGCCGAAGCCGATCAGCTCGCTGACATAGAAACCATCGGCGATATCCTCGATCAGCTCGGCCTCCGTCACCATGCCCGGTTCGAGATAGAGATTGGTCGCCGAGGGCGCCGGCGGCGCGGCGGGCGCGCGGCTGGCGTGGCCGGTCGTGCTCAGGCCGAGCTGGCGCGCCGAGGCGCTTTCCAGCAGCCAGGTGGTGAGCCGTCCGTCCTCGATCAGATTGCGCCGCCTTGTCGTGACCCCTTCGCCATCGAAGGGTTTCGAGCGCAGGCCGCGGCGGCGGTGCGGATCGTCGATGATAGTGATGCCGGGTGCGAAGATTTGCGTGTTCAGCCGGTCCTTGAGGAAGCTCGTGCCGCGCGCCACCGCCGGGCCGGAGATGGCGGCGGCGAGATGGCCGAGCAGGCTGGAGGCGACGCGGGGCGCGAAAACCACCGGCACCGTGCGGCTTGCCACCTTGCGCGGATGGAGCCGCTTCACCGCCAGGAGGCCGGCGCTGTGCCCGACGGCCTCGGGCGGCGGCAGTTCGGCGAAATGGCGCGCCTGGGCGAAATCATAATCGCGCTCCATCGCCGTGCCGCTGCCGGCGATGACGCTGACCGAGACGCCGTGATGGGTCGAGGCATAGGAGCCGGCGAAGCCCGCCGATGTCGCGAGCGCCACCCGGCTGGCGCTCCAGCTTGCCCCGGCGCCTTCCGAATTGGTGACGCCCTCGACCGCCAGCGCCGCTTCTTCCGCCTGCCGCGCCCGCTCGAACAGCGCGGCAGCCTGCGGTTCGCCGCTGTCGTCGGAGAGGTCGAGTTCGGCCGCCGCCCGACACAGCAGCGCCTCGTCCGCCAGGCCACAATAGGCGTCCTCGGGCGCGGCGCGGGCCATGGCGAGCGCGCGCTCGACCAGTGCCGCCACCGCCTCCCGTCCGCGGTCGGAGGAGGAGACGAAGGCCTGGCGCCGCCCGATCAGCACCCGGAGCCCGAGGTCGGCGCCCTCGGAGCGTTTGACATCCTCGGGCCGGCCGAGGCGGAAGGACGCGCCGAGCGCCGTGCCCTCCAGCAGCAAAGCATCGGCGGCATCGGCGCCCGCGGCGCGGGCCATGCCGATCATCTCGGCGAGAAAGTCGAGCGCAGCGCTCGCAGCGTCGGTAGCGGACATGATTTTCACGGCTCAATCGGCGGCAGGAGGCCCGACTATAGGACCTAAGCCTACGGCAAACCAGCATTCTGCCGGCGAAAAACCAGGCTGCCGGTGAAAAACCAGGGCCATCGGCGTGGCCTGTGGCGGGCGGCTATTTCCAGATCGGCCGGCCGGTGCCCGGCAGGCCCAGGCGCGGCCATTTCTCGCTCACCAGCGCCACGATCTCCTCGCTCATGCGGATCTTGCGGCCCCATTCGCGGCTGGTTTCCGGCGGCAGCTTGTTGGTGGCATCGAGGCCGATCTTGCCGCCGAGCCCGCTTTCGGGGCTGGCGAAATCGAGGTAATCGATCGGGGTGCGGTCGATCAGCGTGACGTCGCGCACCGGGTCCATGCGGGTCGCGAGCGCCCACATCACGTCCTTCCAGTCGCGGATATCGATGTCGTCGTCGACCACGATCAGCCATTTGGTATAGATGAACTGGCGCAGGAACGACCAGATGCCCATCATCACCCGCTTGGCATGGCCGGGATAGGCCTTGCGGATCGAAACCACCCCGATACGGTAGGAACAGCCCTCGGGCGGCAGCCAGAAATCGACGATCTCGGGGAATTGCTGGATCAGCAGCGGCACGAAGACCTCGTTCAGCGCCTCGCCCAGGACCGAAGGCTCGTCCGGCGGCCGGCCGGTGAAGGTCGAAAGATAGATCGGCGCCTTGCGCATCGTCATGGCGGTGATGGTGAAGACCGGGAAGGGCTCGATCGCGTTGTAATAGCCGGTGTGATCGCCATAGGGGCCTTCGTCGCGGTAATCTTCGAGGCTGACGAGGCCTTCGAGCACGATCTCCGCTTCCGCCGGCACTTTGAGCGGCACGCTGACGCAATCGACGAGTTCGACCTTGCGCCCGCGCAGCATGCCGGCGAACTGATATTCCGAGACGGTATCGGGCACCGGCGTCACCGCCGCGAGGATGGTGGCGGGATCGGCGCCGATGACGGCGGCGGCCGGCAGCGGCTCGCGCTTTGAGGCTTTCCAGCGGGCGTGATGCTGGGCGCCGCCGCGATGCTTGAGCCAGCGCATCAGCGTCTGGTTCCGCCCGATCACCTGCATGCGGTAGATGCCGAGGTTGAAAGCATCGGTGCGCCCCGTGCCCGGGCCGTGCGTCACCACCAGCGGCCAGGTGATGAGCGGCGCCGGCTCCCCCGGCCAGCAGGTCTGCACCGGCAGGCGGGCGAGGTCGATGTCGGCGCCGGTCAGCACCACTTCCTGCACCGGCGCGTGGCCGACGGTCTTCGGCTGCATGGCAAGGACGGTTCTAGCCAGCGGCAGCATGGCCCAGGCCTCGCGCAGCGACCCCGGCGGCTCGGGCTGTTTCAGGAAGGCCAGGGTCTCGCCGACCTCGCGCAAGGCGTCGGGCTCGCGGTCCATGCCCCAGGCGACGCGCTCGACGGTGCCGAAGAGATTGACCAGGACCGGCATGCCGCACGGGGCGCCGTCCGCATCCCTCGGGTTCTCGAACAGGACGGCCGGGCCGCCCTCGGCGAGCAGGCGGGTCTGGATCTCGGTCATTTCAAGATGCGTCGAGACCGGCTCGCGCACCCGCACGAGGCGGCCCTGGGCTTCGAGGCGGGCGATGAAATCGCGGAGCGAGGCATAGGGCATGGCGGCGGAGTATAGACCGCGCGGCGCGGCCTCGGCCAGGGGCCTTGCGGCTTCAGGCGAGAAGCTTGGCGATCACGATGGCGGCGAGAACCAGCCATCCGAAGTCGCGGTTGGCGCGAAAGCGGACGAGGCAGCCGCCGGCATCGTCGATATCGAGCGTCCGGACCTGCCAGACCAGGTGGCCGGCCGCCGGCAGGCGCAGGAGGACGAACCACGGGCCAAGCCCGCCCGCAAGCCCGCCCGCGGCCAGCCCCGCCATCGCCGCGGCATAGAATACGGCGAGCCAGCGCCCGGTGCGCGCGCCGAGCAGCCGGGCGGTGGATTTGACGCCGATGAGGGCATCGTCCTCCTTGTCCTGGTGGGCATAGATCGTGTCGTAGCCGAGCGTCCAGGCGATGCCGGCGGCATAGAGGAGGAGGGCGGTCGGCGCGACATTTCCCCTCACCGCGCCATAGCCCATCAGGGCGCCCCAGTTGAAGGCGAGGCCGAGGAAGAATTGCGGCCACCAGGTCACCCGCTTCATGAACGGGTAGATGGCGATGAGGACGAGCGAGGCGATGCCGAGTAGAATGGCGGTGCGGTTCAGCGTCAGCAGGATGGCAAGGCCGATCAGGGCCTGCACCGCGAGCCAGGCGATCGCGGCGCCCAGGCTGACGTCGCCCGAGGGCAGCGGGCGGTTGCGCGTGCGCTCGACCAGCCCGTCGAAATGGCGGTCGGCAATGTCGTTGAAGGTGCAGCCGGCGCCGCGCATGACGAGGGCGCCGAGCGCGAAGAGCGCGAACAGGCGGAAGTCCGGCCAGCCGCCCGCGGGCGCCGCCAGCGCCAGGCTCCACCAGCAGGGCAGCAGCAGCAGCCAGGTGCCGATCGGCCGGTCGAGGCGCGACAGCCGCAGATAGGGCCGGAGCCTTCGGCCGGCATAGCGGTCGACCCAGTTGCGGCGGGGCGCGTCGGCCGGAGCCTTGTCGGGCGGCGGGATCATGGCATGACCATGACGCAAGCCTCGCCCGTCCCGCAAGCGGGCTTTAGGGCGCAAAGGAACAAAGACAAGGGGCCTAGCCCTGCGCTGGCTGCATGGATGGCTGCGCGTGAGCCTCTTGCGCCGCCGGGCCTAATCCGCTACCTCAACCAGCGCGGGGGCGGCTTGCCGCTGCCGCCAAGGGAGGCCTTGTTGCCGACAGGAAGGAAATGGCATGTCCGGACCGGCCAGCGCGCCTGAGACGCCCATTTCCGGCACGGCGGACCTGGTGCGCTATCTGGAGGAAGGCGCCAGGCCCGATCCGGCGGACTGGCGCATCGGCGTCGAGCACGAGAAGTTCGGCTTCCGCACCGCCGACCTCGCGCCGCTGCCCTACGACGGCCCGTCCGGTATCAAGGCGATGCTGGAAGGCTTGCAGCGCTTCGGCTGGCAGCCGGTCTTCGAGGGCGAAAATATCATCGCCCTGACGCAGGACGGCCAGTCGGTGACGCTCGAACCCGGCGGGCAGCTCGAACTCTCGGGCGCGCCGCTCGAGACGCTGCACCAGACCTGCCTCGAACTCAATACCCACCTCTTCCAGGTGAAGAGGGTCGGCGGCGAGCTTGGCGTTGGTTTCGTCGGCCTGGGCTTCCAGCCGAAATGGCGCCGCGACGACATACCGGTGATGCCCAAGGGGCGCTACGACATCATGCGGCGCTACATGCCCAAGCGCGGCGCCCTCGGGCTCGACATGATGCTGCGAACCTGTACCGTGCAGGTCAATCTCGATTTCGGCTCCGAGGCCGACATGGTGAAGAAGCTGCGGGTATCGCTGGCCTTGCAGCCGATGGCGACGGCGCTGTTCGCCAATTCCCCCTTCACCGAGGGCCGGCCCAACGGCTTCCTCTCCTACCGCAGCCAGATCTGGACCGACACCGATCCCGACCGCTCCGGCATGCTGCCCGAGGCCTTCGAGGCGGGATTCGGCTTCGAGCGCTATGTCGATTGGGTGCTCGACGTGCCGATGTATTTCGTCTATCGCCACGGCCGCTATATCGATGCCGCCGGCCAGTCGTTCCGCGACTTCCTCGCCGGCAAGCTTCCCGCCTGCCCGGGCGAGAAGCCGAGCTTGCGCGATTTCGCCGACCATCTCACCACCGTCTTTCCCGAGGTCCGGCTCAAGCGCTATCTCGAAATGCGCGGCGCCGACGGCGGCCCGTGGTGGCGGCTGTGCGCGCTGCCGGCGCTCTGGGTCGGGCTGCTCTATGATCAGGCGGCGCTCGATGCCGCCTACGACCTCGTCAAGGGCTGGACGGCGGAGCAGCGCCAGGCCATGCGCGATGCGGTGCCGCGGCAGGGCCTCAATACGATGATCGGCGGCCGGAGCTTGCGCACTATCGCGCGCGAGGCGCTGGAGATCGCCGGCCGCGGGCTCGCCGCCCGCCAGCGCCTCAGCGCGTCCGGCGAGAACGAGGGGCATTTCCTCGATCCCCTGCGCGAGGTGGTCGCCACCGGCCGCACCCCGGCGGAGGATCTGTTGCAGCTTTATGCCGGCAAATGGCAGGGCAGCGTCGATCCCGCCTTTCTCGAACTGGCCTATTGATTCGAGCCGGCCGGTTTGGCGCCGGCGGTCGCGGGATAGAGCGAGCCGGGCAGGG
>CALCYJ010000275.1 GCA_937905845.1 uncultured Rhodospirillales bacterium
TTTTAATGATACGGCGACCACCGAGATCTACACTCTTTCCTGACACGACGCGCGGTCGAGCGCTCGGGAGCAGTTCGCGGTCGGAGAAGGTCAAGGTGGCGTCGATCTCGACTTCCTCGGGGCCGCTCTGCTCCGCCTCGCGCTCCGCGGCGCCGGGGAAGAAGGCATCGGCCAGCCGCTTGTTCTCCTTGGGCGCCGTCTCTTCCTCATTCTTCATCGTCGGCAGCAGGAGGCTCATCATGCGTTCCAGGATCTTCGGATTGCGCCAAAAGATGTGGAAAGCCTGGTCGAACAGCGCCTTCTGATCCTGGCGGTTGACGAAGAAAGCATGCAGCGTCCAGTAGAAATCATCGCGCCGGCCGATCCCCGTCGCTTCGACCGCGCGCCAGGCATCGATCACCTTGCCCGGGCCGATCGGCAGGCCGGCCGCCCGCAGCACGCGGGCGAAATGCAGGATGTTTTCGGCAAAATGCGACACCGGCGGCGCCACCATACCGTCCAAGCCGCGACCCATGTCGGCGCCGGCCATGGCCTCAGCCCGTGGCGGCAAGCTCGGCCTGCACCGTGCGCAGGATGCCCGCGGCCTCGCTGCCCTGCATCTTGGCGATATCGTCCTGGTATTTCAGCAGCACGCCGAGCGTATCGTTCACCCGCGCCGGATCGAGCGCCAGGGCATCGAGCTGTACCAGCGCCTGCGCCCAGTCGATGGTCTCGGCGATCCCGGGCAGCTTGAACAATTCGACGGTGCGCAGCGCCTGCACGAAACCCACGATCTCGCGCGATAGCCGCTCGGGCGCCTGCGGCACTTTCAGGGTCAGGATCTTCATCTCGCGGGCGGCATCGGGATAATCGACCCAGTAATAGAGGCAGCGCCGCTTCAGCGCGTCATGGATCTCCCGCGTGCGGTTGGAGGTGACGATCACGATCGGCGGCACCTCGGCCTTGATGGTCCCGATCTCGGGGATGGTGATCTGGAAATCGGAGAGCGCTTCGAGCAGATAGGCCTCGAAAGGCTCGTCGCTGCGGTCAAGCTCGTCGATCAGCAGCACCGGCGCCCCGGCCGGATCGGGTTTCAGCGCCTGGAGCAGCGGCCGCTCGATCAGGAAACGTTCGGAAAAGATATCCCGCGACAGGCGCTCGCGATCGTGCAGCCCTTCGGCTTCCGCCAGGCGGATCTCGATCATCTGGCGGGCATAATTCCATTCATAGACGGCGGAGGCGATATCGAGCCCCTCGTAGCATTGCAGCCGTACCAGGCGCCGCCCGAGGGTCGCGGCCAGCACCTTGGCGATCTCCGTCTTGCCGACACCGGCCTCGCCCTCCAGGAACAGCGGCCGGCCCATGCGCAGGCTCAGGAACAAGGTGGTGGCGAGCGAGCGGTCGGCGACATAATCGCCCGCCGCCAGAAGCGCCATGGTCTCGTCGATGGAAGCGGGAAGAGGAGAGGTCATGATCCAATCTTAACGGTTCGCCGCCGATCTTGGAAAAAATCTAAGGAGAAGCCGGCCGCCCATGTCGGGGCAGCCGGCCCTTCCATCTCAAGCCGCGGTTCTAGAGGGCCGCGACCGCGCGCTGCGTCATCACCCCGATCAGGTGCGCCCGGTATTCCGCCGAGGCATGGATATCGGCGTTGAGGCCTTTCGCATCGGCCTTGAGGGACGCCAGCGCCGAGGCGGCAAGCGAGCCGCCGAGCGCCTTTTCCGCCGCCGTCCAGCGGAAGACCGAGCCCGAGGCCCCGGTCACCGCCACGCGCACGCCGGAGGCCGTCTTGGCGACGAAGACGCCGACGATGGCATAGCGCGAGGCCGGATTGGCGAATTTCACATAGGCCGCCTTCTCGGGCACCGGGAATTCGATGCGGGTGAGGATCTCGCCCGGCTCCAGCGCCGTCTCGAACATGCCGGTGAAGAACTTGTCGGCGGCGATGGTGCGCTTGTTGGTTTGCAGGCTGGCGCCGAGGCCGAGAACCGCGGCCGGATAATCGGCGGCCGGATCGCTGTTGGCGAGCGAACCGCCGATCGTCCCCATGTTGCGCACCTGCGGATCGCCGATGCCGCCGGCGAGCTTGGCCAGGGCGGGGATCGCCTTGCCCACCTCGGGCGAGAAGGCGACCTCGACATGGCGGGTGGTGGCGCCGATGCTCACGGCACCGGCGGTGACCTTGATGCCGCGCAATTCCGCAATGCCGCCGAGATCGATGAGATCGGAGGGCTGCGCCAGGCGCATTTTCAAGGTCGGCAGCAAGGTCTGGCCGCCGGCCAGGATCTTGGCCTCCTCGTGCTCGGCCAGAAGCTTGACCGCGTCGGCGACGCTGTTGGGCCGGTGATAATCGAATGAATACATGTCTCTTCTCCCTTACTCGGCCGCCGCCGGAACTTTCGCCGCTTGCGCCGCGCGCCAGACTTTCTCGCGCGAGGCCGGCATGTCCATGTGCAGGATGCCGAGCGCATCGGTCACGGCATTGATGATGGCCGGCGGCGCGGCGATGGCGCCGGCTTCGCCGCAGCCCTTGACGCCGAGCGGATTGTGCGGACAGGCGGTCTCGGTCAGCCCGACCTTGAAGCTCGGCAGATCGTCGGCCCGGGGCATGCAGTAATCCATGTAGGAACCGGTGACGAGCTGGCCGGAGCTTGCGTCATAGACGCAATTCTCGAGCAGGGCCTGGCCGATGCCCTGCGCGATGCCGCCATGGACCTGGCCCTCGACGATCATCGGATTGACGATCTTGCCGAAATCATCGACCGCGACGAAATTGACCACCGTGACCGCGCCGGTCTCGGGGTCGATCTCGACCTCGGCGATATGGCTTCCCGCCGGATAGGTGAAGTTGAGCGGGTCGTAGAAGGCGGTCTCGTCCAGGCCCGGTTCGAGATCGGGCGGGTAATTGTGCGGCACATAGGCGGTGAAGGCGACCTGCGCCATGGTCACGCTCTTGTCGGTGCCGGAAACCTTGAAGACGCCGTGCGCATGCTCGACATCCTCGACCGCGGCTTCGAGCAGATGCGCCGCGATCTTGCGGCCCTTGAGGATGATCTTGTCGCAGGCCTTCATGATCGCCGAACCGCCGACCGCGAGCGAGCGCGAGCCGTAGGTGCCCATGCCGAAGGGCACCTTGTCGGTATCGCCGTGCACCACCTCGATACTCTCGATCGGCACGCCGAGCGTGTCGGAGACGAGCTGGGCGAAGGTGGTTTCGTGCCCCTGGCCATGGCTGTGCGAGCCGGTATGGATGGTCACCGAGCCGGTGGGGTTGAAGCGCACCTCGCCCGATTCCCAGAGGCCAACGCCGGCGCCGAGCGCCCCCACCACCGCGGACGGCGCGATGCCGCAGGCCTCGATATAGCACGAGAGGCCGATGCCGCGGAGCTTGCCCCGCCGCGCGGCTTCCGCCTTGCGCGCCTTGAAGCCGGCGTAATCGGCCATGGCCAGCGCCTTGTCGAGGGAGGCGGCGTAATTGCCGCTGTCATAGACCAGCGCCACCGGCGTCTGGTAGGGGAAGGCCGTGGGCGGCACGAAATTGCGCCGCCGGATTTCGGCCGGATCGAGCTTCATCTCGCGCGCCGCGACTTCGACGATGCGCTCCAGCAGATAGGACGCCTCCGGCCGCCCGGCGCCGCGATAGGCATCGACCGGCGCGGTATTGGTGAAGACCGCCTTGACCTCGGCATAGATCACCGGCGTCGTGTACTGGCCGGCCAACAGCGTCGCATAGAGATAGCTCGGCACGGAGGTCGCGAAGGTCGAGAGATAGGCGCCCATATTGGCGATGGTTTCGACCTTCAGGCCGAGGAACTTGCCATCCTTGTCCAGCGCCAGCGCCGCCTTGGTCACGTGATCGCGGCCATGGGCGTCGGAGAGGAAGGATTCGGATCGTTCCGCCGTCCATTTCACCGGGCGCTTCACCCGGCGCGCCGCCCATACCGCCACCGTCTCCTCGGCATAGCAGAAGATCTTGGAGCCGAAGCCGCCGCCGACGTCGGGCGCGATCACCCGCACCTTGTTCTCGGGCAGGCCGAGGACGAAGGCGCAGAGGATGAGCTTCAGAACATGCGGGTTCTGCGAGGTCGAATAGCAGGTGTAGGAATCGGTGCCGATATCGTATTCGCCGATCGCGG
>CALCYJ010000276.1 GCA_937905845.1 uncultured Rhodospirillales bacterium
GAAGGCGCTGGCCGGCCGTCCCGCGGTGCCCTTCCGCGTGCCGCCGGGCGTGCCGCTGGTGCGGGTCGATCCGCGGACCGGCCTGCCGCCGCAGCCGGGCGATTCCAACGTCATTCTGGAACCTTTCAAGCCCGGCACCGAGCCGACCTCGTCCCAGCGCACCGTGCTGGGCGGCGACGAGATCGACGAGGGCGGCACAGGTCAGGGCGGTACTGGCCAGAGCGGCGCGGGCCAGGACGGCGCGGGCCAGATCGGTCAGGCCGCTGGGGTCGCCGGCGGCAGCCAGGCCGCCGCCCCGCCCGCGGCATCGCCGGCTGGCGGCACCGGCGGCCTGTATTGAGGGCCGGGCTACCGAGGGCCGGGCACGTTCGGGGAAAGCCATTCCCCTTGTCCCCGATATGCTCTACCGTCGCGGCCCGGCGCCGGGCGGATAGCGGATTTCTGCCAGGCGCCGCTCGCCGATGGAGGATGCATGCGTGCCGATCTTGAAGCCGTGGTCCAGGAAATCCAGCAGTCGCTCGCGCTGCTGAGGAGGCATCTTTGACTGGGACAATGCGCTGAGGCGGCTGGACGAGCTGAATGCCCGCGCCGAAGACCCGAACCTGTGGAACGATTCCCAGGCGGCGCAGACGATGCTGCGCGAGCGCACCCATCTCGAAGACGCGATAAGCGCGCAGCGGGCGCTGGAGCGGGCGTTCCAGGATAATCTCGACCTGATCGAGCTGGGCGAGGCGGAAGGCGACGACGCCATCGGCCTCGAAGCGCTCGCGTCGCTCGACCGGGTCAAGGCGGATGCGGCGGCGCGCGAGCTTGAGAGCCTGCTTTCGGGCGAGGCTGACGGCAACGACAGTTTTCTCGAAGTTCATGCCGGCGCCGGCGGCACCGAGAGCCAGGATTGGGCGGAGATGCTGCTGCGCATGTATGTGCGCTGGGCCGAGCGCCGCGGCTTCAAGGTGGAATGGCTCGAAGAGAGCGCGGGCGAGGAAGCCGGCATCAAATCGGCCACCGTCAAGATCGCCGGGCGCAACGCCTATGGCTGGCTCAAGACGGAAAGCGGCGTGCACCGGCTGGTGCGTATTTCACCCTATGATTCGGCCGCGCGGCGCCATACGTCCTTTGCCTCCGTCGGCGCCTATCCGGTGGTGGATGACGCAATCGAGATCGACATCCAGGACAAGGATCTGCGCATCGATACCTACCGCGCCTCGGGTGCCGGCGGTCAGCACGTCAACCGCACCGACAGCGCCGTGCGCATCACCCATCTGCCGACCGGCATCGTCGTGCAATGCCAGAACGACCGTTCGCAGCACAAGAACCGCTCCGCCGCGATGAAGATGCTGAAGGCGCGGCTCTACGAGGCGGAACTCAGGCGGCGCGAGGCGGAAAAGCAGTCGCAGCACGAGGCGAAGACCGATATCGGCTGGGGCCACCAGATCCGCTCCTATGTGCTGCATCCCTATCAGATGGTGAAGGACCTGCGCACGGAGGTTGAAACCAGCGATACGACCGCGGTCCTGAACGGCGATCTCGACGGATTTATGGCGGCGGCGCTGGCAGCAAGGGTCGGCGGCGGCGAGGAGGAAGGCTAGACCGGTCGCGGTGAGGCTCAGGGCCTCGATGCGCGAATGGCGCCCGGGCCGGCCGGTATCCGGTCGATGGTGGCGGCGATCGCCCGGGCGAGCAGGATGCCGACGCAGCGGTAGCTCGCATCGTTCATGTGAAGCTGATCGGGCGAGAGCATGCGGGAGACATCGAACCGGCCGCTGTCGAGCCAGTAGCGCATGATGCGGTAGCGCTGGAACAGCCCGTCGTCGTTCGCCCGCGCCTCGCGGCCGACCTCGGCCACGATCTCGTCGTGATCCGCCTTGGCCAGCACTTTCGGCGCATATTGCGGATCCATGACCACCACGTCGATGCCGGCGGCCTTGAGATCGATGAGCCCGGTATGGATGCCGCGGTCGATCTTGGCCGGCGAGGTGCCGCGCAGGACCGCATTGGTGCCGACCTGCCAGATCACCAGGTCGGGCGCGCGGTCGAGCACGTCGCGCTTTAGCCGCTTCAGCATGTCGGCGACCAACTCGCCGCCGCGCCCGGCGTTATAGACGGTGATCGGGCTTTTCGGATAGCGCCGGCCAAGGGCCGCGGCAAATTCACTTGGGTAGCTGTGCTCGGGACTGCTGGCGCCGGTGCCGGCGGTGGAGGAGGAACCCAGCGCCACCACCCGCAGCGGCGCGCCGTGGGCCAGCAGGCGCGCGGTGCGCGGCAGCGCCGCCTTGAGATCGAGCAGCCCTTGCGGCACGGCGCAGGTGGCGGCTTGCATCCGGAGCGGGCCCGAGGTGCGCGGTTCGGCCCCGCCTGGTGCCGGCAACGCAAACGCCGCCGCCAGGGCCAGGATCAGGATCGGGGCCGGGATCAGGGCGTGAGCCGGATGCCCTGTCCTCACGGGTGCGCGCCCAGGATCATCTCGGCCAGGCGCCGGGCGAGGCAGCGGTAGATTTCCGCCGCCATCGCCTTCCGCGTGCCGGCGGGCGCCGCGTCGAAGTCGAAGCCGCCCTGATCGCTCCAATAGCGCATCATGTCGTAGCGGGGAAGGAGGGGGATGTCGTTGTAGCTGGCGACGTGATGGAGCGTTTCGAGATAGGGCGTGAAATCGATGATCGCCGATGTGACGCCGGAATATTGCATGTCCATAAGGATGACATCGACCCCCTTGGCACGCAGGCTGTCGAGGCCCGATTGCAGCGTCTCTTCAAAATTGTCGGGGTCGAGTTCGTGCACCGCCTCGTAAGTGCCGACTTCCCAGATCACCAGCGTCGGCCGGCCGGGGAGGATCGCCTGTTCGAGCCGCAGCAGCATTTCCTGCGCCGACAGGCGGGGCGAGGCGCTGTTGTAGACGGTGATCGCCTGCGCCGGCCTGCGGGCGCGCAGCAGGCGTTCGAGATCGCGGGGATAGGCGTGGTCGCTGCCGCCGGCGGCGGTGCCGAGCGTCGAGTTCGAGCCCAGGGCGACGATGGTGAGCGGCCGGTGGCCGGCCAGAGCCGCCGCGGTCGCCGGCAGCATCGCGCCGATCTGCCGCAAGGCTTCCGGCACGGCGCAGACATCGGCCGGCGCGGCTTGCGCCGGCGCCGAGGCGAGCGCCGCGGAGCCAAGGGCGAGCAGGAAACAGGCGAACGTATGCGGCAGGGGCCGCAAGCGCGATCCTGACGCAAGCCTGGTCAAGGCCGGAACGGGCGAGCCTGCGTCGGGCGGCTTTCTCAAGCGGCGGCCTTGGTTCGGCGCAGCAGGTAGGTGTGGGAGCCTTCGAGAACAAGCTCGCCCCGCTGGTTGTGCACGCTCGCCCGCATGGTCACGACGCCGGTGGTGCGCTGCGGCTTGAGATCGACGATCTCCAGCATCGGATAGAGCGTGTCGCCGGCATGGACCGGTTTGAGCATGCGCCCGCTCACTTCGAGAAAGCCCACCAGCGCATCGCCGATGACATGGGGAAACAGGCCAGCGCCCGCCGCCGTCTGGATCAGGACCTGCATGCCATGGGCGAGCAGGTCGGGATGGCCCCGGTCCCGGCAATATTCGCGGTCGTAATGGATCGGGTGATTGTCGCCGGAGGCAAGCTGGAAAGCGGCGAAAAGCGCATCGGTCATCGTGCGCGACGGCAGCGCGAACCGCTCGCCCAGCGTCAGATCGTCGAAAGCGCGGGCGGCGGCAAGGCGGTGGGATCGGGGATCGAATGCTTCCGTCATGGGGCAGGGGGCCTTATTGTCTTCGACCATGAGCCGGTTCCTCAAGCCTTGGATCAGGGTCGCAAGCCGGTGTCCGGGCAGGATCGGTCCGAAAAGCGGCCTCTCTCCTGCGAGCGGAACTGGCGAAGAGGCTCTAAACATTTCATTTAACGCATATCCTGAGTGGAAAAGGGAAGTCACTTTATCTTCAGGACATGCCGTGATGGAGGAATCCCGGTGAGTGACGATCTTTTGCAGCAAACGATAGACGGCGTGGCGCTTCTGACCCTCAACCGGCCCGACCGGCTGAATGCGCTCTCCCGCCCCATGCTCGACGATCTGGCGGTGGCGCTCCATCGCCTGAGCCGCGACAAGGAGGTGGGCGCGGTGGTGATCACGGGCGCTGGCCGCGGTTTCTGTGCCGGCGGCGATGTCAAGGGCATGGCCGAGAGCACGAGCGATGCCGGGCTCGAAGAACGCACCCAGGACCTCCGCGCCCGGATGGAATCCTCCCGCCTGCTGCACGAAATGCCCAAGCCGACGCTCGCCATGGTGCGCGGCCCCGCGGCGGGCGCCGGCCTGTCCTTGGCGCTTGCCTGCGATCTGCGCATCGTAAGCGAGACGGCGCGCTTCACCACCGCTTTCGCCCGCGTCGGCTTTTCCGGCGATTTCGGCGGCAGCTATTTCCTGACCCATCTGGTCGGCACCGCGCGGGCGCGTGAGCTTTATTACACCGCCCGGCCGGTCGATGCCGCGGAGGCGCTGGCCTTGGGCATGGTCAACCAGGTGGTGGCGGACGCGGTGCTGGAGGCGGAGACGATGGCGCTCGCCCGCCGCCTGGCGAAAGGGCCGCGCATCGCGCTCGCCTATATGAAGCGGAACATGAACGCGGCCGAATCAGGCACGCTCGCCGAGCTTTTCGATCTCGAGGCGCTGCACCACAGCCGCTGCGGCCTGACCGAGGATCACCGCGAGGCGACGCAGGCTTTCGTCGCCAAGCGCGAGCCGGTCTTCAAGGGCCGCTGACGGGCCGGCGAAATTCGCGCGGCAGGCCAAATTCGCGCGGCAGGCCAAATTCGCGCGGCAGGAAAGTGGGCGCTCGCGCGTGTATGAAGGCGACGCGCCACGCTTTGGCTCAACTTCCGAGGCGATCGGAACCGGGCGAAGCCTTCTCAGCCGGTGGTTTGGCACCTGTCGCGGAAATGGATCGCGGAAATGGACCGCGATTTCTCCCGGGCAGGTGCCGGCGAGGGCTTTGGACGCGAGATCGTTCGGACCGGGTATGGCGCGGATAAGGTCATCCAGGAGATTGTCATGATACGCAGAAGCAACCCCGGGGCCGTTCTGGCCTTGACCCTCGTGCTCGCGGGTGCGGGCGGCGGCCTTTTGGCTCTGCCGGCGCAAGCCACCGTGCCGGCGAAGGCCGGGGGGCATATGATGGACCAGCAGTCCATGATGCGCCATATCGACGGCCGGCTGGCGATGATCAAGGCCGAGCTGAAGATCACCGGGGCGCAGATGCCGCTCTGGAACGATTATGCGGCGGCGGTGCGCAGCGACATCGAGCCGCTCGATGCCTTGCGCCACCAGATGTTCCAGGCGCGCACCTCGCATGCGAGTGCGCCGCAATGGCTCGATCTGCGCCAGAAGATGATGGCGGCGGTTAGCGTCCATATGGCGAAAGTGGCGACGGCCCTCACGCCGCTCTATAACGGGCTCGATCCGGCGCAGAAGAAGATTGCCGACGAATTGCTCGGGCCGCATTGGGGCCACGGCCACCACCGGCATCACTAGAGCTTGTTCGTGAGACGGCGCGCGAGCGCCGCTCCGCGATAGGGCTTCAAGGCTCGGGCGCAGGACCCGGTTCGCTGGAACCGGGTCCTGCTTTCCTGCAAGCCGGGCCGGCGGCGCGAGGCGCGCGGCTCAGCGCGCCTCGACGGTCTCGCCCCGCATCGATTTTTGCAGTTTCTCGAAGGCGCGGACCTCGATCTGGCGCACCCGCTCGCGCGAGATGCCATAGCGCTGGCTCAAATCTTCAAGCGTCGCCGGCTCGTCCTTCAGGCGGCGTTCGGTCAGGATGTGGCGCTCGCGCTCGTTCAGCCCCTTCATCGCCTGGGCGAGCAGGGTGCGCCGCGCGTCCAGCTCCTCGCTCTCGCCCAGCGCCGTTTCCTGGCTCTGCGTCTCGTCGACCAGCCAGTCCTGCCATTCGCCCTCGCCGTCGATGCGCAGCGGCGCGTTCAGCGAATGATCCGGTCCCGCCAGCCGCCGGTTCATGGTGATGACCTCGCTCTCCGGCACCTGGAGGTCGTGCGAGATCTTGGCGACATGCTCGGGCGAGAGATCGCCGTCGTCGATGGCGGCGATCTGGCCCTTGATGCGGCGCAGGTTGAAGAACAGCTTCTTCTGCGCCGCCGTGGTGCCGATCTTCACCAGCGACCAGGAGCGCAGGATATATTCCTGAATGGCGGCGCGGATCCACCACATGGCATAGGTGGCGAGACGGAAGCCGCGGTCGGGATCGAACCGCTTCACCGCCTGCATCATGCCGATATTGCCCTCGGCGATCAGTTCGCCCACCGGCAACCCATAGCCGCGGTAGCCCATGGCGATCTTGGCCACCAGCCGTAGATGGCTGGTCACCAGGCGATGGGCGGCCTCGCTGTCGCCATGCTCCTGCCAGCGCTTGGCCAGCATGAATTCCTCATCGGCGGCCAGCATCGGAAATTTGCGAATCTCCTGCAAGTAGCGCGCAAGCCCGCCTTCCGGCGTCAGAGACGGCATCGTTTCCTGTTTCATCGGCTAGCTCCCCGGGGTAGGCGCCGGTCTGCCCGTGCCTGCAACCCGCCGTCATCGACGACAGCCCCGATCTGGCGGCCTGCCCGATGTAACGGGCGGTTCCGCATTGACATGCACCGGCGCCTCATCCCACCTGCGGCGCCGGCGAGCGACTAAAGACGCTCCCCCATGCAGGGGGTTAGTTAGCATGTGCAGCATAAAAAGTCAAGATAACGGGCCCGGCCCGCGCGGCGCGGCCAGCGCTTCAGGGCGTGAGAAGGGCGATAAGTCGGCGCATATCCTCAGGCAGCGGGCTTTCGAAGGTGAGGGTTTGGCCGGTCACGGGATGGCGGAAGCCGAGCAGGCGGGCGTGCAGCGCCTGGCGGCGGAAGAGCTTGAGCGCCGCCGCCGCTTCCTCCGGCAGCCTTGTCCGGGCGGCGCGGCGGTTGCCGCCATAGAGCGGATCGCCGAGCAGAGGATGGCCAAGATGGCTCATATGGACACGGATCTGGTGCGTGCGGCCGGTGGCAAGGCGGCAATCCAGCAGGCTCGCGTCCAGGCCCAGCGCCGTCACCACCCGATAGCGGGTCAGCGCCACCTTGCCGCCGCCCGCCACCACCGCCATGCGCTTGCGGTTACGGGGATCGCGGCCAATATTGCCGACAACCTCTCCGGCACTTGGATAGGGCACGCCCCAGACCAGGGCGCTATAGGCCCGCTCCAGGGAATGGGCGGCGAATTGCGCCGCGAGGCCGGCATGCGCGGCGTCGGTCTTGGCGGCGACGATCAGGCCCGACGTATCCTTGTCGATCCGGTGGACGATGCCCGGGCGCCGCACGCCGCCGATGCCTGAGAGCGAGGCGCCGCAATGGTGGATCAGCGCATTGACCAGCGTGCTGGCGGGATTGCCCGGAGCCGGATGCACCACCAGGCCGGCCGGCTTGTCGACGACGACGAGATGCTCGTCCTCGAAGACGATATTAAGTGCGATTGCCTCGCCCTGCGGCCGCGGGGGGGCTGCGGGCGGCACGGCGAGTTCGTAGGTGCCGCCCGGTTTGACCCGATGCGCGGGCTCGGCTATGGTCTGGCCCGCGCCTCTGACCTGTCCGGCCGCAATGAGCGCCTTGACGCGGGCCCGGCTTACGTCGCCGAGCCGGCGGGCGAGAAAGCGGTCAAGCCGCTCGCCGGCATCGGCGGCAACAGCGGTGAAATGATAAAGGGTCTCGTGTGCGATCGTCATGACGATGGAAGCTCAGCCCAACATACGCCTGCTTAAGATCGTCGTCATCGGCCTTGGAATCCTCATCCTGGCGTCGCTGGGCGCGATCGTGGTCGGCGTGGTCTATCGGCTCAGCCATCACCCCGGGACCGGCGGCGCCGGCGCGACCGCCGCCAATACCACCAATACCACCGCCCCTGCCGCGGCCAGCAGCGAGAATGCCGCCAGCGCCGCCATCGTGCCTCTGACGCTGGAACCGCCGGCGCCCACGGGCTTCGGCGAAAAGACGCTCCGCCTGCCGGCCGGGGCGCGGGTGGTGGATATGCGCCTCGACGGCGGCAGGCTGGCGCTCCGGGTCCGGCTGCTGGGCGGCGAGGAACAGATTCTGCTCTTCAGCCTCACCAGCGGGAAGGAACTCGGCACGTTCCACCTCCTGGCGCCGGCACCGGCTGCGGTTCCGGCCCCGGCGGCCTCGCCCTCCCCGGCGTCATCGGCACGGCCCGCGCCCGCCCCAGCCAAGCCCTCCGGCGCACCGGCCACTGCGGCCAAGCCGGCGCACGCCGGCGGCTGAATGCGGTCCCGGCCGGGCGGATGGATCGCCGGTACCAGTTCATAAAGCGGAGCGGGGCAAAGAATTGGTCGGAGCGGCGGGATTTGAACCCACGACCCCCAGTCCCCCAGACTGATGCGCTACCAGACTGCGCTACGCTCCGACCGGCCGAGGCTCGCCTCATGCCCCGGCAGGGGCGCACTATAGCGAGGCCGCCTGCCGCCCGCAATGCCGGCTCGAAGCGCTTCCTGCCGGCGGGCCCGACGCTTTCTGTTCCGGCCGAACATCGGCTCAGCGCGAGGCCAGGAGGCAATCCTTGAGGAGCGGCGCCACTTGCTCGGGGGCGAAGCGGCGCATGTCGACGCTGGCCTGCCGCCCGAGAGGGGCGAGCTGGTCGCGGGCGTGGAAGCTGTGGCGCAGCGCCTCCCGCAGGTCCTGCTCATCGACATAGGCCCAGCTCATCGCCGGCGACAGGAGATGGGGCTGGAGCCAGACTTCCTCCTGCCGGATCGCTTCCAGGCGATAGGCCAGGGCGAGCGAATTCTCGGCATGCATGAAATCCATGTTGCCGCTGAAGCCGGTCGCCACCACCAGATTGCCGGCGGCCATCGCTTCCGCGATCCCGAGGCCCCAGCCTTCGGCGCGATGCGGGCTGACGAAACAATGGCAGAGGTGATGCAGGGCATCGATCTCGCGGTCCGCGAAATGGTCGCTCACGGCAATGATTCCGGGGATCGCCGCCAGATCCGGCGGGATCGGGGATGAGGATTTCACCACGAAACGCACCTTCTCGCCGCCGCCGGGAAAAGCCTGGGCGAAGGCCTTGAGGGCGGTCGGCATGTTCTTCCGCGGGTTGGGGCCGCCGACGATCGTATAGAAGTAGAACAGGACATCGTCGTAGGAAATCCGCTCGCGCACCCGGCGCAGGGCTTGCTCGTCCGCCTCCGGCGGCACCACGATATGGGGGATCAGAGACACTTTGCGCCCGGCCGGCAGCAGGGCGGCGCGGCAATAGCGCGAGCAGGTCCAAACCTCGTCGACCAGGCCGAGGTTGAAACGGTAGCGCTCGGGCAGGATGTCGGTCTCCCACACGGCATAGGCGATGACATGCTTACGCTTCAGCGCCGGGATGGCGCGGTAATATCCGGCATAGCTCCAGGGCTCGTTGTGCAGGATCACCGTATCGGCCCGCTCCGGATCCTCGGTCAGCGGCACGCCGAGCGTGCGCAGGCATTCCTTGAGCGCCATGCCGGCCTTGCGGTGGCTGATATAATTGGCGAGCAGATAGCAGGTCGTGGGGAAATTCGCCCCCGCTTCCGCCGCGACCGCAACCGGCGCCGGCGCCGGGCTTGCGTCCTTGAGCCCGCTCTCCTCAGGCCCGTCCTCCAAATCGCGATAGGCCATGCCGCCTCGTCCTCCGCTTCAAGCCTTAATCCTCTCTCCCCGGCCCGTTTCGGGCATCGTCACGAGGCGAGGGAAACCACGCCGAACTTATAGAGCCACAGGAGGGTACGCAGAACCTTGGGCCGGTCGCTCGCCTTGAGCAGCGCCAGGATCTCCGTCACCGCGCGAGGTTCGCGCTCAAGGGCGGCGATGACGCGGGCGATCTCGTCGTCGGCGAGCAGGGTCGAGCGCGCAAAAAGATGCATCGCGCCCTGGCGGAGGTCGGCCACGACAAAGCGGGCATCGAGATCGGCCAGGCGCAGCCGGCTGTCGTCGCGCAGCGCCGCGCTCGGATGGGCGGAGAACAGCGTGAAAGGGTCGGGATAGTCGGGATGCACCGTCTGCCGCCCGGCATCGCGCGGCCCGAGCGCGGTGGCCGTGGCGCGGATTTCGGCCAGCTCGCGCCACAGCGCCTGGTACTGCGCGATCACGTCGCGCCAATCGTAATGCGTCGCGGCGCGCCGGCGGCCGGCTTCCCCCATCCGGCGGCGCAGCGTCCGGTCGTTGGCCAGGCGCTCGATCGCCTCGGCGCAGCGGTCGATATCGACGGCGGTGCTCTGGGCGATCAGCCCGATATAGCTGAAATGATCGAAGGCCTGGCGCGCATGATCGTCGGCGAGCGCGATGCCCGAACAGGGCGGCGCCATCAGGGTCGGAATGCAAAAGCCGGTGTCGCCGTCCGCCACCGTTTCCCGGTAGCCGTCCCAGTCGCTGACGATGCAGGGCAGCGACGCCGCCATCGCTTCGAGCGGCGTGAGGCCGAAGCTTTCCTGCACATTGTCGGCGAGCGAGAGGAAGAAATCGGCGGCATACCAGGCATCGTGCGCCTTCTCCGCGTCGGCGCCGTCGATCCAATGGACGGCGACCGAGGGACAGAACAGCCGTCGCGCCGCATTGAACTCGGCGGCGGTGCGAGGGTCCGACAATTGCCCGGCCAGCAGCAGATGCAGCCGGCCGGCCGGAAGGCGGCGCTGGGCCAGCTCGCAGGCGCGGAACATCGGCGTCGGATGCGCCTTCGAGAGGAAGTTCAGCCGGCCGAAATAGAGGGCGGCGACATCCTCCTCCTCGAGGCCCAGGCTCTGGCGCAGCGCCTGGCCGCGCGCCTCGCGTTCCGCGTTCCGCTCGAATTGTTCGAGATGGACGCCGAGCGGAATGACCGCCGTCCGCATCGGCACGGGGGGAACCTTGAAGCCGCGCGCTTCGAGATAATCGACCCAGCTTTCGACGATGCGCATCGTCGCGGCGCGGACCGCCTGCGAGGTGCAGATCAAGGCGTCCCAGGGCTGGATCGGCGCGGTGATGAAATCGCGGATGCCGCGCACGACGCGCTCGGTTGCGACCGAATGGGTGATGCCGCAGATGCTGAATGCCCGCTCGTCGCCATAGCGGCGCATCCAGGCCGATTCGGCGATGATCGGCCCGGGTTGGAAAATGCAGCCGGCGTCGCTCAGGCCCACGAGATCGCCGGGCTTGATCCAGCGGCAGGGTGGCGCCGCGTTGACGATGCGGCCGATGCGGCGCTG
>CALCYJ010000277.1 GCA_937905845.1 uncultured Rhodospirillales bacterium
TCCGATCTCCCGCGTCATCACCGGCTGAACCCTCCCCCCAACCACTGGGAAGACCACCGGAAATCGTCGCCGGAACGTGTCAGGTCGAGATAAATTTCCTAAAACTCTCCCGTTTGTATATTAAAATGACAATTTTGCGACTGCTGAGGGAATTTCTTTGACCATAGCGTCCTGATTTGCCATTATGCCGCTGCCCGACACCTGTCGGTCTATAGTGACGGAGAGATATCATCGGGAAGCGCATCTGGAACGGCCGCTGACGCGGTTCGCTCCCGGGCTCTATTCAAGCCCGAAACGGACGCCGAAGAGAGAATTTCGTCTGTCCGGCGTCCTGGTAGGAATGCGCTTTCATTGCGAGAGACCAACGATTTTCAGCGCAAAAATAAATTTACGATCCTAATTCATCGCCAAACCTTCATCTCCTGTTGCCGGTCCCGGGGTTCCACGCCGGGGCCGGCAGCAGAATTGACTGCCTGACCGAACCCTCAGAGGGACGCGGCGGCACCGGGGCACAAAGCGACCTCGACCGTGATATGGCTCAGGCCCGGCAGGCCGGCCAGGCGCGCCTTCACTTCCGCCGGCGCCCGCGGCTGGTCGGCGACGATGGCGAGGATCGCCGCGTGATGCCCCGGCCCGACCCGCCACAGGTGCAGATCGGCCAGACGGTCGCCTTCCACCTCGACCCGCCCGGCGATCTCGCGGGCGATATCGGAGCGCGGCTGCATGTCGAGCAGCACCGTGCCGGCGTCGCGCGCCAGGCCGAAAGCCCAGTTGGCGATGACGAGCGCGCCGACGATCCCCGTCACCGCATCCATCCAGACCAGCCCGAGGGCGCGCCCGCCGACCAGGCCGGCGATCGCCAGAACCGAGACGGCGGCATCCGCCAGCACATGGGCATAGGCCATGCGCAGATTGAGGTCGCGATGGCCGTGGTGGTCCTGATGCTTGGGGTGATCGTGGTGGCCGTGCTGATCGTGATGATCGTGGTGATGCGGATGCTCGTGGTGATCCTGGCGGCCGTGGTGGGAATGGCCGCCCGGGGCATGCGGATGGTCTTCGCGCAGCAGCCAGGCGCTAGCAAGATTGACGGCGAGCCCGAGCACGGCGATGGGAATCGCCTCGTCGAAGGCGATCCTCACCGGATGCAGCAGGCGGGCGATGCTCTCCCAGCCGATCAGCAGCGCGATCATCGCCAGCGCGATGGCGCTGGTGAAGGCGGTGAGATCGCCGACCTTGCCGGTGCCGAAGGCGAAGCGCGCATCCCGCGCATGATGGCGGGCGAAGCGATAGGCCAGCGCCGCGATCAGGATGGCGCCGGCATGCGTCGACATATGAAAGCCGTCGGCAAGCAGCGCCATCGAATGAAACAGGCTGCCGCCGACGATCTCCGCCGCCATCATCGTGCCACAAAGGGCGATGACCGCCCAGGTCTTGCGCTCGTTCCGCAGATGATCGGCGCCGAGGAAGACGTGCTCGTGACGGAAGGCCTCGATCGATGTCGCGTGCATGGCGGCCGCTCCTGATGGGTACCGGCCGATGATAGGACAGTCCGGCGGCGGAGCGGAAGGACGAACGGCGGTTCAGACCTGGCGCCGGTACGCCCCGGGCGCGACGCCGACCATCCGCTGGAACCAGTGCGAGAGATGGCTTTGCGAGGAGAAGCCGGCGGCCAGCGCCACTTCCACCACCGGCATTTCGGTGTCGCGCAGCAATTCCTTCGCGCGTTCGATGCGGCGCCGGAGCACATATTGGTGCGGCGGCTCGCCGAAGGCCGCTTTGAACGTGCGGGTGAGATAGAGCGGGCTCAGGTGAACCTGGCCCGCCAGTGCCTCCAGGCTGAGGTCGCCGGCCAGATTGGCCTCGATGAAATCCGCCAGGCGCCGGACGCGCCATCCCGTCATGCCGCCCGGCGCCGGCGGGCGCGGCGGGCGCGACAGCGAGGCATGCGCGCGGGCGAATTGCGCCGCCATCATCTGCGCCAGCGTATCGATATAGATGCCGCCGCCCGGCGCCCCTTCCTGCAACGCCTCGATGATGGCGATGGCGAGTTGTTCCAGCAGCGGGTCGCGGATGGCGAAGCGCGGCACGATTTCGAGCTGCCTGCGGTCGCCGCCGTACATTTCCGCCGTCACCTCGTCCAGCACCGACTGGCGCAGATAGACTTGCAGGATTTCGGGCTGGCCGGAATGGCGCCAGGAGACGGTGGCATTGCCCGGCGTGATGCAGAAGCAGCGGGGCACGATCAGGGTGCGTTCGGGCGCCATGCCCTCGATGGTGCGGGTTACGTCTGTCGGGCGGCCGAAATGATAGATGAGCGAGGGATGGCCGAGCGCGGGCTCGGTCGTATCGAGCGGCGCCTCCACCAGGAAGGCGGCATAGAGCGACCGCCAGCCGATCGCTTCGCTATGCGCGATCAGCCGGTTTCCCGGCCGGAGCGCCCGGGCGTGCGTATCGCGGGCATTGAAGACGCCCGCCATGGGCACGCTCATCTCTTGATCCTCCCTCAAACCTGCCGCGACCCACCGCATGATACACGAAGTCGCTTTCCTGTTCATCAAGGTCAGGTTCCTGCAAGAGACGCGGCGCAAATCGTCGCATTCTCGATACCGGATAGGGTCGGGACATGGCGCGGCCTGCGGCCCACGGCCGTGCCGGCGTCCCGCCGCCGGGAGGAGGACAAGGCGCCATGAGCGATGTGAAAACAATCTTCGGCTCGCTCCAGAGCTTTCACAAGGGCGGCGTCGAGGTCATCGACGACGATCCAAGGAACTACGTCTTCTCCAATGTTTTCGACGTGGCGGCGAAGGCCAAGGCCTTCGAGCGCATCGCCGTCGGCAAGAATTTTGAATATGTCGTCGAATGCGTCCGCGCCGAGGGCACCTCGCCCTGGTACACGTGCGCGCACGACGAATTCGCCCTCGTTCTGGACGGCAAGGTCGAGATCCGCCTGTTCAAGCCCGACCGGGCGCTGCTCGCCCCCGACCGTTCGGGCGCCGTCGCGCTGACCGAGCGGCCGACGGGACGGGCGATGGGACGCATCCTGGCCGGGCGCGGCCACCTCGCCCTGCTGCCCAAGAACGCGCTCTATCAATTCCACGCCGAAGCGCCGTCGGTCATGACCATCCAGACCATCCAGGGCCCGCTCACCATCGAGCGCTGGGCGGAAATCTGCCAGACGGCGTGAAGGACAGGAGGAAGGCATGTCGGCTAAGCCCGCGATCACCGCCTCGGAGCCCGATAATTACTACGGCTATCGCAGCTTCCACATCGGCGGCTTCGCCTTCCGCCGCGATGAATATTTCGTCCATGTCGCCTGGCCCAAGGGCAATCACACCCTGTCGGCGGAAGTGTTCCTGCGCGCGCTGCAACGCGACGTGGCATGGAACTTCTTCTACGGCACGGTGAATTTCGACGGCGTCTTCGGAACCCTCAATCATTACGGCACGGTGGACATGTTCGCCGGGCGCTTCAACGATGCCTATGTCAAGGCCGGGCTGGATTACAGCGAGACCTTCGCCGCCGGGCCGCTGATGGCAAGCTTCAAGACCATCCTCGACGACTGGACCAACCGCGGCTACGACCCGTTCGCAGCACCCGAGGAGACCGCGCGGCCCTATGGCCGCAAGAACGGCGAGAACCGGGCCGCCATCGAGCGCCTGCGCGTCACGGCGGAGCGCATGGTCGGCCTGCCGGGCGACACGCCGCGGCGGAGCGATACCAACGGCTATCCGGTCAACCGCCATTTCGCCGACGTGCCGCAGGACGAGCCGGAAATCCACCCCGAACCGGGCTTCGAGGGCGAGGTTTCGGCCTTCAGCCTGTTCGCCTATCTCTCGCGCTCCGACGTGACGTGGAATCCCTCGGTCTGCTCGGTGGTCAAGGAAAGCCTCTATTGCCCGACCTCGGAGGAATTCATCCTGCCGGTCGAGCATGGCAACGACCGCGTCGAATGGTTCATGCAGCTTTCCGACGAGATCATCTGGGAGGTCAAGCACAAGGATACCGGCGCGCCGCGCGCCCGCGTCGTTATGAAGGCGGGCGATATCTGCGCCATGCCGGCCGACATCCGCCACCAGGGATTTTCCGCGAAACGCTCCATGCTCCTGGTGTGGGAGAACAATTCCGCGCAGATCCCGGACCTGATCGCGAGCGGCAAGGCGCCGGTCGTGCCGGTGCGCTTCTAGGAGCGGGCGCGCCGGCCATGGATTGCCAGACCCAGCTCCTGATCGACGGCCGGTTCATCCCGGCGCAGGACGGCGCCACCTTTGCGACGCTCAATCCGCATGACGGCAGCACGCTGGCCGAAGTAGCGGAAGCCAAGGCGGCCGACGTCGATCTCGCCGTCGAGGCGGCGGGCCGGGCCTTTCCCGCCTGGAGCCGGCTTGCCGCGGCCGAGCGCGGCCGCCTGCTGCTGAAGCTTGCGGATGCAATCGAGGGCGAGCTTGACGCGCTGGCCCGGCTCGAAAGCCTCGACACCGGCCATCCGATCAAGGATTCCCGCGGCCTCGACGCGCCGCGCACGGCGGCGACCTTCCGCTATTTCGGCGGCATGGCCGACAAGCTGCAAGGGAGCGTCGTGCCGGTGGAAGCCGGCTTTCTCAATTACGTCCTGCGCGAGCCCGTCGGCGTGGTCGGCCAGATCGTGCCGTGGAACTTCCCGCTGATGTTCACGAGCTGGAAGATGGGTCCGGCGCTGGCCGCGGGCAATACGATCGTGCTCAAGCCGGCCGAGCTTACGCCGCTCTCCACCTTGCGCATCGGCGAGCTGATACTGGCGGTGGGATTTCCCCCCGGCGTGGTCAATATCGTGCCGGGCTATGGCGCGCAGGCCGGCCAGCACCTGGCGGAACATCTGGGCGTGCACAAGATCGCCTTCACCGGCTCGACGGCGACGGGGCGGCGCATCGTCGCCGCCTCGGCTGGCAATCTCAAGCGGGTGCAGCTCGAACTGGGCGGCAAGGGCGCCAATATCGTCTTTGCCGACGCCGATCTGAAGGCGGCGATCAACGGCTCGGCCTTCGCCATCTTCCATAACCAGGGGCAGGCCTGCATCGCCGGCTCCAGGCTGCTGCTGCACGAGCCCATCGCCGACGAATTCCTCGACGGCTTCCTCCGTCTCGCCCGCTCCATCCGGCTCGGCGATCCGCTCGATCCCGCAACCGAGATGGGCCCGCTCACCTCCGCCGGCCACCGCGACCGGGTGGCGGCCTATTGCGCGATCGCGCGAGCCGAGGGCGGCGAGATCCTGGCCGGCGGCGCGGCGCCGGCGGATCCGGCGCTTGAGGCGGGCTATTACATGCAGCCGACGGTGGTGCGCGCCGCGCCCAGAGATCGGGTGTGCCAGGAGGAAGTGTTCGGCCCTTTCGTCAGCGTCACCATTTTCCGCGACGAGGCGGAGGCGCTCGCCATCGCCAATGGCACGCAATATGGCCTCGGCGGCGGGTTATGGACCGCCGATCTGAGCCGCGCCCACCGGTTCGCCAAAGCCATGCAGGCCGGCATGGTCTGGGTCAATTCCTACAAGCGGGTCAATCCCGGCTCGCCCTTCGGCGGCATGCGGGCCTCGGGTTATGGCCGTGAAATGGGCTTCGAGGCCATGCATGATTACACCGAGGCGAAATCCATCTGGGTCAATGTCGATGCCCGGGTGGAACCCTGGTACGCGCGCTAGAGAATAATCATAGAAAATGCCCCGAAAGACGGGGCCTGGGGAGAAGATCATGGGCGATAACGACCATCAAAAGCCGACCGCCATCAGCCGCCGCCGCCTCATTCAGACCGGCGGCGCCCTCACCGCCGGCGCCGCCTTGTCCGGCGCGCTGGGCTTTCCGGCACTGGCCGCGGACAAGCCTTTCCGCATCGGCTATGTCAGCCCGCACACCGGTCCGCTCGCCGCTTTCGGCGAGCCCGACAATTTCGTCCTGGCCGGCGTGCGCGAGGCCTTCAAGAACGGCATCAAGGTCGGCGGCCGCTCGGTCGCGGTGGAGATCCTGGTCCGGGACAGCCAGTCCAACCCCAACCGCGCCTCCGACGTCGCCGCCGATCTCATCCTCAAGGACGGGATCGACCTGATGCTGGTGTCCTCGACGCCGGAGACGACCAACCCGGTCTCCGACCAGTGCGAGGTCAACCAGGTGCCCTGCGTCTCCACCGTCTCGC
Organism: uncultured Rhodospirillales bacterium; assembly: GCA_937905845.1. Classification (GTDB taxonomy): domain Bacteria; phylum Pseudomonadota; class Alphaproteobacteria; order Ferrovibrionales; family Ferrovibrionaceae; genus CALCYJ01. The sequence continues at coordinate 6,160 of CALCYJ010000277.1, forward strand.
CCTGGCAATCGTGGTTCTTCGGCCGCGGCGGCAAGCCCTCCGTCGGCTTCGATTATACCTATCACTTCTTCTGGGGCCTGGAGGACGTCATCGCCGTCTATACCGGCATGTGGGCGCAGGTCCCGACCAACAAGGTGGTCGCGGCCCTGTTCCCCAACGACGGCGACGGCAATGCCTGGGGCGACAAGAAGATCGGCTTCCCCCCGGTCCTCGACAAGGAAGGCTTCAAGCTGATCGATCCCGGCCGCTATCAGGATCTGACCGACAATTTCTCCGCCCAGATCGGCGCTTTCAAACAGGCGAACGCCGAAATCATCACCGGCGTGGTCATTCCGCCCGACTGGACCACTTTCTGGACCCAGGCGCTGCAACAGGGCTTCAAGCCCAAGATCGCCACGGTGGGCAAGGCGCTGCTCTTCCCCGTCGCCGTCGAGGCGCTCGGCAACAAGGCGCAGAATCTTTCGAGCGAAGTCTGGTGGACGCCGGAACACCCGTTCAAATCCTCCCTCACCGGCCAGAGCGCGCACGCGCTCGCGGACGCCTATACCGCCGCGACGAAAAAGCAATGGACGCAGCCGATCGGCTTTGCCCACGCGCTCTTCGAGGTTGCCGCCGACGTCGTCAAACGCTCGCACGGGCCGGGCGATCGGGCGGCGACGCTCAGCGCCCTCAAGGCGACGAATCTTGCGACCATCGTCGGACCGCTGGCCTGGACCGGCACGGGGGCGTTGAAGAACGTCGCCAAGACGCCGCTGGTCGGCGGCCAGTGGCGCCTCGGCGGCCCGTTCAAATACCAGCTCGTCATCACCTTCAACGACACGGCGCCCGAGATCCCGCGCGGCGGCAAGATGGAGGCGATCGCCTGAAGAAGCAGGCCTCCGGCCGAGCCGGGGCGGGGTGACGATGCCGGATGCAGAGAACGCGGCGGAAACGCCGCTGCTCCGCCTCGACAGCGTGTCGAAAGCTTTCGGCGCGCTGCGGGTGGTGGACCGGCTTTCGCTCGATCTCGCCCCGGGAGAGGCGCTGGGCGTGCTCGGGCCGAACGGCGCCGGCAAGAGCACGATGTTCAACCTGATTACCGGCGGGCTCAAACCGTCTTCGGGACGCATCCATCTCGACGGGCGCGACATCACCCCGCTCGCGGCCGAGCGGCGCAGCCGGCTCGGCATCGGCCGTTCCTATCAGATCCCGCGTCCCTTCGGGCAGATGAGCGTGTTCGAGAACCTGCTGGTCGGCGCCGCCTTCGCCGGCCGGCAGGGCGAGAAGGCCTGCTACGAGCGCTGCGCCCTGGTGCTGGAGCGCACCGGGCTGATCGACAAGGCCAATGTCGCCGCCGGCTCCCTGCGGCTGCTCGACCGCAAGCGGCTCGAACTCGCCCGCGCGCTGGCGCCGGCGCCGAGGCTGCTGCTGCTCGACGAGATCGCCGGCGGCCTTACCGAGAGCGAATGCCAGACGCTGATCGCCCTGATCAGGGACGTGCATGCCGGCGGCACCGCGATCATCTGGATCGAGCATATCGTGAACGCGCTTCTGGCGGTGGTCGGCCGTCTCGCGGTGATCAATTTCGGCCGGCTTCTGGCCGACGGACCGCCGGCCGAGATGGTGGCCGACCCGCGCGTGCAGGAAGTCTATATGGGGGTCGAGAACCCGCCATGAGCCTGCTCGAAATTACCGGCCTCGATGCCTATTACGGCGACTTCCAGGCGCTGTTCGGCGTCCGCCTCGAGGTCGCGACCGGCGAGACGCTCGCCGTCATCGGCGCCAACGGCGCCGGCAAGACCACGCTGCTGCGCGCCATCTCCGGCCTGATCAAGGTCGGGAGCGGGTGCATCCATCTCGACGGCACCCCGATCGGATCGTGGCGGCCCGACCGCATCGTCGCCCGGGGCGTCGCCATGGTGCCGGAAGGGCGCAAGCTGTTTCCCTCGCTCACGGTCGAGGAAAACCTGCTCATGGGCGCCTATTGCCGCCGGCCCGGACCCTGGACGCTTCCCCGCGTCTATGCCCTCTTTCCCGCCCTGGCCGAGCGGCGGCGCGCCGCCGCCCTGACGCTTTCCGGCGGCCAGCAGCAGATGGCGGCGATCGGCCGCGCCCTGCTCGCCAACCCCCGCCTGCTTCTGTGCGATGAGATCAGCCTGGGTCTTGCCCCCATCGTCGTCCAGGGGATCTATGGCGCGCTGCCCGGCATCCGCGCCGAGGGCACGGCGCTCGTGGTGGTGGAGCAGGACATCAACCGCGCGCTCGGCATCGCCGACCGCGTCTATTGCCTCCAGGAAGGACGGGTGAGCCTCGAAGGCCCGCCGTCCGGATTCGACCGCGAGGCGATCCGCCTCGCCTATTTCGGGCGCTAGAGTCTGTTCCGCAAAAGTGGACGCCACTTTTGCGACAAGAACAGGCTCAAGATGTTGAGTGAGCGCGAATTCCGATCGACCGGCTGGTTCCAGCCGGTCGGAAAGCGCGCTAGGAAAGGGCGGCGGATGGATTGGGTCAATGCGGTCGTACAGGGAGCGCTGCTCGGCGGCCTCTACGCGCTCTTCGCCGCCGGCCTGTCCCTGATGTTCGGCATCATGCGCCTGATCAATATCGCGCATGGCGACCTGATCGTGCTCGCGGCCTATCTGGCGCTGCTGGCGGTGCGCTTCCTGGGCCTTGATCCCTTCCTCTGCCTGCTGGTGGTGACGCCGCTGATGTTTGCATTCGGCTACGGGTTGCAGCGCGGCCTGCTCAACGCCACGCTCGGGCCCGACATCCTGCCGCCGCTGCTCGTCACTTTCGGCCTGTCGATCATGATCCAGAACGGCCTGCTCGAAGCCTTCAGCGCCGACAGCCACCGATTGCAGGCGGGCGCAATCGAAACCGCGAGCCTGCACCTCGGTGGCGGGCTGGCGGTGGGCTGGTTTCCCCTTCTCGTCTTCGCCGCCGCGATCCTCATCATCGGCGCGCTGGAAGCGCTGCTCTACCATACGAGGCTCGGCCGCGCCTTTCGCGCCGTCTCCGATGACCTCGATACCGCCCAGCTCTTCGGCGTGGCGCATCACCATGTCTTCGCCCTGGCCACGGCGCTGGCGCTGGGCGTGGTCGCGGTGGCGGGAATCTTCCTTGCCATCCATACCAATTTCGACCCGACGGTTGGCCCGGCGCGCCTGCTCTATGCCTTCGAGGCGGTGATCATCGGCGGCCTCGGCAGCCTGTGGGGCACGCTGGCCGGCGGCGTCATTCTCGGCATCGCCCAGTCGGTCGGCGCCCAGGTCAATCCCGGGCTGGAGATCCTGGCCGGCCACCTGGCCTTCCTCGCCGTTCTGGTCATCAAGCCGCGCGGCATCTTTCCCAGGCGGGAGGGCTGATGCGCCGGCCGCCCTTTCGCGTCGAACGCTGGACGCGCACCAGCGCCTTGGGCTGCGCCGCCGCGGCCGTGATCCTTCTCGTGCTCGCAAGCCTGCCGGCCTGGGCGGGACCGGCCACCCTGCGCCTGGCGGTGGAGATCGGCTATTGCCTGGCGCTGGCCGAATTGTGGAACCTGCTCGCGGGCTATGCCGGCCTCGTCTCCGTCGGCCAGCAGACTTTCGTCGGCCTCGGCGGCTACGCCCTCTTCACCTTCGCCGTTCTGCTGCACCTGCCGCCGCTCCTGGCCCTGCCGCTGGCCGCCCTCGCCGCGGGCGTGATCGCGATTCCGGTCGCGCTGGTGGTGTTCCGCCTGCGCGGTGCCTATTTCGCCATCGGCACCTGGGTGGTGGCGGAAGTCTTCCGCCTGACGCTGGCGCTGGTGATGCCGCTCGGCGGTGGCACCGGCATGAGCCTGCCGGTTGCCGTGGTGCGGGCGATCGCACCGGCGCCGGCGCTGCGCGAGAGCATTGTCTATTACATCGGCCTCCTGGCCGGCACCGGCAGCATCGCCCTCGTCTTCCTGTGGTTGCGCTCGCGCCAGGGGCTGGCGCTCACCGCCATCCGCGACGACGAGGATGCCGCCGCCAGCGCCGGCGTCGATGCCTGGCGGACCAAGCTCGCCGTCTATATCGTCACCGCCGCCGCCACCGGGCTGATCGGCGCGCTCATCTTCATCGAGAAGCTGCGCATTTCGCCCGATGCCGCTTTCAGCGTCGGCGACTGGTCGGTCAATATCATCTTCATCGTGGTGATCGGCGGCATCGGACGGATCGAAGGGCCGATCGTCGGCACGCTGGTCTTCTTCGCGCTGCGCAACTTTTTCGCCGATGCCGGCCCCTGGTACATGATTCTGCTCGGCGCGGTGGCGGTGGTGGTGATGCTGAAGGCGCCGCAAGGCCTCTGGGGCCTGATCGCCGAGCGCTATGGCATCGAGTTCTTCCCGGTGCGCCGCCGCCTGCGCCAAACCGGCCCGGGCGCCGGCCCGGTGCCGGACGCCCTAGGCCGCCGGGGTGACGCGGCGCCGTGACGGCTTCATGTCGATCGCCAGCAGCTTGGCCAGCGCCGAACGCGGCTTGAGCAGGTCTTCGAGCGTATAGCGATCGATCACCGCGAGGAAGGCTCCCATCGCCTCGCGCAGCACCCGGCGCAGCTCGCAGGCGCGCTCGATGCGGCAATATCCGCCCTGTTGCAGGCAGCCGACGACGGCAAGCTCCTCCTCGGTCAGGCGCACCAGCTGGCCGAGATTGATCTCCGCCGGCTTGCGTCCCAGGCGCATGCCGCCGTTCTTGCCCCGCACCGTCTCGAGATAGCCGGCGCGGGCAAGCCGATGCACCACCTTCATCAGATGGTTGCCGGAAATCTCGAACCGCTCGGCGATTTCGCCGATCGTCGACAGATCATCGCCCTTGGTCCCGACATACATCAGGACCCGCAACGCATAGTCGGTATGCAGGGTCAATCGCATCGCATCCCTCACCAGCCCAATGCCGCCGCACCGGCCGCGGCCGGTCCGGAGGTGCCAGGAAAAGATAGATACCCGGTACCGCTAACGTCCAGCGCTGATTGCGCGGACCTGTCAGGACCGCGCGGCGCAGACCCTGTCGATCCAGGCCAGAAGCCTGGTCCGGACCTCGTCGGCATTGATCTCGTTCAGCATTTCGTGGCGGCCGTCGGGATAGAAATCGTAGGAGATGTCCCGGATGCCGGCGGCGCGATAGCGCTCGATGATCGTCTGGAGCCAGACGGTGGCATTGCCGACCGGGTCCTTGTCGCCGGAAAAGACGTAGATCGGCAGGTCGTGGCGAATGCGACCAAGCGCCGCCGGGTCGGCCAGGCGCGCGGCGATGCCGAACATCGATACCATCGAGGCCGGCTGCAAGGTGAAGCCGCACCAGGGATCGGCAATATAGGCATCGACCTGGGCCGCATCGCGCGACAGCCAGTCGAAGGGCGTGCGCACCGGCGCGAAGGCTGCGTTGAACATCTCGAAATTGGCGCCGCCCGCGGCCTGCGCCGCCTCGAGGATCTTGTCCACCGCCGAGGAGCCCGACAGAACCAGGCCGTCGATGATCTTGTAATGATCGAGGCAATAGAGTTGCGCCGCGAAGGAGCCCATGCTGTGGCCGAGCAGGATGAGCGGCTTGCCCGGCTGCTCCGCCCGGGCCAGGCCGGTCAGCCGCGCGATATCATCGACCAGGCGCTCGAAGCCGCCGGGCCCGAGATCGCCAAGCCCCGCCGCATCCCGCGCCGTCCGCCCATGGCCGCGCAGATCGCTCGCATAGACGACGATGCCGGCGTCGAGCAGCGGCGCCAGCGCCGGGCGATAGCGCTGCGCGTGCTCCCCCATGCCATGAGCGATCTGGAGCACCGCCCGCGTCGGCACCGGCTTCGACCAGCGATAGGCGGCAATCGCGACCCCGTCCTCGCCCGGAAAGGTGAATTCGTGCTGTTCGATCCCTGCCGCCATGTCGTTTTCCTCCCTTGAATTCTGCGCCGCCCCATCGCCCACAGAAGAGGCGGAAACGCAGACGCGTGCGGGCCGACCGACGCCCCAGACCGCCAGCCGAACAAAATTTCCGGAAATGGTCAAACATTTTCCTTATTATTCGAAAAGGAAAACCGACGGCGCGGAGGTCAAAAGCCCGATGGTGCATCGTGAAGCGCGACGCCGCGAGATGCTGGCGCTGCTGCAACGGACCGGCTTCATCACCCTGGAGCAGCTCGCCGCCCGTTTCGGGGTGACGCTCCAGACCATCCGGCGCGACGCCAACGAGATGGACGGCGGCGGCCTGCTGCGCCGCTATCACGGCGGCGTCGGCCGGCTGGGCAGCACCGAGAATACCGCCTACGACATCCGGCGCGGCCACGAGATCGCGGCCAAGCGCCGCATCGCGCACCTGGTCGCCGAACATGTCCCCGACGGCTCATCGCTCTTCATCAATATCGGCACGACGACCGAGGCGGTGGCGCGGGCGCTTCTGGTGCGCGAGCGGCTGCGCGTCATCACCAACAACCTCAATGTCGCGATGATCCTGCGCGAAAAGCCCGACTTCGAGGTGCTGGTGACCGGCGGGCAGGTGCGCCACATGGACGGCGGCATCATCGGCGGGCAGGCGGTGGATTTCATCTCCCAGTTC
>CALCYJ010000278.1 GCA_937905845.1 uncultured Rhodospirillales bacterium
TAGGAAAGATCGAGCGGCAGAACGAAATCACCGGTGGTCCTTGTATTCGAGAAATAGGGCCGGTTGTCGGACCAGTGCAGGGAATCGATTTCGGGCGCGAGCGAAACAGTGGGGAATTGGGCGGCGCTGCTGCGGCCGATCAGGGCGCGGGCCTGCCGGAAATTGGCTTCGGCGATTTTCAGAGTCTGGTTTGCCGCCGTGACCTGCGCTTCCAGCGCATTCAGCGCCGGGTCGCCGAAAACCTCCCACCATCTGGCGCGAGGCAGGCGGTCGGCCGGTCGCGCGCGGTTCCAGATGCCCGCAGCCGTCGCGGCCGCCGGCGTGATGGATGGCGGCGGCTGCTCCTTGTACGCCGCGGACGTGGGCACCGACGGCCTGACATAGGCGGGACCAACCGTACAGCCGGCGGTCAGCGCCGCCAGCGCCAGCAGGGAATGCGCAAGGCGGCGCTTCATTGCCTCGCACCGACAAACCGCGGCGCATTGAGCTGAACAGCAGCGCCGCTGATCAGCGAATCGGATGGATCGAGAATGACCTGATCGCTGGCTTTCAGGCCCGAGACGACCTCGACCCTGCTGCCGTAATCGCGGCCGATCGCGATCGGCACCAGGTCCGCGACCCCGTTCCGGACAATCGCGACGCGAAGCCCTTCCTTGCGGAAGATCAGCGTATTCGAGGGCACGGTCACGGACCGGATCGTCCGCTTCAGCTTCAGATGCACGAAAGCATAGGCGCCGGGCAGCAGCCTGCCGTCCGCGTTATCGACATCCACCTCGGCCAGCAGCGTCCGCGACGACGGATCGATGGCATTGGCGGTCCGGACCAGCACGCCCGGAAAAGACCGGTCGGGGAATTCATCGAGCGTAACAGAAGCCGATGTGCCGGGGTGGGCCGCGCGGGAATAGGCTTCGGGAATAGCAACGAAGACCCGGAGTTTGGAGATGGCGGAAAGATGGAACAGCTCCCGCCCGGGCGCGCTGGCGCCGGCATCGATGAGCGCGCCGATATCGGTATTGCGCGCCGTGATGACGCCATCGAACGGCGCATAGACTTTCTCATAGGATTGCAGCCGTTCCAGCCGCGCGACATCCGCCTGTTTCGAGGCGACGACGGCCCGGCCGGCGGCATAGGCGCCGACCGCATTGTCGCGGTCCTGGGTGGAGACGGAGCGGGTCTTGAACAAAGCCTCGTTCCGCGCCGCCGTGATCTTGGCCAGCGCCAGATCGGCCTGCGCGGCCGAGAGATCGGCGCGCGCCTGCCGCAATTGATCGTCCACCTCCGGCGTCGCGATGACGGCCAGCAGGTCACCCTTTTTGACATGGGCGCCGATATCGAAGAACCAGTGCCGGAGATAGCCGCTGGTGCGCGCATAGATGGGCGTGTCGGTGAAGGCCCGCATATCGCCCGGCAGCACGATTTCCTCATCGGGCGCGCCGGGCTCGGGATGGACGACATTGACCGTGAGCACGGCCGCCGCCCTCGTCGCGCGGGCAAGCGTCGCCTCCGCGGCCACGCGCCCGTGAATCCCGCCATAGACGCCGAACGCGAGCGCAAGGACGGCGAGGATCAGAAGAATGAGCCCAAGCCGCATCCGGCGCGGCGGGCTTCCGGGCGGCGGGGCTGCCTCGTGCGATGGATCCGGCGTATCGTGGCCCTTGAGCGTCATCATCGTGCTCCGATGCAGGTGCCGGCGGAAAAGGGAATGGCCATCATCGCGCGTCCGGATCCTTGGGTATGCTGCGGCGATGCAGCAGGCTGAACACCGCCGGAACGAAGACCAGCGTCGCCACGGTCGCCAGGATCAATCCGCCGATGACCGCGCGTCCAAGCGGCGCGTTCTCCTCGCCGCCGTCGCCCAGCCCGAGCGCCATCGGGATCATTCCCATGATCATTGCCAGCGCCGTCATCAGCACCGGGCGCAGGCGGGTGAATCCCGCCTCGATCGCCGCTCGGGCGGCGTCGCCATGCTCGGCCAGCCGGTCGCGGGCAAACGAGATGACCAGGATGCTGTTCGCCGTCGCCACGCCCATGCACATGATCGAGCCCATCAGGGCTGGAACGGAGAGCGTCGTATGGAAGAAGAAGAGAAACAGCACGATGCCCGCCAACGCCCCGGGGAGTGCCGTGACGATGATGAAGGGATCGAGCCAGGACTGGAAATTCACCACGATCAGCAGATAGACCAGGACGATCGAAAAGGCGAGGCCGGCCAGCAGATTGACATAGGCATTGTGCATCGTCTCGATCTGCCCGCGTACGGCGATGAAGCTGCCGCGCGGCAGCAGCTTGCGGTCGGCATTGACCAGGCGGGCGATGTCGCTGCCCACGGCGCCGAGGTCGCGGCCCTGGACCGAGGCATACACATCCACGACGCGGGTGATATTGTAATGCGATATCACCTGCATTTCGTTGGATCGCGTGATCGTCGCCAGATCGCCCAGGGTCTCGTCGCTGCGACCGCCGATGGCGCTGACCGGAATATTCTCGATCGCCTGCAACGATTGAATGTCGTACTGGGGCGTCTGCGCGATCAGGCTGTAATTCACCCCGTTCTGCCAGTTCAGGAAGAACATGGGCGTCACCTGGGCGCTGCCGCTCAGGATGTTCAGCACGCTGTCGGCCACGTCGCGCTCGGCCAAGCCGCTTTGCGCCGCCTTGGTCCGATCGACGGCAATCTTGAAGGTCGGATAATCGAAAGCCTGCTGGATGCGCGCATCGACGACGCCGGGCACGCGCTTGAGCTCGCTCAGGATCCGGTCCGCGACCTGTCGGTTGCCGTCGAGATCCTTGCCCTCGATCTGGATGTCGATCGGCGCCGGAATGCCGAAATTCAGGATCTGGGTCACGATGTCGGCCGGCAGGAAATAGAATAGCGTGCCGGGAAAGGCCCGCGGCAGCTCGGCCCGCAGCTTGCGCATGTAATCGGCGGTCGGATGATGATCGGGCTTGAGCGCGATCATGATATCGGCGTCGCCCGCGCCGATGAGGCCCGAGGTCGCGTGCATCGTGTTGATCGTGCTGTAGGGCAGCCCGATATTGTCGAGGATGTTCGCCAGCTCGTCTTTCGGAACTTGCCCGCGGACGAAAGCCTCGACCTGATCGACGAGCTTAGCCGTCTCTTCGATGCGCGTCCCCGACTTGGCGCGCAGGTGCAGGATCATCTGGCCGTTGTCGGTATTCGGGAAAAAATCCTGGCCGAGCCAGGGCACCAGAAGGAAGGCGGAAAGACAGGCGATGAAGAAGGCTGGAATGAAAACCGCCCGGCGCGCGACCAGGATCGTCAGCAGCCCGCCGTACCAGTCCCGGAAGGCGGTGAAGCCGCGCTCGAACCCCCGCTGTGCCAGCACGAAAGGATTGCGCGACCGCCGGCTTTCATGCCCCCTCGCCTTGAGGAGATACATCGCCATCGTCGCCACCAGGGTCCGCGACAGGAAGTAGGACCACAGCATGGCGAAGACCACCGCCTCGGCCAGCGGCACGAAGAGGAACCGGGCGACGCCGCTCAGGAAGAACATCGGCAGGAAGACGACGCAGATGCACAAGGTGGCGACGAGCGAGGGCGCCGCGATCTGCGCCGCGCCCTCCAGGATGGAAGTCCGCAGATCGTGGCCTTCCTCCAGGTGGCGCTCCATGTTCTCGATCGTGACCGTCGCATTGTCGACGAGGATGCCGACCGCCAGCGCCAGCCCGCCGAGCGTCATGATATTGATCGTCTCGCCAAGGAAGCTCAGGACGATGACCGAGCCCAGGATCGACAGCGGAATCGAGACGGCGATGATGAGGGTGCTGCGCCAGCTCCCGAGGAAGATCAGGATCATCAGGGCGGTCAGCGCGGTAGCGACGAGGGCTTCCCGGATCACCCCGCCGACGGCGGCGCTGACGAAGATGGATTGATCGGCGAGCGGCGTGATCTTCAGCGCGGGCGGCAGCGTCTGGGCGACGCGCGGCAGCGACGCCCGGATCCCCTTCACCACATCGATGGTGGAGGCGGTGCCGGCCTTCAAGATGCTCAGAAGCACCCCGCGCTGGCCGTCCTGGCGGACGATGTTGGTCTGGGGCGTGAAACCGTCGCTGACAGTCGCGACATCGCGCAGATAGATCGTCGAGCCGTTGACTTGCTTGATCGGCAGGTTGTTCAGGGCGCGGACCGTTCGCGGCGCGCTGTTCAGGCTGACATCATATTCCAGCTCGCCGATCTTCGCGGTGCCCGAGGGCAGAACCAGGTTCTGGCTGTTGACGGCGTTCAGGACGTCGAGCGGCGTCAGCCCCTTGGACAGCATGAGGTGGGGATCGAGATTGATCATCACCGCGCGTTGCTTGCCGCCGAAAGGATAGGGGATGACGGCGCCCGGAACGGTGACGAGCTGGGTCCGGACGAAATTCACGCCGAGATCGTTGAGCTGCTGCTCGGAGAGGCCTTTCCCCGACAGGCCGAGCTGAAGAATGGGAACGCTCGAAGCGCTGAAATCGATGATCAGCGGCGGCACCGTGCCCGGCGGCAAGCTGCGCAGCAGGGTCTGCGATATGGCGGTGATCTGCGCATTGGCGGTCGCAAGGTCGGCGGTCGGTTGCAGGAAGACCTTGACGATCGATTCGCCTTCGAGCGTCGTCGATTCGATATGCTGGATATTATCGACCGTCGTGGTCAGGCTGCGCTCGAAGGTCGTGGTGATGCGGCCTTCCATCTCTTCGGGATTGAGGCCGGTATAGGTCCAGGCCACCGCGATGACCGGTATATTAATATTCGGGAATATGTCGGTGGGCGTGCGGAGAATGACGATCGGGCTGATGATGAGAATCGTCAGCGCCAGAACGATGAACGTATAGGGCCGGTTTAACGCGACTCTGACAAGCCACACGGTCTAAGGCTCCCCCCGGGTACCCAACGCTGGCCGGCACGGCGGCAGGACAGTCCATAACCGGTATCGCAACGGCTAGGCAATCGTCAATAATGCGGGGCAGCTATTCGTTCCCGATCGGGCCCGAGCGCGACGGCGGGGTGGCGATGTCCTATCGCCTGGACAGGGCGGCTCGATGCGGGGAAGATGCGGGCCGGCCGCGCGTCGACGCCCTCATCGGGCGGCGTCCGGGAATGAAGGAGATTTCGCAGATGCATCTGTCCCGTCGGCATATGCTGGGCGGCCTTGGCGCCGCAGCGGGGTTCATGGCGCTCGGCGGTGCGGCCCTGGCCGCCGGGAAGACCTATCGGATCGGCGTCACCCTGCCGCTCACCGGCGCCGATGCCGAGCCCGCGCACCTCATTCTCAACGGCATTCTGCTGGCGATCGACCAGGCGAACAAGGCGGGCGCGCTTCCGGGCATCACGCTCGAAGCGATGGTCCTGAACAATGCGACGACGACGGCGGGCGAATACGATCCGGCGCAGGCGGCGACCAATGCCCGCAAGCTGGTCGGCGATCCCGGGGTGCTGGTCAATATCGGGCCGGAGATGAGCGGCTCGGGCAAGGCGATGGCGCCGATCCTGTCGATGGGCATGCTGGCGACGATCACGCCAAGCTCGACCAGCCCGTCGATCACCGATCCCGCTTTCGCCGCCGAATTCGATCCGGGCGGCAAGCCGATCTATTTCCGCACCGTCACCACCGACGCCTATCAAGGCCCGGACATGGCCAATTTCTATGCCGAGACGCTCAGGGTGCCGAGCAGCTACATTCTCGACGACAGCGGCGCCTATGGCGTCGGCCTCGCCGATGCTTTCGAGAAGCAGGCGAAGGCAAAGGGGATCACGGTGCTCGGGCGCGACCGGCTCGATCCGAGGGCCGACGATTACACGGCCGTCGTCACCAAGATCGAGGCATCGGGTGCCGCCTCGCTCTATTTCGGCGGCGGGATGCAGGCCGCCGTCAAGCTGGTGAAGCAATGCCACGATATCGTGCCGAAGATCGTCAAGGGCGGCGGCGATGGCATTCTGAGCCCCGAAATGGTGACCGCGGCCGGCTTCCCCGCCGCCGAAGGCTGGTACGTGACCAGCGCCTCGCCGCATCTGGCCGGCACGCCGGCGCTACAGAAATGGTCCGATCTCTATACCAGGACCTATGGCGTTCAGCCGAGCGATTATTCCGTCACCGCCTATGATGCCACGCTGGTCGCCATCGCCGCCATCCAATCCGTGACGAAGGCCGGCAAGCCCCTCACCGCGGCCAATGTGCGGGATGCGATCCAGGCGAGCAAGGTGGAAGGGCTGCAAGGGACGATCGTCTTCGATCGGAACGGCGATCTCGCCCAGCACATGGTCACGGTATTCCAGTTCGCCTATGATCCGAAATACCGGGCAACCGACTTCCCGCACCAATATCGCTATGTGAGCGTGGCGCCGCAGAACTGACCCCGCGCGGAGCCGATGAAACCATGTCCCCGACCCACATCCTCCTGCAACAGATCGTCAACGGCCTCAGCCTCGGCGCCATCTATGCCCTGCTCGCCTTGGGCTTCACGCTGGTCTATGGCATCCTGGAACTGATCAATTTCGCCCATTTCAGCGTGTTCGTCGTCGGCGCCATGGCGGGGCTGCTGGTGCTTCAGGCCTTCGGGCTGCAAGGCCAGTCGGTGATCCTGCACGGCGCGCCCCTGGTGCTGGTGCTGCTGGCCGCCCTCGTGGCCGCGATGCTCGCCTGCGGCCTCCTCGGCGTTCTCATCGAACGCTATACGCTCCGGCCGCTGCGCGCGGTCACGGGGCCGATGGCGATGATCACGACCATCGGCGTCTCCTACATCCTGGTCAATCTCGTGCTCCTGCTCACCCGCGCGCAATCCCTCAATTACCCCGACCCGCTGCCGGCGATGACCGCGACTTTCGGCGGCGTTACGGTCAGCGGCAAGGCGGTGATGATCTGGATCGTCGCGGCGATCCTGATGATCGCGCTCGACCGTTTCGTCCGGCGCACCCGGCTCGGCCAGGCGATGCGCGCGGTGGCGCAGGATCAGGAAGCGGCGCGGATGATGGGCGTCGATGTCGACCGCGTCATCCTCGTCACCTTCTTCGTCGCCTCCGCACTGGCGGGCGCCGCAGGCATGATCTTCGGTCTCTATTATAATTTCGCCGACTATAATATTGGCTATACGGCCGGGCTCATGGCCTTTACCGCCGCCGTTCTCGGCGGCATCGGCAATATTCCGGGCGCCATGCTCGGCGGCGTGATCATAGGCCTGATCGACACGCTCGGCAGCCAGTATATCGCGGCGAAATGGGCCGACGTGATCGTCTTCTCGATCCTGATCGGCACGCTGGTCTTCCGCCCGGCCGGCCTGCTCGGCGCGCTGGCCCCCAACCGCTCGTGATCGCGTTGCCGCGTCCCTCACGGCGTCAGAAGCAGGGCCTGCTGGCGCTCACGTTCGTCCTGCTCATGGCCTTTCCGCTGGTCGGCGGCTCGCAGGCCGATATCGATATCATCGCCAATGCCTGCGCCTATGCAGCCCTCGCGCTCGGCCTCAATATCGTCGTCGGCTTCGCCGGCCTGCTCGATCTCGGCTATGCCGCCTTTTTCGCCATCGGCGCCTATTCCTACGGCGTGCTGAATTCCTTCCAGCTCCAGCCGCACTGGAGCCCGTTCTGGCAGCCGTTCGCAAGCCTAGGCCTGGTGGCCAAGCTCGGCATTGGCGCCGCTGCCACGGTGCATTTCACCGTATCCTTCTGGCTGATGCTGCCCGTATCGGCGGCGATCGCCGCGCTTTTCGGCGTCGCTTTCGGCGCGCCCACGCTGCGGCTCAAAGGCGATTATCTCGCCATCGTCACGCTCGGCTTCGGCGAGATCGTGCCGATCGTCGCGCGCAACTGGCCCGCGCTGACCAACGGCGCCGCCGGGCTCAACGGCATCGGGCCGCCGAAGCTTTTCGGCTGGAGCTTCGGCGTCGATGCGACGCCCTATTATTACGTCGGCATCGCCCTGGTCGCCTTCCTGCTGCTCGTGGCCTGGCGGTTGAAAGCCTCGCGCATCGGCCGCGCCTGGATGGCGATCCGCGAGGATGCCGTGGCGGCCCAGGCGATGGGCATACACACGTCCCGCCTGAAGCTGATCGCCTTCGCGACGGGCGCGGCCTTCGCCGGCGTCACCGGTGCCTTCTATATCGCCAAGCTGCAAACGGCGACGCCGGACATGTTCGATCTGCCGGTCTCCATCATGGTTCTGGTGATGATCGTGCTGGGCGGCCTTGGCAGCGTCTGGGGCGCGATTTTCGGCGCGGTCGCGCTCGAAATCCTGCAAGCCTGGCTCCTGCCGGCGCTGAACGGCACCACCCAGGCGCTGGGCCAGGCCGTGGGCTCCGGCTTCCTGCGGACGCTCGACCTGACCTCGGCCTCGGAACTGATCTTCGGCATCATCCTGGTGGTGATGATGCTCTATCGCCGCGACGGGCTGGTGCCGGCGGCGCGCAGCGGAGTGACGCTCGCCTTCGAGCAGCAGGACGCCCCGATCAGCCACGGCGGCAGCAACATGCCGATCCTGGGGCTAAGCCACCACCTCACGCCACTAGCAGTGGCCGCGCCACTCGCTGTGGCCGTGCCGGCCGTGCCGGCGATCCTGTCGGTGCGCGATCTCTCGGTCGGGTTCGGCGGGATCCGCGCGCTGAAATCGCTCTCGCTCGATGTGCCGGAAGGCGGCATCGTCGCGGTGATCGGCCCGAACGGCAGCGGCAAATCGACCTTGTTCAACGCGATCACCGGCCTGGTGACGCCGCAATCGGGACGGGTGGATTTCGCCGGCCGCGCGCTGATCGGGCGGCGGCCCGACCAGATCCTGGCGCTCGGCGTCGCGCGGACCTTCCAAAATATCCGGCTGTTCCCGCATCTGAGCGTGATAGAGAACGTGCTGATCGGGCAGCATGCGCACCTGCGCGCCGGCCCCTTCGGCATCCTCTGCAACACGCCCCGCACCCGGGCGGAGGAACGCCGGGCACGCGAATTCGCCGCCGAGATCCTGGCGATCTTCGGCAATCGCCTCGTGCCGCGGCTGGAGCAGAATGTTTCCGATCTGTCCTATGCCAACCGCCGCCGGGTCGAGATCGCGCGCGCGCTCGCCGCGCGGCCGCGCCTCCTCCTGCTGGACGAACCGACCGCGGGGATGAATCCGGCCGAGAGCCATGAGCTGGCGGGGCAGATCGCGGCCTTTCGCACTCTCGGCCTCACCATCCTGATCATCGAACACAAGCTCGACGTGGTGACGCTTCTCTCCGACCGCGTGATCGTGCTCGATCAGGGTGAGAGGCTCGCCGAAGGAACGGCCGCCGCGGTACGCGCCGATCCGGCCGTCATCGCCGCCTATATCGGCCGGAGGCCGGCCGATGTCTGAGACCCTGCTCGAATTTGCCGGCGTGCACACCCATTACAGCGGCGGCCTGCATGTGCTCAAGGGCGTCGATTACAGGGTGGGGCCGGGGGAATGCGTCGTGCTGCTGGGCGGCAATGCCTCGGGCAAATCGACGACGATGAAGGCGATCATGGGCACCATCCGGCCCAGCGCCGGCGAGATCCGCTTCGAAGGCAAGCGCATCAACACGCTTTCGACCGCCGAACGGGTGCGCCGCGGCATCGCGCCGGTGCTGGAAGCGCGGCGGCTGTTTCCGCGCATGAGCGTGCTGGAAAATCTCGAAATGGGCGGCTATACGCGCCGGCGCGATGCGGCCTTCCAGGAGGATCTCGACCGCGTCTATGCGCTGTTCCCCCGCGTCAAGGAGCGGCGGACGCAGCTTGCGGGCACGCTTTCGGGCGGCGAGCAGCAGATGGTGGCGATCGGGCGCGCGCTGATGGCGCGGCCGAAGCTGATCTGCCTGGATGAGCCCTCGATGGGCCTGTCGCCGCGCCTGGTCGAAATCGTGTTCGACATCGTCCGCACGATCAACCGCCAGGGGGTGGCAATCTTCATGGTCGAGCAGAATGCCGCGATGGCGCTGGAGATCGCCGACCGCGGCTATGTGCTGCAAACCGGGCAAGTCGTCCTCTCCGGTCCGGCGCGGGAGCTTGCGGCCAATCCGGCGATCCGCGAAGCCTATCTGGGCGAGATGAAGATCGATCCGGCCTGACCGCACCACCGCCCGGGGGCTCTGGCGCCGCTCAGGGCCGCGCCGGCGCCTTCAGCCTTTCCCGCGCGATGATCAGCTTCATGATCTGGGCGGTGCCATCGCCGATCTCCAGCCCCATGACATCGCGCAGGCGCTGCTGATGCGGCAGATCCATCGACCAGCCGTAATGGCCATGCGTGAGCAGGCATTGGTGGATGGCATCGACCGCGGTCTTCGGCGCCAGCCATTTGCACATCGCAGCCTCGGCGGTATGCGGATGCCCGGCATCCTTGAGGCGAAGCGTGTGGTAGCAAAGCGCGCGCGCCGCCGCGACCTGCGTCTCCGCCTCGGCGAGCGGAAAGGTGACGCCCTGATGGCGCGCCAGGGGACCACCGAAGGCTTGACGCTCCTGGATATAGGCCCAGCTTTCATCGAGGGAGGCCTGCGCCGAGCCCAGCACCTGCAAGCCGATCAGAGCGCGGCTGAAGTCGAAACCCTGCATCACCTGGACGAAGCCCGCACCCTCGGCGGCGAGGCGGTTTGCCGCCGGCACCGCCGCATCGTCGAAGAAGATCGAGCTGCGGCCGATCGCCTTGCTGCCAAGGTCGGTGTAGCGCGCCGTGCCGACGCCCGGCGTATCCATCGGCACCAGGAAGGCGCTGACGCCGCGCGCGCCGTCCTCCAGCCGGCCGGTGCGGGCGAACAGCACGACGGCATCGGCCTGGTCCGCCATGCTGATCGAGGATTTTTCGCCGCTCAGGATATAGCGCTCGCCGTCGCGGCGCGCGGAGAGCATGAGACTGGCGGCATCCGACCCGCCACGCGGCTCCGTCAGGGCGATGGCGATGACGGCACGGCCGGAGACGAGGCGCGGCAGCCAGTGTCCCGCAAGCTCGGGGGCGGCATGTTCGGCGATGATCTTGCCGGTCAGCGACCCGAGAATCTGCAAATAGGCGACATTGATGTCGGCATAGCCGATGGCTTCGGCGATGAGGCCGCTGGTCACGCCGGGCTGGCCGAGCCCGCCATAGGCCTCGGGCAGTTCGGGCGCGATCAGGCCAAGCTCGCCGATCTCGCGGACGAGCGCGCGCTCGATGCGCCCATCCTTCTCCCGCGCCTGATAGGTCGGCGCGATCTTCTCGCGGGCAAAGCGCCGCGCCAGCGCCACGACGGCGCGCTGATCCTCGCTCAGCCAGGGTTCCATACCGAGGTCCTCGCCTTGCCCGCATTGCCGTCCACCGGGTCATGGAGACTATCGTCGCCGGTCATCGCCCGCCCTCTCAACCCGCCATGGTCAGTCCGCCCGACACGCTCAGAACCTGTCCGGTGACATAGCCGGCATCGTCGCTGGCGAAGAAGCAGATCGCGCCGGGCAGATCGGCGGGCTGGCCGATCCGGCCCATCGGGATGGCGCGGCGGAACGCCTCTTCGAGCTTTACGGGGTCGCCGGCGCCCTTGCGATATTCGTCGAACAGAGCGGTATCGGTCGGGCCGGGGCAAACGACATTGACGGTGATGCCGTGGCGGGCATGCTCGCGCGCCAGGGTCTTGGAGAAGCCCAGCAGCCCGGCCTTGCACGCGGCATAGACCGCTTCGCCCGACGAGCCGACCCGCCCGGCGTCGGAGGCGATATTCACCACCCGTCCGAAGCGGCGCGCGACCATGCCGGGCAGCACGGCATGATGCATGTTGAGCGCCCCGATCAGGTTGATCGCGATGAGCCGCTCCCATTCCGCCGGAATCGTCTTCAGGAACGGCCGGAAGACATCCCAGCCGGCGTTGTTGATCAGAATCTCCACCGGTCCGAAAGCAGCCTCGACCACGCCGACCGCGCGGGCGATGCCGTCGCGGTCGGTGATGTCGCAGGTGAAAGCCTGGGCCGTTCCGCCGGCCGCGAGGATATCGGCCGCCGCCGCCGCCGCGGCCGCGCCGTCGATATCGAAGACCGCAACCCTGGCACCTTCCTCGCCGAACCGCTTGGCGGTAGCAGAGCCGATGCCCCCGCCCCCGCCGGTAATGACGACGACCCGCCCGTTCAGTCCGCGCATCCTGACACCTCGCCCATCACCGAAGCCTGTCGATTACCGAATCCCGCCGAATGCCGTCACGTCACCTGCGGCGAATATATCAATATACTGATATATCACCGAGTGTCAATAGCCCGATCGGACCGCCGGCCTGGAATGGCTCCGCGGCGTTGCGGATTGTATCTTCTCCACCATGGGTCCGGAATATGGCTTTTATGCTTCCGGCGTTTCCCGCGCACGGGCGCAGCCTGATCAGATCCGCCGCAAGCAAGATGCGCCTTTCGTCGCGCGGCCGAGAATCTCGCAATTTCCGATGATTGAGCCAATATATTGTTATACTGGGCGATCGAGGGCGGCAGTGTCGAGATCCATGGGCAAGGCATCATGAGGAAACAGGGCGCGCAAAGGCCGCGGCCGGTCCCGGCGGCCGGCGATCCGACGATCGACCGTTTGAACAACCGGATCTTTTTCCGGCTGTTTCAGATCGGCAATACGTTGCAGCGGCAGACCGTCAAGGCGCTCGGCATCACCACGGTGCAATGGGCGGTTCTGGGCGCCTTGTCGCGACCCGAGGCCGCAGCCGGCATGACGTTCGGCGATCTTGCCGATTATCTGGTCGTCAGCCGGCAGAATCTGGACGGCGTTTTGCAGCGGCTCGAACGCGAGCATCAGACCGGAAGAG
>CALCYJ010000279.1 GCA_937905845.1 uncultured Rhodospirillales bacterium
GCCGCAGGCCGGCACCGAGGCGATCACCCGCGTGATGATCGAGAGCGCCGATGCCAACGGCGAACGCTGGAGCACGGGCGGCGTCTCGGCCAACATCATCGACGCCTCCTACGAGGCGCTGAACGACGCCATCACCTGGAAGCTCCTGAAGGCGAGCCAATCGGCGAAATGACCGACGCGTCGCCGACTCCCGTGGATCGCGGCACGCCGCCGGTCATCGTCCTGGTCGAACCGCAGCTCGCGGAGAATATCGGCACCGCCGCCCGCGCCATGCTGAATTGCGGCCTGACCGACCTGCGCCTGGTCAATCCGCGCGATCCGTTCCCGAGCGAGCGCGCGAATGCCGCTTCCGTCGGCGCGCTGGAGATGATGCCGCCGGTCAAGATCTTCGACAGCACCGCGGCCGCGGTCGCCGATCTCAACATGGTCTATGCCACCACCGCGCGCGAACGGAAGATGGTGAAGCCCGTCTTGACCCCGCGCGCCGTCGGCGAGCTTGCCGTCCAGGCGGGCAGGGCGGGGCGCAAGGTGGGGCTGCTGTTCGGCCGCGAGCGCACCGGCCTCGAGAAGGACGATATCGCTCTGGCCGATGCCGTCGTCACCGTGCCGCTCAATCCCGACTTCACCTCGCTCAACCTCGCTCAGGCGGTGCTGCTGCTCGGCTATGAATGGTACCAGGCGGGGGACAGCACGCCGCCGCGGGTGCTGGAGAGCCACGGCTCGCCGCCGGCCACCAAGGACCAGCTCTACGCCTTCTTCACCCATTTCGAACGCGCGCTCGACGAATGCGGATTCCTGCGCAATGCCGAGGCGCGGCCGAACATGATCCGGAACATGCGGAACATGTGGGGCCGGGCCGAGCTCACCGAGCAGGAAATTCGCACCCTGCACGGCGTGGTCAAGGAACTGACCACCCTGCGGGAGAAAAAATGATGACGGATCAATGCATTAGGCCACTTGCTGCTGCTTGACTTCCGAGGTTTGGCCGCTATATTCCCCGCACTCCCGAGCCGGGCGGACCTAACGGAAATTTCCCAAGGGACATTCCAGGGCCCAACCCAGCCGCCGGTCGCAAGACCGGGCCGGACAGCCGGGACATGAACAACATCGTACGAGAAGCGAGAAAGGATTCCGCATGTCCGACAAACGCGGCGAAGCCAAGCATAAGATCGACCGTCGTCTTGGCGTCAATCTCTGGGGCCGCGCGAAGAGCCCCGCCAACAACAACCGCGATTACGGCCCGGGCCAGCACGGCCAGCGCCGCAAGAAGCCGACCGATTACGGCATCCAGCTCATGGCGAAGCAGAAGCTGAAGGGCTATTACGGCTCGATCGGCGAGCGCCAGTTCCGCCGGCTCTACCAGGAGGCCTCGCGCCGCCGCGGCGACACCTCGGAGAACCTGGTCGGCCTGCTCGAGCGCCGCCTGGAGACCATCGTCTATCGCGCCAAGTTCGTGCCGACGGTGTTCGCCGCGCGCCAGTTCATCAACCACGGCCACATCCTGGTGAACGGCAAGCGCGTCAACATCCCGAGCTATCGCGCCAAGGTCGGCGACGTGATCGAGGTGAAGGAAAAGTCGAAGCAGATGAATCTGGTGCTGGAAGCGCAGGGTCTGTCCGAGCGCGACGTGCCGGACTACATCGAGACGGATCCCTCGAAGCTGACCGCCAAGCTCGCCCGCATCCCGGCCATCTCCGACGTGCCCTATGCGGTCCGCATGGAGCCGCATCTGGTGGTCGAGTATT
>CALCYJ010000280.1 GCA_937905845.1 uncultured Rhodospirillales bacterium
CTCCAGCTGCCGGCCGCCGCGGTGGTGGTGGTGGCGGCGCTCGTGGTGGCGGTGGTGGCGACGCCCGCCGCGCTGCCGCGCATTGGCGTGGCGGCGGGGCGCGTGCTGGGGCGAACGATCGTGCTGCGTCCGCTCCCGCATCGCGTGCTACTCGCGTCCGCGCTGCTCACCGCGCTGGCGTGGACGATGTACGGCATCGCCTTCCGCCTGTTCGTGCTCGGAGTGCTCGGCAGCGCGCCTGGCGCGCTCCGGGACTACATGGCAGTTTTCGCGGGCTCGTACCTGCTGGGATTCATCGCGATCTTTTCTCCGGCGGGCGTGGGCGTGCGCGAGGGCGCCATGAAGATTGCGCTCGGGCGGGCAGGGTTCGCGCTCGGGCCGGCGTGGCTCGTGGTCGTGGCCTCGCGACTCTGGCTCACCGCGCTCGAGGTCATTCCGCCGCTCCTCTTTCTCGCGTTCATCCGGCGCAGCCGGCCGCGGTGGAGCCAGAGCGTGACCTTCGTCAGCGAGGTGGGAAAGGCGCGGTCGTGGCTGATGAGCAGGACGCCGCCGGGGAAGTCCGCCAGCCTACGCTCCAGCCATTCCACCGTCGGCAGGTCGAGGTGGTTGGTCGGCTCGTCGAGCAGCAGGATGTCGGGCTCGCCGGCCAAGGCCCGCGCCAGCGCCGCGCGCCGCTCCTCGCCGCCCGAAAGTGTCGCGAGCGGACGGTCGCCCGCAAGCCCGATCTCCGCCAGCAACGCCTGCACCCGGTGGGCCTCCGCTGGCTGGATCGGCGCGACGGCGCCAGCCCCGGCGGCGACATAATCGGCAACCGTCAATGCCGCACTCGCCACCGGCTCCTGCGCCATATAGGCGACGCGGCGGCCGGGTTGCAGGAAGCGCGCGCCCTGGTCGATCTCGATCAGCCCGGCCAGTGCCTTCAACAGGGTCGATTTGCCCGAGCCGTTGCGCCCAACGAGGCACAGGCGCTCGCCGCGCCCCACCGCGACATCCACCCCGGAAAAGAGCGGCCGGCCGCCGAACGTGACGCCGGCATCGCGGAGCGCAAGCTCGGGCAGGGACAAGGGATCAAGCCTCCGGAAGCTATTCGCAACGGCGGGCGCGCTTTTCCGATCGGAAACCGCACCCAAGGAACAAGGCGCTGGACCATAGGCCAGGATCGGCGTCGCCGGCAATCGCGGATTGCGCCGGCCCGCTTCTGCTCAGGCCGGCGCCGGCGGCAGTCGAAAATGAGGCTGAGCCCGTCAGCTGGCCATTTGTGGCCCGCGCACCAGCTTGCCCGCCAGGGCGCCCGTGGCCTCGCCGTTCCGGTAGGCGATGGTGCCCGAGACGATGGTGGCGGCATATCCGGTCGCGCGCTGGAGCAGCCGCTTGCCGCCGGCCGGAAGATCGAACGCCATGTCCGGCGCGCAGACGCCGAGCCGGTCGAAATCGATCAGATTGAGATCGGCCTTCATGCCGGGGGCGAGGATCCCGCGGTCCAGCAGCCCCACCGCGCGGGCGGTATCCGCCGTCTGGCGCTTGACGAGATAGGGGATGTCGAAACGGCCATAGGCGCGGTCGCGGCCCCAATGGCTGAGCAGATAGGTCGGGTAGCCGGCATCGCTGATGATCCCGACATGCGCCCCGCCATCCCCCAGCCCCATGACGCAATCGGGATGGGCGATCATCTCGCCGCAGGCATCGAGATTGAAATCGGTGTAATTGGCAAAGGGCAGGAACAGGAAGGCGCGCCCTTCGTTCTCCAGCAGAAAGTCGTAGGCCACCGCCTGGGCCGGGCGTCCCTCGCGCTCGGCGATGCGGGCGATCGCCTGATCGCGCGGCGGCTCGTAATCGGGCGGATCGCCCAGCGGAAAGATCTGGTCGAAGGCCATCACGCGGCGGGCCAGAGGATGGCTTTGCCGCGCATCGGTTTCGGCAAAAAGCCGGTCGCGGAACGCCGGGTCGCGCAGGGTGCGCAGCTTCTCGGCCAGCGACTTGTCCTTGATCGCGGCGAAGGTTTCATGCGCGGCAAAGGGATTGAGCGTCGCCTGCAATCCCAGCAGCAGGCCGATCGGCCGCGGCGCGACCTGCCCCCGGATCGGCAGGCCGTCGCGCGCCGCCTCTTCCAGCATGGCCAGAAGCTTGCGCCAGCCGCTCCAATGATTGCCGGCCTGCGCCAGCGAAAAGGACAGCGGGCGCCCGGAACCCGACACCAGCCGGCGCAGCATGCCGAACTCGGTTTCGGCGTCCGGCTGATTGAAATCGGTGATGACCTCGATGACGCCGGAGCCGGCATCGGCAAGACCCTGGGCGATCGCCATAAGCTCCGCTTCGCTCGCCCTGAGCGAGGGCGTCGGATCGCCCGTGGCCGTGCGGTGGTTGAGCGTGCGCGAGGTGGAGAAGCCGAGCGCACCGGCGCGCATCGCCTCCGCCGCAAGCCGGCGCATCGCTTCCCGGTCGGCCTCGGTCGCGGGTTCGAGCGCGGCGCCGCGCTCGCCCATCACATAGACGCGCAGCGCGCCATGCGGAAGCTGGGCGCAGAGATCGATGTCATGCGGGCGCCGCTCAAGCGCATCGAGATAATCTCCGAAGCTTTCCCAGTTCCAGGCGAGACCTTCGTGCAGAGCCGCACCGGGGATGTCCTCCACCCCTTCCATCAGCGATATCAGGCGATCGTGATCGCCGGCCCTGACCGGCGCGAATCCGACGCCGCAATTGCCCATGACCACGGTGGTCACGCCATGCCAGCTCGACGGCGCGAGCTGCGAATCCCAGCTCGCCTGCCCGTCATAATGGGTATGGATGTCGACGAAGCCGGGCGTGACGAGCAGGCCCTTGGCATCGATCTCCTCGCGGCCGGCGCCGCGCAGATCGCCGATCGCCGCGATCTTGCCGCCGGTGATCGCCACATCGGCCTCGCGCAGGGCGCCGCCGGTTCCATCCGCCAACGTCCCGCCGCGAACGACAAGCTCGTATTCCGCCATGCTCTTCTCCCGGGTATCGGCGCCGGCCATCCGCCGGCGACCCCTGGTCGGCCGGAATGATAGCGTTCTTCACCAAACGATGGAGAGTGAAATATCCGGAGCGAATCGTGACTAAAGAACCCGCGCCGGCGGGCTAGGCGATCCCCGGCGGCCGGTTGGCCAAAGCGGCGGATCCCGCGGCAAATCCGGCGGCTGGCCGCCGTTTCGATCCTTGACCCC
>CALCYJ010000281.1 GCA_937905845.1 uncultured Rhodospirillales bacterium
GTCGCCGAGCGCGATGCGGCGCAAATCGAGATCGCAGCCGCCGGCGGCCAGCATCGCCGCGACCCGGCCGGGGTCGGAGGTCTTCTGGTGGACGATCAACAAAATCCTTCCGCTCATCGCCGGGGGAGGATAGCGGCATGCTGCCCTATTTGCCAAGAGCCTGTCCGGCCTATTCGCCTCAAGCCCCCCTGGCGCGCAGGCGATTTCCGTTTTCCCGGCGCGCATTTGGCGTTAAGCCTGCGGCGCGCCGATGCACGCCCACCTCTCGATCCCCGAGAGACGGCGCGGCGCCAGGAGGGCCAGGCATGTCGGTCGTTTCCAGCCCGCATCCGGGTGCGCGCGGCGCGGCGCTGGCGCTTCTTCTCGCCGTCCTGGCGCGCCGCCGGCCGCTCGACGAGGCGATGACGGAACAATCGCGGGCAGGCGGCGGCCTTGCCGGGCTCGAGGTGCGCGACCGTGCCTTCGCCCGGCTTCTGGTGGCGACGGTGCTCCGGCGCCTGGGCCAGATCGACGCCATCCTGGCCCTTTGCCTGGCCAAGCCGCTGCCGGAGGATGCCGCGGAACGCCAGATGCTGCGTCTGGGCGTCGCGCAGCTTCTTTTCCTGGCGACGCCGCCGCATGCCGCCGTCGATGGCACCATGCGCCTGGTCGATCCGGTGAGCCCCTATCGCGGCCTGGTCAATGCCGTGCTGCGCCGCATCGCCCGCGAGGGCCAGGGGATGCTGGCGGAACAGGATGCGCCCCGCCTCAATACGCCGGAATGGCTGTGGCGGCGCTGGTGCGCGAATTTCGGCGAGGCGCAGACGCGGGCCATCGCGCTGGCGCATCAGGGCGAGCCGCCGCTCGATATCAGTGTGAAGGGTGAGCCCACTTCCTGGGCCGGCCGCCTGGATGCCGTGGTTCTGCCGACGGGAAGCCTGCGGCGGGCGGGCGGCGCGGTGGAGGCGATGGCGGGTTTCGCCGCCGGCGCCTGGTGGGTGCAGGACGCGGCGGCGGCGCTGCCGGCGCGGCTGCTGCGCCCGGGTGCGGGCGATCTGGTGCTCGATCTTTGTGCCGCACCCGGCGGCAAGACGGCCCAGCTTGTCCTGAGCGGGGCCGAGGTCGTCGCGGTCGAGCGCCAGGCCGGCCGGATCGAACGGCTGCGCGGCAATCTCGCCCGCCTCGGCCTGAGCGCCGAGATCGCGACCCACGATGCCGTTCATTTCCGCCCGGCGCGGCCGGCCGACGCGGTGCTGCTCGACGCGCCATGCAGCGCCACCGGCACCATCCGCCGCCATCCCGACGTGGCGCATCTCAAGCGCGCCGAGGATCTCGTGCCGCTCGCCCGGGCGCAGAGCCGGCTGCTCGCCGCCGCCCTCGCCATGCTGCGGCCGGGCGGCCGGCTGGTCTATTGCGTCTGCTCGCTGGAGCCCGAGGAGGGGCCGGAGCGCATCGCCGCCCTGCTGGCATCCGGCGCGCCGGCCGAACGCGAACCGATCCTCGAAGCCGAAGTGCCGGGCTTGGCCGAGGCGATCACGCCCGAGGGCGCGCTGCGTACGCTGCCCAGCCACTGGGCGGAGGCCGGCGGCCTCGACGGCTTCTATGCCTGCCGCTTGCGCCGGCGCTGATCGGGGGCCTGACCCTCCTGATCGCCCAAGGGGAGAAACAGCCGGCGGAACAACAGGCTGGGAATTTTTTTCAATTCAAACCGCCTCGAAAATGCTCTAGTGTCCGGAATGCGATTCGCAATACCGATTCGGTATTGAAAATCATGATGGATCAATAGGTTATAAGAAACCAGCCAGCGACGATCCATCGATCAACCAGCCACCGGGTGGGAGAATTCACACGGTGAACGCCACGGCGCCCGGCGGCGCCCGGCACGGGGAGCAGCGGATGCAGCAGGCGGTGCGCATCGCGCCCTCCATCCTCTCGGCCGACTTCGCCCGGCTGGGCGAGGAGGTGCAGGCGATCACCCGCGCCGGGGCGGATTACATCCATGTCGATGTCATGGACGGGCATTTCGTCCCCAATCTCACCATCGGACCGGGCGTGGTGGCGGCGCTGCGCGGCCATAGCACGCTGCCCTTCGACGTGCACCTGATGATCGCGCCGGTCGATCCCTATATCCCCCTCTTCGCCACCGCCGGCGCCGACATCCTCACCATCCATCCCGAGGCCGGGCCGCATCTCCACCGCAGCCTCGAACTGATCCGCGCGCTTGGCAAGAAGGCCGGCGTCGCGCTCAATCCCGCGACCCCGGTGGAAACGGTGCTGCCGGTGCTGGACGAGATCGATCTTGTGCTGGTGATGAGCGTCAATCCGGGTTTCGGCGGCCAGAGTTTCATCGCCTCGGCGCTGGCCAAGATCAAGGCCCTGCGCCGGGCAATCGACGACAGCGGCCGCGCCATCGACCTCGAAGTGGACGGCGGCATCACGCCGGAGACGGCTGCCGCAGCCCTTGCCGCCGGCGCCGATGTCCTGGTGGCCGGCACCGCGACCTTCCGCGGCGGCGGTGCGCATTATGCCGGCAATATCCGCCGGCTGCGCGGCGGTTCGTAAGGCCGGCCCGCCGATGACCGCGCCCGCCTTTACCCAGGATGCCGGCCGGCGGTTTCGCGAGATGCTCGTCGGCCTGGTATTCGCCTCGCCCCTGTATGGCGCCGCGCTCGGCGGCCGTACCGCCCGGCTCAGGGGGGCCGCGCCCGATCCCTGGGTGGGCGAGCCGGAGGCGGCGCGAAATCTCCTTGCCGGCCGCTATGTCTTTTGCGGCGAGGAGATCCTCGCGCCCAACCTGCCGCCCTGGGCGCCGCAGGGGGTGAGCGAGGCCTGGGCCGCCGAGCTGCACGGTTTCGCCTGGCTGCGCGACCTCGCGGCCGACGGCAGCCCGGCGTCGCGCGAGGCCGCCGTCAGGCTGGTCGGCCTGTGGTTAGGCCAGTACCGGCGCTGGCACCCGCTGGCCTGGCGTCCCGACGTGCTGGGGCGGCGGCTTCTGGGCTGGCTCGGCCATGCCGAATTCCTCCTGTCGGGGGCGACGCCCGAGGCGGAAGCCCTGCTGCTCGACGGCCTCGCGCGCCAGACCCGCCATCTTGCCCGCAGCGCGGCTTTCGCATCACCCGGGCCGCCGCGCCTTACCGCCGCCATCGGCCTGGTCGCCGGGACCTTGAGCCTCGGCCTTAGCCGCCGGGCGCTCGGGCGCGGCCTCGATCTGATGGCGCGGGAGATCGGTCAGCAGGTGCTGGGCGACGGCGGCCACGCCAGCCGCAATCCCGCGACCCATCTCGCGGTGCTGCGCGATCTGATCCAGGCGCGGGGCGTGCTGATGGCGGCGCACCACGAGGTGCCGGAGGCTTTGCAGAACGCCATCGACCGGCTGGCGCCGATGCTGCGTTTCTTCCGCCATGGCGACGGCCGGCTCGCGCTTTTCAACGGCAGCCGCGAGGGCGTCGACGGCCTGGCCGACCAGACCCTGGTGCTGGCCGATGCGCCCGGCCGCGCGCTCACCTCCGCCCGCCACTCGGGCTTCGAGCGCCTGGTCGCCCGGCGCACTTTGGTGCTGCTCGACGCCGGGGTGCCGGCGCCCGCCGCCACCTTCTATGGCATGCATGCCGGCCTGCTCGCCTTCGAGCTTTCGGTCGGCCGCGAGCGGCTGATCGTCAATGGCGGCGCGCCCGAGCGACCCTCGGTCGCCTGGACCCGGGCGATGCGCGCGACGGCCGCGCATTCCACCTTGACGCTGGCCGATACCAATGCCGTTCATCTGGACGATGCCGGGCGGCTCAAGGGGGCGGCGCCGATGGTCGCGGCCGAGCGCAGCGAGGCGGAGGGCTCGGTCTGGATCGAGGCCTATCACGAGGGCTATCGGGAAAGCTTCGGGCTGGTGCACCGCCGGCGGCTCTATCTAGACGAAAGCGGCGAGGAATTGCGCGGCGAGGACAGCCTCATCGGCCGGCCCCGCCATCCGCTGAACTTCGCCATTCGCTTCCATCTGCATCCCCAGGTCCATGCCTCGCTGGTGCAGAACGGCGCGGCGGCGCTGTTCCGGCTGCCCGGCGGCAGCGGCTTCCGGCTGGTCGTTTCCAGCGGCAGCGAATTGCGGCTGGAGGAGAGCATCTATCTGGGCGCGGGCCCCATGCGGCGCAACGAGCAGGTGGTCATCCACGGCATCGCCGAGGGCGAGGAAACCATCATCAAATGGTTCCTCACCCGCATCCCGGCCGCCCACGGCAGCCGCGGCCGGGGCGACCGGCAGGGCGAGCTTTAGGACCGGGGCTCGCGGCCCCGGCGTCTTGACGATGGTTCAATGACGGAAATGCCGCATGCCGGTCAGGACCATGGCAAGGCCCGCCTCGTCGGCGGCGGCGATCACTTCCGCATCGCGCAGGCTGCCGCCCGGCTGAATGACGGCGGTGGCGCCCGCCTCGACGGCGGCGAGCAGCCCGTCGGCAAAGGGGAAGAAGGCGTCGGAGGCCACGACCGAACCCCGCGTCAAGGGCTCCGGCAGGCCGGCGGCGGCGGCGGCATCCTCGGCCTTGCGCGCGGCGATGCGCGCGGCATCGACCCGGCTCATCTGGCCGGCGCCGATGGCGGCCGTCGCTCCCGCTTTCACATAGACGATGGCGTTCGATTTCACATGCTTGGCGATGGTGAAGGCGAAGCGCAAATCGGCAAGCTCGGCCGCGCTCGGGCTGCGCTTCGTCACGACCTTGAGGTCCGAGGCCGCGAGCCTGCCGTTGTCGCGGGTCTGCACCAGGAAGCCGCCGGCGAGCGCGCGGAAGACGAAGCCTTCCGCCGCCGGGTCGGGCAGGCCGCCGGTCAGCAGCAGGCGGAGGTTCTTCTTGGCGGCGAGGATGGTTTTGGCCTCCTCGTCGGCGTCGGGGGCGACGATCACCTCGGTGAAGATCTTGGCGATCAGGCGGGCCGTCTGGCCGTCGAGCCGGCGGTTCAGGGCGATGACGCCGCCGAAGGCGCTCACCGGATCACAGGCGAGCGCGCGCTCGTAGGCTTCGGCCAGGCTCGTGCCCCGCGCCACGCCGCACGGGTTGGCATGTTTGATGATGGCGACGGCGGCGCTCTCGGCGGGGGGAAATTCCGCCACCAGCTCGATGGCGGCATCGGTGTCGTTGAGGTTGTTGTAGGAAAGCGCCTTGCCCTGCACCTGGTGCGCGGTGGCAACGCCCGGGCGGGCCTCGCCGCCGATATAGAAGGCCGCACTTTGATGCGGGTTCTCGCCGTAGCGCAGCACCTCGCTCCGCGTGGCCGCGAGCACCAGGCGCTCGGGGAAGGTTTCGCCGAGCGCGGTTGCGAACCAGCGGGCGATGGCGGCGTCATAGGCCGCGGTGCGGGCATAGGCCTTGGCCGCGAGGCTGCGGCGGAAGTCGGCGCTGGTGGCGCCGCCCGTCTCCGCCATCTCGCGCATCAGCGCCGCGTAATCGCCCGTATCGACCACCACCGCCACGCCGGAATGGTTCTTCGCCGCCGAACGGATCATCGCCGGTCCGCCGATGTCGATATTCTCGATACATTCTTCGAAAGGGGCGCCCTTGGCGACCGTCGCCTCGAAAGGATAGAGATTGACCACCAGGAGATCGATGGCGCCGATGTCATGGCGCTCCATCGCCTCCCGGTGCTCGGGCCGGTCGCGCCGGCCGAGCAGCCCGCCGTGGATCTTGGGATGCAAGGTCTTGACGCGGCCGTCCAGCATTTCGGGCGAGCCGGTATAATCGGCCACCTCCTTGACCGCTATCCCCGCCGCCGCCAGCGCCTTGGCCGAGCCGCCGGTGGACAGGATCTCGACTTTGCCGGCGGCGAGGAAGCGGCCAAGCTCGACCAGGCCCGACTTGTCGGAAACGGAAACGAGCGCGCGGCGGATGGGGAGGGAATTGGTCATGGGATGCTCCGGCATGCGGGAAACGGAAGGAAAGCTTTGACGAATTCAGGTGCCGCTGCGGGCGGCGGGAAGGGGAGGCGCGGCATATT
>CALCYJ010000282.1 GCA_937905845.1 uncultured Rhodospirillales bacterium
CGGCCCCCAGCTCCCACAGCGCGATCGGCGCCACCTTGTAGGCGGCGCCATTGGCGCAATCGACCACGATGCGAAGATCGGATAGGCGGCGGCCTTTGGGAAAGGTATTCTTGACGAATTCGATATAGCGCCCTTGCGCGTCTTCGAGCCGCTGCGCCCGGCCGAGCCGATCGGGCGGCGCCAGCCCTTCGTCGAGCCCGCCGGCCACCCGCGCCTCGATCTCGCGCTCCATATCGTCGGACAGTTTGTAGCCATCCGGCCCGAACAGCTTGATGCCATTGTCCTGGTAGGGATTGTGCGAGGCCGAGATCATGACGCCGAGATCCGCCCGGAGCGAGCGCGTCAGCATGGCGACGGCCGGCGTCGGCATCGGGCCGACCACGACCACGTCCATGCCGACCGAAATGAATCCCGCGGTCAGCGCCGGCTCGATCATATAGCCCGAGAGCCTGGTGTCCTTGCCGATCACCACGCGATGCCGATGATTGCCGCGAATGAACTGGCAGCCGGCCGCCATCCCCACTTTGAGGGCGGTCGCCGCCGTCATCGGTTCGCTATTGGCCGCGCCGCGAATTCCATCGGTGCCGAAAATCCGGCGTGTCATGGCTACTCCATGTCCCAAAGCACGGTCTCAAGGCAAAGCGGCAGAGCTTTTCCGATCGGCCGTACTCAGATTTGGGTTTCGGGCGGAATCCTCTTCCCCGATGATCGGACCCCATTCGAGGCCGGGGCCGCCCGCCGCAATTTTCGACACGTTATAACAAAGTTTCACTCAGAATCGTCGGCATTTCCTACAAACAGGTTAAACCCGGCCAAGACGGCAAGGCTTGATACCCCTCCCTCAGACCAGCTCGGCGTCCCGTACCGCGCCGCTGTACCGGTCAAGGGCGCGCCATAAAGCCAGGGCCTGCGCCGCCGCCGCCACGTCATGCACCCGCAGCACCTGCACCCCTTGCGCGAGCGCGCGCAGGTTGATCGCGATCGTGCCGCCGAGCCGGTTCTCCGGCCCCTCGCCCCGGCTCGCATGGGCGATGACGCTCTTGCGCGAGGCGCCCAGCACGATCGGCAGGCCGAGCCCGTGGAACAGGCCAAGGCCGGCCAGCAGCGCCAGATTATGCTCCGGCCGCTTGCCGAACCCGATGCCGGGATCGATCAGCAGGCGCTCGCGCGCGATGCCGGCCGCTTCCGCCGCCTGGATTCGGGCCGCCAGCGCATCATAGACATCGAGCAGGACATCGGCGTAGCGCGGGTCGTCCTGCATGGTCCGGGGATCGCCCAGCGCATGCATGAGGACGACCGGCACGCCGCTCGTCCGCGCCACCGCCGGGCTGGACGGGTCATGCGCCAGAGCCTGGACATCGTTGATCAGGCCGCAGCCGGCTGCGACCGCCGCCGCCATCACCTGGGCGTTGCGGCTGTCGATCGAGAGCAGCGCGCCGCGCCCCTTGAGCCCCGCGATCACCGGCAGGACCCGTTTCTCCTCGATGTCAGCCGGCACCGGCAGCGCCCCGGGGCGGGTGGATTCGCCGCCGATATCGACGATCGCCGCCCCCTGCCCAATCAGCGCCAGCCCGTGATCTATCGCCGCCGCCACCGTCTCGTGGCGGCCGCCGTCGGAAAAACTGTCGGGAGTGACATTGAGGATGCCCATCAGGCGGGGCGACGCCAGATCGAGATCGCCAAGCCCGGCCCGCGGTGCGGTGAGGCGGGCAAGCTCGGCGGGCAAGCCCGCGCGGGGCAGCGCCTCGACCCGCAAGATGCGCCGGGCGATGGAGCCGTCCGGGGTTCGTTCGATCACTTCGGCCGCGGCGAAGGCCAGGCTGCCGCCCGCCAGCGGCAAGGCGTCCCCGGCGGCGATCAGCCGTATCGCGTCAGGCCCGGCCGAAATCAGGAGCGGACGAAGATAAGTCTTGCGCATGCAACCTGCCCGGGCTCCGGCTTCCTCGCGGCGCCGGGGCGGATGAAAGCCGCCCGGACGGGTCCGGGGACTTGTCTCCCTTCACGCTCCGGCTTCTTCAAGCCCCGGGCAGCGGTTCCGGCTCCAGCCCGCCGGACGCGCCGCGGCTGGGCTTGGTACGCGTCGGCGGCACGGCGGAACGGCTGCCGGTATCGGGCGGCGGTTCGGCCTCGCCCGGCCGCACGATCTCCTCGCCGCGCAGCAGCGCCCGGATCTCGTCGCCCGAGAGGGTTTCGTATTCCAGCAGCGCCTTCGCCAGCCGGTGCAGATCGTCGATGTCATCGGTCAGGATCTTGCGCGCCCGCGCATCCGCCTCTTCCACGATGCGACGCACTTCCTCGTCGATGATCTGCGCCGTCGATTCCGAGACGTTCTTGCGCTGGGTCACGGAATGGCCGAGGAAGATCTCCTCCTCGTTCTCGCTATAGCGCAGCGGCCCGAGCTTCTCGCTCATGCCCCATTCGGTCACCATGCGGCGCGCCATGTCGGTCGCCATCTTGATGTCGCCGCCGGCGCCCGTCGTCACCTTGTCCAGGCCGAAGATCAGTTCCTCGGCGACGCGGCCGCCCATGGCGACGGTCAGATGCGCCTCGATCTGGTCGCGCGACAGGGAATGCTGATCACGCTCGGGCAGACGCATCACCATGCCGAGCGCCCGGCCGCGCGGGATGATGGTCGCCTTGTGCACCGGGTCGGAGGCCGGCGTGCGCACCGCGACCAGGGCGTGACCGCCCTCGTGATAGGCGGTGAGACGCTTTTCCTCCTCCGACATGACCATGGAGCGCCGCTCGCTCCCCATCATCACCTTGTCCTTGGCGAATTCCAGTTCCGACATGGTGACGACGCGCTTGCCCCGCCGTGCGGCCAGCAGCGCCGCCTCGTTCACCAGATTGGCGAGGTCCGCGCCCGAGAAGCCCGGCGTGCCGCGGGCGATGATCCGCGCTTCCACGTCGGGGGCCGAGGGCACCTTGCGCAGATGCACCTTGAGGATCTTCTCGCGGCCGAGAATATCGGGGTTGGGCACCACCACCTGGCGGTCGAAGCGGCCCGGGCGCAGCAGCGCCGGGTCGAGCACGTCGGGCCGGTTGGTCGCGGCGATGAGGATGACGCCCTCGTT
>CALCYJ010000283.1 GCA_937905845.1 uncultured Rhodospirillales bacterium
ATAGGGCTCGGTCAGCGAGCCGTCGGCCTCGCGATTGGCCTCGGCGCCGCTCTCGCCGAAAGCGGTGAAGGAGGCATAGATCAGCCGCGGGTTCACATGTTCGAGTTGCTCGTAGGCAACGCCGAGACGACGGCGCACCTCGGGCGGAAAATTGGTGATGAAGACGTCGGCTTCCGCGACCAGGCGATAGAGCACGTCGCGCCCCTGCGGCGTCTTGAGATCGAGCGCCAGGCTCTGCTTGTTGCGGGCATCGAGCATCCAGCAATAATTCGCCGCCGCCGCCGGCATGCCGTTGCTGGCCGCAAGCTGGCGATAGGGATCGCCCGTTCCCGGCGGCTCGATCTTGATCACTTCGGCGCCGAAATCGCCCAGCACCGTCGCCGCCGCCGGCGCGGCAATGAAGCTCGCCACATCGAGAACCTTCAATCCGGCGAACAGTCCCTTGGCCTCGTCCACGCTGCCATCCTCATTCCTGACCCATACCGAGACCCGGCATTATCGCGGAATTTTTTCCCGAAGTCAGGTCGTAGCGGTTGGCGGCCGCAGGCCCGGGCGACGCGCTAACCCATCCTTAACCACGGCGGGCGAGGATGGCCGGCAAGAGCTGCGGCGCGGGCGTCGCGCCGCGGAATCGAAGGAAGATCGGGATGGACAGCGGCGATGCCGCCACGCGCCTCAAGCCGGTTCCAGCCGAGGCGCCGGGGCCGGAACGGGAGCGCTATCGCCAGGCCGTCGCCGCCGGCATGGCGGAGATCAGGAGCGGCGCGCTCGATCGGGCGCTCGAGACCTTTCGCGGCGCGCTCGCGCTCGCGCCTGGAAATGCCGACCTCCACGCTTATGTCGCCTGCCTGCTGTCGGCGACGGGACACCATGCCGAGGCGCTCGATTTCCTGCTCGCGGGCCAGAACCGCCATCCCGACATGCCGCTCTATCGCGACGCTAATTTCCGCCTGCGCCAGCGCCAGGCGATCGCGCGGCGCTGCCCGCCCATCCTGCTCAATACCCAGTTCAAGTCCGGCTCCATGTTCATGGCGCGGCGCCTGACCGCCGCCCTCAACCTGCCGGTCTGCTACATCACCCGCACCCCGCTCGACAATGGGATCGTGCCGGAATGGGCGGCGCTTTTTGCCCGCGGCGGCTGCCTGGCGCAGGAGCATCTGGCGCCCGACACCGACACGCTCGCGCACCTCAAACGCGCCGGCATCACCCGCATGCTGGTGAATATCCGCGATCCCCGGCAATCGATGATCTCGGCGATCCATCATTACGCCAAGCTCTGCGGCAAGGAGAGCGCGGATGCGGTGCTGACGCGCGCGCGCCTGCCCCGGGGCTATGAAAGCTGGGACATGGAACGCCGGGCCGATCATTACATCGCGACCGAGCTTGGCCCCCAGATCGCCTGGATCGCCTTCTGGCTCGATGCGGCGCGCGCGGCCGATCCGGCGCTCAGCCTCCTGCTCAACCGTTTCGAGGATTTCGCCGCCGACAATGCCGCCTTCTTCCGCAAGGTCACGGATTTCTTCCGCCTGGCGCCCGAGCTTGTCGACTGGCCGCTCCTGGAGAAGCCGCCGGTGGCGGGCGAGCTGCATTTTCGCGCCGGGCAGACCGGCGAATGGCGCGATATCCTCAACCCGCCGCAAGCCCGCGCCGCGGCCCGCCTCATTCCGCCCACCGTCGCAGCCTATCTCGACACCGGCATCACCGCCGCCACTTGACGTGCCGACGCCTATTCGTCGATGGCACCATGGACGAAGCCGCTGACGATATCGAGACGCCGGGAATGCCAGGGATCCGGGACGCGGCTGTTGGTGAGATAGGCGAAGGAAACGCCGCTCGCCGGATCGGCCCAGCAATAGGACGAGCCGACGCCGCCATGGCCGAAAGTCGCGGGATGCGCGAGGGTGCCAAGGCCGCGGGCCACCTCCGTCGTGCCGCGCGAATGCGGCCCGAGGCCGCGGTGCATCGGCAGCCCCATATATTCATCCACCCGCTCCGCGGTGAAATTCCGCGTCACGAAGGAGACAAGGCGCGGGCTGAACAGCCTGACCCCGTTCAGGCTGCCGCCCGCCGCCATCATCTGGTAGAAGGCGGCGAGCGCGCGCGCCGTGGCGAAGCCGCCCGCCCCCGGGACGCCGGCCCGGCGGAAGACAGGGCTGTTCTCGCCCGTCAGACGCTCGTGGGTACCGTCTTCGGGCGACGGCGCATGCATCTCGGCGGCCCGGCTCCCGAGCGCGTCGGGCAGCCCGACATAGAGGTCGTCGCCAAGTCCGAGCGGCAGGATGATCCGCTCGCGGATGAAGGTGCGGAAATCGGCCCCCGTCACCGCCTCGATCAGCATCGCCGCCACCCAATGGGCCGCGAGCCGGTGATATTCGACCCGCGAGCCCGGCGTCCAGGCGAGCGTGAAGTCGCACACCAGCTCCCGCATCAGCCCGTGATCCTCGAAGGCCGCCGTCGGCAGCGGCGCCGCCGCCCCCGGGAAGCCGGCCTGATGGGTCAGCACCTGGAGCAGCGTGATCTCGCCCTTGCCGTGGCGGGCGAAGTCGGGCACGTGATCGGCGATGCGGTCGTGGAAGGTGAGCGCGCCCTCTTCGACCAGCAGCCACACCGCCGCCGCCGTGATCACCTTGGTGTTGGAATAGAGCAGCCACAGCGTGTCCTCGCAGGCGGGCACGGCATCGGGCGCGATCCGCGCCTGGCCGAAGGCGCGGGACAGCGCCAGCTTGCCGTGGCGGGCAACGGCGATCTGCGCGCCGGGATAGCGCTTTTCGGCGATATGCTCCTCGATGGTGCGGCAGAGGCGCGCCAGCGGCTCGGGCTGTAAGCCAAGCTCGCCCGGGCTTGCGGAGGGAAGAGGAAACCCCATGAAGCGGCTCCGAAACAATAAGAGGGAATAACGGCGGCTTTGACAGCGACGGTGACGGCGGAGCTGGCGGCACTGTCGCCCCGCCGTCAGCCCCGCCGCTTGGGCAGGCGGGATTAGCGGGCTATTTCACCAGACCTTCGGCGACGAGCGCCTTGTGGACCGCCGGCCGCGCCGCGACCCGGGCGCAATAATCCTTCAGCACCGGCCATTTGCCAAGGTCGATGCCGGTCGGCCGCGTCCAGTTGAGGATGGTGAAGAGATAGGCGTCGGCCACGCTGAACCCATCGCCCATCAGGTATTTCTTGCCGTCGAGCTGCTTGGAGAGATAGTCGAAGCGCAGGCCCAGATTCTCCTTGACCACCACCTTCCACTCGTCGGGCGCCTTCGGGTTGAACAGCGGGCTGAAGCCCTTGTGCAGCTCGGAGGTGACGTAGTTCAGCCATTCCTGCAGGCGGTAGCGCTCTTTCGTGCCCGCCGCCGGCGCAAGCTTCGCCTCGGGCTTGCGGTCGGCCAGATATTGCACGATCGCCGGGCCTTCGGTCAGCACTTCACCATCGTCCAGGCGCAAGGCCGGGACCGCGCCCTTGGGGTTGACGGCGCGATAATCGCCGCCCGTCTCGGTCTCCTTGGTCTTGAGATTGACCTTCTCGATCTCGAAGGGAAGCCCCGCCTCCTGGAGCACGATATGAGGCGACAAGGAACATGCCCCGGGGCTCATGTAGAGTTTCATCGGATCCTCGATTGCTTGCGGGCCGGCGAAGGCCGCCCGTTCGCCACCAGTTCACCCGGCCTTGCTTCCGCATGCAAGAGGAAAGGTTAAAATCCGCCCCCAGGCCGCGTGCGCCAGGCCGCGAGCGCCGCCGGCACCGTTTCGAGACTCAAGGCGACGAACGTGCCCTCGGGCGGCTTGAGCAGACGCCGCATGCCGGCGCCGCCGGCCCATAGATCGACGCCCTCGGGCAGCCGGCGGCGCAAGCCGGCCAGGAATTCCGCCGCCGCCGGGGGGGTGCCCGCCTCGCCGATGACGAGCGCCACGATATCCGCCTGAAGCACCGCGGCGGCGGCGATCTCCTCGGCCGGCACTTCGGCCCCGAGCGAGAGGCAGAGCGCCCCTTCGAGCGCCAGCACCGCCTCCAGCATCAGGAGTTCCAGCGCCTCCCGCTCGCCCGGCGGCGTCGCCAGCACCACGCACGGCCGCGTCAGCGCCGGCGGCAGGCCGGCCATGGCGCCGCGCAGCACGGTCTTGATCTGCTGGTTCACCAGCCGCGCCTCGAAAAGCGCCAGAGCGTCGCATTCGGACGCCAGGCCGACCGCCACGACGAGAGGGCGCAGCGTGTCATGGATGAAGCGCTGCAAGCCGCCGCGCAACAGGAGTTGCTGAAGCTCAAGGCGGAAATCCGCCATCCGCTGCCCGCGTACCAGCGACAGCAGGCGTTCGACATCCCCCTCGACCGCGAGGATCGCGTCCAACTGCGAGCGCGCCGGCGCCGCGGCCAGCCGGCGCAGCTCCGCCTCGCTACGGCCGACCACGGCGCCGGGCCGATGGCCGCGTTCAAGCAGGCGCTTGATCAGTTTCAGCCGCGCGAGATCGGCTTCGCTATAAACCCGCTGGCCATTGACATCGCGCACCGGCACCGGAAAGGCGTACCGCCGCTCCCAGATGCGCAGCGTATCTTTGGAAATCCGGGTCTGCGCTTCAACATCGCGGATCGTAAGATGTATTTCCGGGCTTGACATTAATACCATGTCCTAGACACACTATAAACCTTATACTTACCTATAAAAGGCCGGATAAGACTCCCGCCGTTTCTGTTAAAGATCGTCGGGCAAGACAATATGACGGAAATATTTAAGATACTACTACTTCAATACTTGTATAATTATTTCAGATATAGCGGCTTAAGA
This sequence comes from uncultured Rhodospirillales bacterium, assembly GCA_937905845.1. Classification (GTDB taxonomy): domain Bacteria; phylum Pseudomonadota; class Alphaproteobacteria; order Ferrovibrionales; family Ferrovibrionaceae; genus CALCYJ01. The sequence continues at coordinate 4,772 of CALCYJ010000283.1, forward strand.
CTGTTTTCTGCCCGGCCTGCACGCCACAGTCGACAAGCAGCGGCACAGCCATAGCGGTAAGGCCTACGGCGAGTGGAGAATCGCGCCGCAGGCTCAATGGTTTAGGGGCTTCTTCCCGGGTGCTGCCGGCGGGTCGCGGCGGGGTCCCGCACCGGCCGGGCCAGGCGGCATCGGCGGCCGGAGGGTCCCTCGACCCCATCTGCCGCCACCCCGTCGGCACCGGCGATCCAGGGTCAGAAGCGCGCGCGCCGGCCGACGCGCCGACGCTCTCATCTATCTGGTCCGGACCAGTGGTGGCGGCGACGGCGACAGGGTTAATCCGACCCGGCCGAGGTCCGGTTTGACCAAGACAAAACATATGGGGATACCGCTGGCACCCGGATGCCGCCGGCACCGGGATCCAAGGCCCCGGATCGTCCCCTATCGCCACTTCCCGCTTACCTGGAATAGGCGGAAGTGTTCTAATGACCGCTCGCCTGTGACCCGATCGGGAAAGAGGATCGGCTTTCCCGCGAGGGAGGGGTGAGGCGTCCCGCGATCGGATCGACTCGTGGGATGCTCCTAACTCTTTGTTTTGATGCATCTTCTTATCGAAGAAGCAAAGCCGCTTCTTCGGAACATGCTCTAGCGGCCGTCATGCTCCGGATCTTGCCTCCCGCGCGTCTTCGTCTGTCCAGCGCCGACCGTATCGCGCTGGCCTTTGCGCTGCGCGGCAGCCTGTCGGTCCTGGTCCCGCTCGTGGTTTTTCAGCTTCTGGGCAATCCGGCCGCCGGCCTTTCCGCCGCGATCGCCGGCCTCAATACGCCGCTTGCCGACAGCGGCGGCACTTATGCCAACCGTCTCCTGGCCATGGCTTTCGCCACGCTGGTCCTGCCGCTGCTGCTTTTCCTCGGCACCCAGGCCCATGTCGCCGGCGGGCCGGTGGCGCTGCTCATGGCGCTGATCGCGCTGGGCGGCGGCCTGGCGCGGGTCTTCGGCCAGTCGGGCGCCACGCTCGGCCTCTATGGCGGGTTGGCGTTCCTGATCGGCCTCGAAGTGCCGGCGAGCCCGCTTCAGGGCTTGGAGCAGGCGGCCGCCTATTTCGCCGGCGGCCTCTGGAGCATCGGCCTCGCCCTGATCTTCTGGCGGCTGCGGCCGTGGCGTCGCCTGGAGCAGGAACTGGCCGGCTGTTTCGAGACGGCGGCCAAGGTGATCGCGACGTTTCCAGCCCAGATCCTGGCCGCGCAGCCTTTGTCGCACGAGGCCGAACGTCAGCTTGGCCTGGCGCAGGCCCAGGCCCGCGAAACCATCGAGCGGGTCCGCGCCACGCTCGGCGAGCGCGGTTCCATCATCGGGGTGCGGGCAACGACGCTGGAGCCTTTCGTCATCCTGCTCCGGGCCGCCTCGCGCGTTTCCGGTCTGATGCTGGCGATCGCCGAGGGCCTGAGGGGCGAGCCGCCGCGCGCGCGCGCCAGCCCGGGGCGGGACGGGCTCTCCCATGCCGTGGCCGAAACCGCCGCGGCCTGCCACGAGGTGGCGCAGGCCCTGCTCGCCCGCCGCCCCGCCGCCCGGCTTCCCGCCGCCCGCGCCAGGGCGGAGCAGCTCTGCGCCGGCATCCGCGCGCATGCGGCCCATCATGCCGGCGGGCGCGAGGGCGAGGATCTGCGCCGGGCGCTGCCGCCCTTGGAACTGGCGCTCATCCACCTCGCCAATGCCGAGGATGCGTTGCGCGCGCTTTTTCAGCCCACGGCGGCGCGCCGCGGCATGGGGCTCGGCGCACAAGGCTTTGCCGCCTTCCATCCCGCCGCCGCCTGGGCGCGGGTTTCGGCGCAGCTCACCTTGCAATCCACCCTCTTCCGCCACAGTTTGCGGGTCGCCGCGGCAAGCGGGCTCGGCGTCATGCTGATGGCCTGGCTCGATCTTCCCCATGGCATCTGGGTGCCGCTGACCGCGCTCGTCGTGCTGCAACCCAATTTCGGCGGCACGTTCTCCCGCGCCCTGGCCCGGACCGGCGGCACCATCCTCGGCGCCGGCTTCGCCGCGATTCTCGTCTCCCTGCTGCATGGCGTCGAGGCCACCGACGCCGCCCTCATGCTCCTGGTGTTCGGCGCCTTCTTCTTCCTGCGGCGCCGCTATGCCGTCGGCGTCTTCTTCCTCACGCCCTACGTCATCCTGCTGCTCTCGCTGGTGGAGAGCGGCCCGTGGGCGAATGTGCAGGACCGCGTCGGCGACACGCTGATCGGCGCGGCGCTGGCGCTGGTCGCGGGCTATTTCCTCTGGCCGAGCTGGGAGCGCAAAAGCCTGCCCGAGCAGCTCGCGCTGGCACTGCTCGCCGCCCGCGACCAGATGGCGGCGTTGAGAAGCGCCTTCGCCGTGCCGGAGGCGCCGCGCGCGCCGCTCTACGACGCCCGGCGCCAGACGGAGATCGCCGTCGCCAATGCCGCCGCCGCCTTCCAGCGCATGCTGGCGGAGCCGCCCCGCCACCGCCGCCGGGTCGGACGCACCCTGGCGCAGGTAGCCTATCTGCAACGCCTGGCGCGCCACCTCGCCGCGCTCGCCTTCCAGCTCGAAGCGGAGGAAAGCATCCTGCCCGAACTGCCGGCGCTGCTCGCGCCCCTGATCGAGATCCTGGAAACGACGGCCGACGCGCTGCGGAGCGGACGGCCGGCGGCGGCGCCCGACATGTTTCCCGAGACCTGGAGCGGCAAGCGCGGCGGAATGCTTGCCGCCGCGGCGGAGGCGGAAGCCCGGGGCGGCGGCAATGTCGCGGGCCAGGCGGCGGAACGTCTGCTCGATCAGATCGCAAGCGATGTCGCGAGCCTGCAAGCCGCCGCCGGGTGAGACCGCGACCCTTTCGCGCCGCACCCGCCGCCGCTCAGGCCTTGGCCGCGACCTCGCTCCCCGTGACCAGCAGGACCTCGCCTTCCAGCATCGGCTTGGCGAGAGCGAAGAAATGCGCGACGGCGGGCGAGGCGTTATGGCTCGCCATCGCCGCCTCGTCCCGGTAGCGCTCGTAGGTGGTGAAGAGGCAGGGATCGCTCTGATCCTGCGCCACGAAATAGCCGATCGTGCCGGGCTCTCCCGCCCGCACCGCGGCCACCACCTCGTCGAGCGCCCGGCGCATCGCCTCCGCCTGCCCCGGACGGACGCGGATGACCGCGGTGATGCTCAGCATGCCCGGCACCTCTCAAGGACGTTGGGGAGACGTCGCCCTTTCAGGGCCGCACCTTCTGCCAGTCGCCCGCCTGCTCGAAAGCATGCGCCGCCCGGTAGATCGTCGCCTCGTTCCAGTGCCGGCCCACCAGCATAAGGCCGCCGGGCAGCCCGTCGCTCAATCCAGAGGGCAGCGACATGGCGGGATGGCCGGTCACATCGAAGGGGCAGGTATTGGCCAGCATCTCGAATCCGCGCTGGCAATATTCCGCCAGGCTCGCATCGGCCGCCGGGATCTTCGTCGCCTTCATCGGCAGGGTCGGCATCAGCAGCAGGTCATACGTCTCCAGCGCCGCGTCATAGGCGGCGGCAAGCCGGCGGGAGAGATTCTGCGCCTTGGCATAATAATAGCCATGATGCTTCTTCAGCATGTAATGGCCCATCATCATCGTGACCTTGAGCGTGTCGGAAAGCTGGTCGGCATGCAGGCGCCAATTGTCATGCGCCTTGTGCAGGCTGGTGACGTAAAGCCCCTTCCAATTGAAGCCGAAGCCGTTGCCGTGCATCATCTGCGCGGTGGCACCTTCATGGGCGATCGCCGACCAGATGGCGGGGCCGACGAGATGCATCGGCACCGAAACCTCGTCGACGCTGGCGCCGAGCGAACGCAGCTTCTCCGCCCCCTTGCGCGCCAGCGCATCGACATCGCCTTCCGAATTGGCATGGCCGAAGCCTTCGCGCAGCACGCCGATCTTCATGCCTTTGACGCCCTGGCCGAGCGCCGCGGTATAGTTCGCGGTCTTCGCCCCGGCCTGGCGCGGATCGAGCCCGTCGGCGCCGGCGATGACCTCGAGCAGCAGGGCATTGTCGGCGACATTGGCGGTGATCGGGCCGGTATGATCGATCGTCGCCTCGATCGGCATGACGCCGGTATAGGGCACCAGGCCCCAGGTCGCCTTCATGCCGTAGGTGCCGCAATAGGCCGAGGGAATGCGGATCGAGCCGCCCTGATCGCCGCCGATCGCCATATCGGCTTCGCCGGCTGCGACCAGCGCCGCGCTGCCCGACGACGAGCCGCCCGCGGCGTGGCCCGGCTTGCGCGGATTGATCACCGGGCCGTGCGCGTTGGTATGGCTGCCGCCGGAAAAGCAGAAATACTCGCAATGCGCCTTGCCCAGAATGGTGCCGCCGGCATCGAGGATGCGGGTGACGACGGTCGCATCGACGTCGGGGATATAGCCTTCGAGCGTCGAGGCGCCGTTCATCATCGGCACGCCGGCGAGGCAGACATTGTCCTTGAGCACGACGGTCTTGCCGGCGAGCCGGCCGCCGGGCGTGCCCTCGACGCGCGACTTGTAATACCAGGCATTGTAGCGGTTCTCGTCGCCTTCCGGCCGATAGCCCGGGGTGCGGGGATGGCGCACGGCGGGCAGTCCCTCGGCCAGCGCGCCGACGGCGTTATAGGCCTCGACCGCGCCGCCCATGAGCGCGATGAACTCGTCGACCCGGCCGGGCGACAGGTTCATGCCAAGCTCGCGGCAGATCTCCGCCATCTCTTCGTGCGTGGGTATTTCGACCATCATGACACTGTCTCCTTCGAGTTTGCCCGTCCCGCTCAGATGCCGAGATATTCGGCGACGATCGCCGGATCGGCGAGAGCGGTGGGCGCTATGGTGGCGATGATGCGGCCGCGCTGGATGATGAGGACGCGGCTCGCGAGCGCGGCGATGAAATGCAGATCCTGCTCGACCAGGATGATGGTGAGGCCGAGCGCGCTTTGCAGATGTTTCAGCGCGATGGCGATCTCGTCGACGATGGAGGGCTGAATGCCTTCCGTCGGCTCGTCCAGCAGCAGAACCTTCGGCTGCCCGACGAGGCAGCGCGCCAGCGCCAGGATCTGCTGCTGGCCGCCGGAAAGCGCCTGTCCCGGCCGCGCCAGCAAGGGTTTGAGGACGGGAAAGGTTTCCAGCATTTCCGGGATGGCACTCACCCCGCCGCGCATGATCTCGCCCATGCGCAGGTTTTCCTGCACCGTGAGCTGCGGCAGGATCTGGCGCCCCTGCGGCACGTAGCCGAGGCCGGCGCGCGCGCGCCGCGCCATGCTCAGGGGGGTGATGTCGCGCCCTTCGAGGCGGATGCTGCCCCCCGTCGCCCGCAGTTCGCCGATCAGGGCTTTCAGCAGCGTCGTCTTGCCCATGCCGTTATGGCCCAGGATCCCGACCACCTCGCCTTCCGCGACCGAGAAGCTGACGCCGTTCAGAATGGGGATGCGGCCATAGCCCGCGTTCAGGCCTGCGATCTCAAGCATCGGCGGCCGTCCCCATGTAGATCTCCCGCACCTTGGGGTCCTTCTGCACATTGGCCATCGTGTCCTCCATCAGGATGCGCCCCTGATGGAACACGGTAACGGTGGCGGCGATGTCGCGGATGAACTGCATGTCGTGCTCGACGACGATGAGCGCGGCCTCGCGGTTCAGCTCGCGGATCAGTTCCGCCGTGCGCTTCACCTCGTCATGGCTCATGCCGGCGGTCGGTTCGTCGAGCAGGATCAGCTTGGGCCGCAGCGCCATCACCATGCCGAACTCCACCCACTGGCGCTGCCCGTGCGCGAGCGTGCCGACGAGATGGTCGGAAATCCCGCCGAGGTCGAGCCGCTCCAGGATCTCGGACACGATGCCCGCGGCCTCCGCCCCGGGGTGCCGGGAGGCGGCGGCGAGCCACAATCCCTCATAGACCGGGATGCCGTCGAACACGCTCGGTACCTGGTTCTTGATGCCGATGCCGAGCCGGCTGATGCGCTGCGGCTCCAGCGCGGTAATGTCGCGGCCCTCGAAGAGGATGCGCCCGGAACTGGGGCGGAGCTGCGCCGTCAGCATCTTGAAGAAGGTGCTCTTGCCGGCGCCGTTCGGCCCGATCAGGCAGCGCAGCTCGCCGCGGTTCAGGCGGAAATCGACCCCGGCGATGGCGCGCACGCCGCCGAAGCGCTTCTCCAGATCGCGGGCTTCGAGCAGGACCTCGCTCATTGCGACACATTTGCGCCGCGCGCGCCGCGGGACTGGATGTGGCGCCAGAGGAGGCGCGCGCCATCGCCCAGGCTCGGAATGACGCCGCGGCGGAAGAAGACGACGGCGAACATGAGGATCAGGCCCATGATCACCGTCACCTGGCCGACCGCGGCGGTGCCGAGCGCCGTGGTGAGATATTCGATCAGCGCGCAGCCGACGATCGGGCCGACCAGCGTCGTCCGGCCGCCGACGATCACCCAGATCAGGATCTGCGCGCTCTGGCTCAGGCTGAACATGTCGGGCGAGACGAAATTGCCCCAGACGCCGTAGAGCGCGCCGGCAAAGCCCGCGACGGCGCCGGCGATGACGAAGGCCAGCAGCTTGTAGACGCGGCTGTCATAGCCCAGGAGCTGCGCCCGCTGGTCGTTCTCCCGGATGGCGACGAACACCCGCCCGGTGCGCGATTGCAGCAGCAGCCGCAGCGCCACATAGACGATCGCAAGACAGACGACCGAGAGATAGAACACCCCCGTGAGATCGAGCGTCTGTCCATGGCTCCACGGGATGGCAAGCGAGGGCACGGTGGGAATGCCGTTCTGGCCGTTCAGCCGCACCGACCCGATGACATATTGCGAGCCCGAGGTCGCGCGCATCGCCTTTTCCAGGATCAGCGTCACCACCAGCGTAATGACGCTGAGATAGAGATCGCCGATCCGGCCGTAGATCATGAAATAGCCGATGACGAGGGCCAGGAGCGCCGGCAGAACGATCGCCGCCAGCAGCGGCAGCGTCGTCTGGTCGAAATTGAGCGCCGCCACCGTATAGGTATAGCCGCCGAGGCCGAAGAAGGCGGTCTGGCCGAAGCTCAGGATGCCGACGAAGCCCCAAAGAAAGCCCTCGCTCATGGAGACGAGCGACAGGATGGCGACGACGGAGAGCTGGAGCAGGGGATATTCGCCCACCAGGTTCGGCAGGGCGAGGGCGGCGATCAGAACCACCGCCACCGCCAGCCACCAGCGCCGCTCGGGCAACCCGCCCCGGCTGCCGCGTATTTCCGCCATCAAATCCCCCGCCGAAACTTGCCGGTGATGCCCGAGGGCAGGAGCCGGAGCAACACGATGGCCACGAGCAGCACGCAGATCTCGCCCAAGACCGAACTGGTCAGATAATCGACGACGCCCGAGATGCTGCCGAACAAGGCCGAGGCCGAGATGGTGCCGAGCAGCACCATCGGGCCGCCGGCGATGACGGTGACAAAGGCCTTGGCGATGAAGAAGATGCCCATGGTGGGCGAGACGCCCGAAAGCGGCGCGATGATCGCGCCGGCAAGCCCGGTCAGCGCCGAGCCGAAGCCGAAGGTGAGCATATAGACGGTTTGCGGCGGGATGCCGAAGGCCGCGGCCATCACCGGATTCTGCATGGTGCCGCGGGCGATCAGCCCGGCGCGCGTATAGCGCATCAGCGCATAGGTCCCGATCAGGAGCACGAAGGCCAGCGCGATCAGCACCAGACTATAGGCGGGAATGCCGTAGGCGCCGATATACATCGTGCCGAAGGGCGCCGGGATGCTGTTGGTGGTCGGCCCCATGACGATGGTCGTGCCACCGACGAGGAAGATGCTCAAGCCCCAGGTCGCCAGCAGCGTATCGATGATACGGCCGTAGAGAAAGCGGATCAGCACCCGCTCGACCAGGATGCCGAAAAGGCCCACCGCCACCGCGGCGATCAGGAACGACAGCCAGAGCGAGACGCCGTCCTTCACCGCGACATTGCAGACATAGGCGCCGAGCATGATGAACTCGCCCTGCGCCAGATTGATCACCTGCATCATGCCGAAGATGACGGCGAGGCCGAGGCAGATCAGCACCAGAAAGGAGAAGGAATAAAGCACCTGGTAGAGGATGATGACGGTTTGTTCCATGACCTGCGGACCGATCGGAGCACTGCTCACGCAAAGGAATGATCACTCGATAGCATCGGCCGCCCGACGGAAGCGGCCGAACCGAACCGCCCGCCCCGCGGACCCGACCCGGCCTGCGGCCGGAGACGCGAAAGCCCGGCCTGGGAGCAGCACAGGCTCCCGCCGATCCTAAAACCTGGTCCCGGACGCGCCGGCGCAAAGCACCACGCCTCGTCATCCCCGAACAGGCATCAAGGCCGGCGTCGGGCGATGCGGGGGTTCCAGGTGAGGAACCGCCGCATCGCCCGATGCCGGATGGACCGCCCGCCTTACAGCTTGATCTCGAACTGCTTGTTGGTGTCGGGATGCTGGACGAGGTTGCAGACGCTCTGGGTATCGATCGGCTCGAGCTGCTTGAAGGATTCGAGCACGGTGAAGCTGTGATTGCGGTTGCCGACCGCGAGATGCAGGTCGCGGACCACGTGATGGGTCTGCGGATCGATCCTCACCCGGCCGCTCGGCGCCTTGATGCTGATGCCGGTATCGAGCGCCTTGATCACCCCGTCGTGGTCGACCGTTCCCGCCTTGCGCACGCCCTCCGCCCACAGCATGACGCCGACATAGCCATATTCGGCATATTCCGGCACATAGGCGTATTTGTTGGGGTAATGCTTCTGGAAATCGGCGAGGAAGGCCTTGTTCTCCGGCGATTTGATGGTGGGCAGATAGGAGGCGCAGATCAGGATGCCCTCGTTCTCCTCGGGGCTGAGCTGAGTGTTCTCCAGGCCCAGGCCATAGGTCGAGGAGGCGATGGGGATGTGCTTGTTGGTGCCGCTGGCCGCATACTGGCGATAGAAGGACATATGCGCGCCGCCGACCAGGGCGGAGAAGACGAAGTCCGGCTTCTTTTCCTGAACGCGGGCGATCAGCGGGCTGAAATTATTGACGTCGAGCGGGAAGAATTCGACCGCGACATCCTCGCCGCCCGATTCGCGGATGAATTTCTGCACCCACTTGGCCGAGATCTGGCCGTAATTATAGTCGGCGGCGATGATGTAGCCCTTCTTGCCGAAGCGCTTGACCGCCGAGGGCACCAGCTTCTGGAGCTGCTGGCCGGGCGTGATCCCGGTGCAGTAGAACAGTCGGTCGCATACGCCGCCCTCATAGAGCGAATCATAGAAATACAGCCCCTTGTAGCGGTGCACGATCGGCCGGATGACTTCGCGCGACGAGCTGGTGACGCCCTGCTGGAGGACGTCGACCTTGTCCTGGAGCAGCGCCTGGGTCGCATATTGCGCGTCGAGTTGGTTGTTGGACTGCGCGTCGTAGAACAGAAGCTCCACCTTGCGCCCGAGCAGGCCGCCCTTGGCATTGAGGTCGTCCACCGCCATGGCGATGGCATCGATCTGGCCCAGGCAATAGATGTTCAGCCCGCCCGTCTTGTCGAGAATATTGCCGACCTTGATCGGCTTGGTGGCGGCGATGCCCGCCTGCTCGAGCAGCGCCGTGGTGCTGGTATAGGCCAGCGCCCCCGTCGCCGTCAGCATGAACTGCCTGCGCGTGAACGACATCGATCAACTCCTCCCTGGGATTGCGTCTTGGCCTTCGCCGGGCACGGGCCGGACGGCGCGATGCCCGATGGCGACCACTGGAATTGGAGCGGTACTTAAGTGTCCGCTTGCGCCCCATAGTAACGGCAATTTACTTCACGTTTCAAGCAATTGCCGCAGGCTCAAGCCGGAAACCGCGCCAGAACGCGAAAATCGAGACCATCGGCCTCGGCCAGATAGATATCGCTCCGCGAGGAGCGCCGCTTCAGCGCAACCTGGCCGCGGGCGCCCTGATAGACGAGCCCGTCGGCCGCCCCGATGAGATCGCTCAATTTGAGCGAATCCGCCTTCTGCGCCAGCGCGGCATAGAACTTCAAACCTTCGTAGCAGGACTGGCCGATGGTATTGGGGATCGGGGCCTCGTCGCCGAAGGCTTGCGAATAATGATCGAGGAAGGCGTCGTTGCTGGGCGTGCGCAGGCAGGCGAGATAGCCGGCGGCGAAATAGAGGTTCTCGGTATTGTCGGCGCCGATGCCGAGGAGCGTATTCTCCTCGCTTGCCGTCGAGATGCGCAGGATGTGGCGCGGCAGGCCGGCCTCGGCGAAGGCGCGGCTGAAACGGATGCAATCCTCTCCCACCATCGAGAGCAGCAGCGCGTCGGGACGCGCGCGGCGGATGCGCTCCAGGCATGGGCCGTAATCGTGATCGCCGAAGGCGATGTAATCATCGGCGAGCGTCGTGCCGCCGGAGGCCGTGATATAGCGGCGGGCGGCGCGATGGGAGACCCGCGGCCAGACGTAATCGTTGCCGACCAGATACCAGCGGCGCGCCCGCCGGTGCTCGGCGAGCCAGGCGATCGCCGGCTTGAGCTGAAGCGAGGGCGTCTCGCCGATGGCAAAGACGCCCGGCGTCGTCTCCCCGCCTTCGTAGACGGGCGTATAGACATAGGGTACGCGCCCCTTGAGCGCGCCGACGAGCGCCTGGCGGACGGCGCTGATATGCATGCCGATGACCGCTTCCGCCTCGTTCTCCACCACGAGATCGACGGTTTCCGCCATCACCGCCTCGGGCGTGCGGCCGGCATCGACGAAGACAAGTTCAAGCTCGCGCCCGAGCACGCCGCCCAGGCGGTTGATCTCGCGGCTGGCCAGAAGGGCGCTGGTGCGACACGACGGGCCCCAGACGCCGGCCGGGCCGCTCAAGGGGGCGAGCAGGGCGACGCGATAGGGCGCGGCGCGGCGGCGCGGGCGCCAGGGCTGCCAGTCGAGCAACCGGTCGCGTTCCTCGCCGCCCGGCGTCCTTCGGCCCCGCATCGCGAGCGGCGGCAGCCCCGGCCGCCCCGATGATTCCGGCCAGTGTGATTCTGGCCATTGTGCTTCGGGCCATTGTGATCCCGGCCATGGCGAGCCCGAGAGGAGCGGCGGCAAGCCGCCGGACAGGAGCAGCCCCGCCGGCGCAGGCAATCCTGCGTTTCCGGCGGCCCGATATCCTTCGAGCGATGGCGCGCCAACCATCCCGACCATGAAGACCCCTTGTGCCCTGCAAGGCCATGCTGCCGAGGGAGCAGCCTCCCCAGGGCGCGAACCCTCTATCCCCGGACCGACCTTGGTCCCCGAAACCCCAGCTTGGTCCCCGAGACTAGATTCCGCCCCCAGCCTCGATCCTTCCCGCCCCCGAGGGCGCGGGTTTCTCCAACCGTTACGCCGGACCGTGCCCGGTTCCGAAGAGGCGGGAGCCGGGCTCCGCACGCCGATCGGAGAATGATCGGGTCCGAAAGAACGATCCGGTCCGAAAAACGACCCCCACTTTTCCTGAACATGCACTAGCCGGCACTTGCCATTTCACGGTAGCATCTCTATTCACATGTTGCAAAGCTGGTGGTGTCCAGCATGGAACCCATGAATTCAAGACTGACCATGGCGCGTGCACGCCCGATCAACGAGTATCTGGCCTATCTGCTGGCGCAGGCGGACCGCCAGATCCATCGCCAGCTCGATGCGGAATTCCGCGCGGAAGGCGTGCCGGTGGAACATTGGCGGATCCTGAAGCTCCTGGTGGAGAAGAACGGCCGCTCGATGGGGGAGCTGGCGGAGGCGGCGCTGCTCAACCATCCCACCCTGACCAAGATCATCGACAAGATGATCTCCCAGGCCCTGGTCTATCGCCGCCCCTATCGCAACGACCGGCGCCGGGTGATGATCTTCATCTCCGAACATGGCCGCGCCCTGAACGAAAAGCTCAACCGGCTCGCCAGCACCCATCAGGCCGGCCTGGTCGAGAGCTGCGGCAACGAGGCGGCGGAGGCGCTCCGCCACCTGCTCGAAGGCCTGATCCAGCGCACCGCCTGACGTCTGACGCCTTATCCGAACCCGCGCGGCGCCCTAACCCAAATCCCCGCGACCCGCTCACCGCCGGCTGGAGGCCCGCTTGGCGGTACCGGCTTGCTCGAAGGCGCGGCCGGCGGCAATCAGCGTCTCCTCGTCGAAATGCCGGCCGACCAGCATCATCCCCACCGGCAGACCGTCGATAGTGCCGCAGGGGATGGTGAAGGCCGGGTGGCCGCTCACATCGAAGGGGCAGGTGTTCTGCTGCATATTGAGCGCGAGATCGACATATTCCTCGCGCGAGCAATCGGCGGCGGGAAGCGGCGTCGCCGGGAAGGGCAGCGTCGGCATGACGATGACATCGTGCTCGCGCAGGATCTCGTCATAGGCCCGGCGCAGCAGCACCCGCAGGTTCTGCGCCTTGGCGTGATAGCGGTTGTGATAGCGGCGGTGCATATGTTCGCCCAGCAACAGGACGAGCTTGACCGTCTCCGACACGTCGTCCGGGCGCGAGGCGAAGCCGCGGGCGAAGGCCTCCTGGAGCGTGGTCGTGTAATAGCCCATCCAATTGTTGCCCATGGCATGGCCCTTGATCATCATCTCGGCCGCGCCTTCGAGAATGATGCCGGTCCAGATGTGCGGACCATCGAGATGCATGGGCGCCGAGACATCCGCAACCCGGCCGCCGAGTTTCTTGAAGGTCGCCATTGCGCGGCGCACCAGCGCGTCGGTTTCCGCCGTCTGCGGATTGCCGGTCTGATGGCCGAAACCTTCGCGCAGCACCGCGATCTTCAGGCCTTTGACCGGGCGCTTCAGGGCGCCCAGGTAATTGCCGACGCGGGCGTTGAGGGTGCGGGGGTCATGTTCGTCGGGGCCGGCGATGGCGGTGAGCAGGCGCGCCACATTCTCGACGCTGTCGCAGATCGGGCCGCAATGATCGACCGAATAGGAAATCGGCATGGAGCCCGTCACCGGCACCAGGCCCCAGGTCGGTTTCAGGCCATAGACGCCGCACCAGCCCGACGGCGTGCGGATCGAGCCGCCCTGATCGCCGCCCAGCGCCATCGGCACTACGCCCGCCGCCACCAGGGCGGCGCTGCCGCCCGACGAGCCGCCGGCGGAACGGGTCGGATCGTGCGGATTGCGGATCGGACCGGAGGCGCAGGTATGGCTGCCGGCGGAGAAGCAGAGATCCTCGGAGGCGGCCTTGCCGGCGACGATGCCGGCGGCATCGAGCACGCGCGTCACCACCGTCGCATCGACATCGGGCACATAGCCTTCCAGCACCCGCGACCCGTTCATCATCGGCACGCCGGCGACGCAGATATTGTCCTTCACCGCGACGCGCTTTCCCGCCAGGACGCCTTTGGCGGCGCCTTCGATCTCGCAGCGCCAGTACCAGGCGTTGTAGGGATTCTCCCCGAGCTTCGGCGCCTGGCCCGGCGTGCGGGGATAGCGGACCGGCAGCTTGGGCTCGGGCAGTTCGTCGAGCCTCGCGTAGGAGGCCATCGATCCCGCCATCAGGCCGCGGAAGGACAAGGCGTCCGCCTCAGTCAGGTGCAGGCCGAAATCCGTCGCCATCTCCAGAATCTCGCCCGCCGTCGGCAGCCGCAGCGCAAGGCTCATCCCTGATCTCCCCGTAACGTCAACCGCGCGACACGCCCGCCCGGCGCTTGGAAGCGCGACCGGAAACAAGGCGCGTTATTTGATTTGGCAATCATTGCGGATGGCGACGCCGGCGTCCAGCCCTCCGTTCCCAAACCCGTTCCCCACGACACAAATTCCTGGTGCGGCAGCGATAAGGCCGATACTTGAGCCTGTTGTCGCAAAAGTGGACGGCACTTTTGCGACAAGAACAGGCTCCAGATGTCGAGCGGGCGCGAATTCTGATCGACCGGCTGATTCCATCCGGTCGGAAAGCGCTAAGCCTGTTGTCGCAAAAGTGGACGGCACTTTTGCGACAAGAACAGGTTCAAGATGTCGAGCGGGCGCGAATTCTGATCGACCGGCTGATTCCATCCGGTCGGAAA
>CALCYJ010000284.1 GCA_937905845.1 uncultured Rhodospirillales bacterium
CCTGGCATCAATATCAACACCAGCCCGACGAATTACTATCCGCTCACGGAGATGCAGCTCATCCGCTTCGATTCCAAGAGCAAGCGCTTCATCCCGTTCGGCAATGTCATCAGCAGCAAGCTGAGCTGACACCGCGTCTGATCTTTCTGTCGGAGGAGGGCCGCCGGGGCAACCCGGCGGCCTTCGCTTTTTCGCCGCGCCGGGCTCGCCGCGCCGCGGCCCGCCGCGCACCAGACTTTCATCGAGACGGTCGGTGGGCGAAGCGGCTAAACTTCGGGCACATGCTCCAACCGCGTCGAACCTCATGCGCCTGCTGCTGATCGAAGACGACGACCAGACGGCCGCCTATATCGTCAAGGGCCTGAAGGAAAGCGGCTATGTCGTGGAGCGGGCGGCGGACGGGCCAAGCGGGCTGGCGCTGGCGCTGGACGAGATTTTCGACGTCATCATCGCCGACCGCATGCTGCCAGGCCAGAACGGGCTTGCCGTGGTGGAAGCGCTCCGCGACGCCGGCAGGCGGACGCCGGTGCTCTTCCTCAGCGCGCTCGCCGATGTCGATGACCGGGTCTTGGGACTGAAGGCCGGGGGCGATGATTATCTGACCAAGCCTTTCGCCTTCGCCGAGCTTCTGGCCCGCATCGAGGCGCTGCTCCGGCGCAGCGGCGGCGGTGGTGGCGGCGATGAAAGCCGCCTCGCCTATGCCGATCTCGAACTCGATCTCCTGGCGCGCACGGTCAGGCGGGCGGGCCGGGCCATCGATCTCCAGCCGCGCGAATTCCGCCTGCTCGAATGCCTGCTGCGCCATGCCGGCCAGGTGGTGACGCGCACCATGCTGCTGGAGAAAGTGTGGGATTATCATTTCGATCCCCAGACCAATGTCATCGACGTGCATATCAGCCGCCTGCGCCAGAAGATCGACCGCGATTTCGATCATCCGCTGATCCAGACGGTGCGCGGCGCCGGCTATTGCCTGCGCGACGATGCGTAGATTGCTCAAAAGCTCGGCCTTCCGCCTGGCGCTCGCCTATACCGCTCTCTTCGCGCTCTTCGGCCTCGGCCTCATCGGCTTCATCTACTGGACCACGATCCGGGTGATCGACGCCCAGGCGGATGCCACGATCGACGCCGAGATCCTGGGGCTGGTCGAGCAATATCGCACCAGCGGGCTGCCGGGCCTGGTCCGCACCGTGCGCGACCGCACGGCGGGCATGGAGGGCGAGGGCAGTCTCTACCTGCTCGAAGGGCCCGACGGCGCCACGCTCGCCGGCAATCTGCGCGGCTGGCCGCACGCGCTGCCCGACACGCGGGGCTGGATCGAATTCACCATCCGCCCCATCGGCGCCGCGGCGCTGCCGCCGACGCGCGCCCGCGCCCGCGCCTTCGAGCTTGCCGGCGACTATCATCTCCTGGTCGGCCGCGACCTGACCGGGCGGCGCGTCTTTCAGCACATCATCCTCTTCTCGCTTGCCGGCGCGCTCGGCGTGCTGGTGCTGCTGGGCGCGGCGGGTGGTTTGATCACCAGCCGCAGCCTGCTGCGCCGGCTCGATGCCATCAACCGCACCAGCGGCGAGATCCTGGCCGGCAGCCTGGACCGCCGGGTGCCGGTATGGGGACGGGGCGACGAGTTCGACCGGCTGGCGGCCAATCTCAATGCCATGCTCGATCAGATCGAGCGCCTGATGACCGGCATGCGCCAGGTCGCCGACAATCTGGCGCACGATCTGCGCAGCCCGCTGACGCGGCTGCGCAGCCGTCTCGAACAAATGCAGCGGGAAGCCTCAGGCCCGGAATCCGCAGCACCCGGGGCGGCAGGCCAGCAGGTTCTGGCGCTCGAGGGCGCGGTGGCGGAAGTGGATCATCTGCTGGCGACCTTCCAGGCGCTGCTCAGCATCGCCCAGGCGGAGGCCGGCAGCGCCCGGCGCCATTTCGCCGCCCTCGATCTTGGGACGCTGGTGCGGGATGTGGTCGATCTCTATCGGCCGGCCGCCGAGGAGAAGGGCTTGCGCCTGGAGGAGCGGATCGAGGCGCCGCCCGCGCTCGCCGGCGATCGCCATCTGCTGGCCCAGGCGCTGGCCAATCTCGTCGATAATGCGATCAAATACACGCCGCGCGGGGGTCTCGTCGTGGTCGCCGCCGGCTCCGGCCCGCGGGCGAAGACGGCCGGGGTGGAAGTGGGGCCTGTGCCTGGCGGCCGCCATCTTCGCGCAAGCCCTCAGCCTTTGGCCTGGCTCGAGGTTGCCGACGATGGTCCGGGCGTGCCTGCGGCCGAACGGGGACATGTTCTGGAGCGTTTCGTGCGTCTGGAAGCCAGCCGCAACCTGCCCGGCAGCGGGCTCGGCCTCAGTCTGGTGGCGGCGGTGGCGACCCTGCATCACGCGCGGCTGGTGCTCGAAGAAAACGGCCCGGGACTCCGCATCGCGCTGGAGTTTCCCGGGCCGCCCGCCGGCTGAGAGGGGGATAGCCGGCGTCGATCTGATGCTCACCCTCCGTCCCTGGGCAGACAGGGACCATCAGGGTCCCGCCGCTGGGGGGAAGCGGCGGGATAAGGGGCGGAGGGGCAAGCATCAGATCATCTGCATGGGCCTCTCGTTTCGGGGCCTAGATCTATAAACGCGCGAGCCGCGATTAACCTGCGACATTGAGGGCGACGAAACGGCTGGACCCGTCGCGCTGGAGCAGCAGCAGCACCGATTTGCGGCCCGCCTTCTTCTCCTGCGTGATCTGCTGCGCCACCTCGGCGGGCTGCGTCACCGGCTTGTTATCGACCTTGACGATGACATCGCCCGGTTGCAGGCCCTCGTTGGCGGCAGCGCTGCCTTCCTCGACGCCGACGACGAGAACGCCGGTCTGTCCGTCGGGGATGTTGTAGCGCTGGCGCTGGTCATGATCGAGCGACGCCAAGGCCAGGCCCATCGAATGGACCGGCGCGAGTTGCTCGGATGAGGATTGCTCGTTGCTTGCGGTTTTCGGCGGGTTCTTGAGCTTGGCGATGGTCGCCTCCAGGGCGACGTCATGGCCGTCGCGCCAGACCTTCAGCGGCACCGTATGGCCGGCCGCGGTATCGGCGACCAGGCGGGGCAGATCGTGTAGCTCGTCGATCGGCTTGCCGTTATAATCGACGATGACATCGCCCTGGCGGACGCCGGCCTTGGCAGCGGGGCTGTCCTTGGCCACCTGGGCCACGATGGCGCCATGCGTCGAATTGAGGCCGAGGCTGTTGGCGATGTCGCTCGTCACCGGCTGGATGGTGACGCCGAGCCAGCCGCGCTCGACCTCGCCATGCGCCTTGAGCTGGGCGATCACCGGCTCGGCGAGCGAGGAGGGAATGGCGAAGCCCAAGCCGACGCTGCCACCGTTGGGCGAGATGATGGCGCTGTTGATGCCGATCACCTGGCCGTCGGTATTGAACAGCGGGCCGCCGGAATTGCCACGGTTGATCGGCGCGTCGACTTGCAGGAAATCATCGAACGGGCCGCTGTTGAGATCGCGCCCGCGGGCCGAGATGATGCCGGCCGTGACCGAGCCGCCGAGTCCGAAGGGATTGCCGACCGCGACCACCCAGTCGCCGACCCGGGCCTTGTTCGCGTCACCCCACTGCACGTAGGGCAGCGGGTGATGGACGTCGATCTTCAGCAGGGCCAAATCGGTCTTGGGATCGCGGCCGATCAGCTTGGCTGGATATTTCTGGTTGCCGTCGAGGATGACGGTGATCTTCTGCGCATTGCCGATCACATGGTTGTTGGTGACGACATAGCCGCTCGGATCGATGATGAAGCCGGAGCCGAGCGAGGTGATCTTCTCGCCGTTCTGCGGCCCCATCTGTTGCTGGAAGAAGTGGCGGAAGAAATCGCCAAAGGGCGAGCCCGGCGGGAATTGCGGCATGTTTTCGCCGGAATAATCGGCGTTGGTAATGGTCTGCGTGGTCGAGATATTGACCACCGCGGGCTTCACGGCGGCGACGAGATCGGCAAAGCTCCCGGGATGTCCGGCCGGATCGATCGCCGTCGCCGCTTTGGCCGGGGCCGAAAGCGCGAAGGGGGATACGCCGCTCAAGAGCGCGGGCGAGAGGGTGAGCGCGCCGCCCACCACGATGCCGGCCAGCAGAACCGGACCGAAGCGCCGGGCTCGCGCAAGAAGCGGTGCCGCAATTGGCTTGGTCACTGACATTACTCATTCTCCATTTCATCGTCTGGTTGCCGTGCCGCCGCGGTGCCTGATCCTTGAGGCCGGGGCGGCGGGCTAGTGCGTCTGGAAAGTGACCCTAGGGCTTTGCGCCTTACGCCAAGGTGGCGGCAGGATTAATTCTCCGTAATGTCGCCGGCCTCGGGCGGGCTTCAGCCCTGCGCGCCTTGACTTTGCCCCAATGTCGCGGCCTGATCCGCCTCATCGCGCGAGGCGGCCCGGTCCGCCGCCGCATGTCTATCCCATCCGGAGATGCCCATGCCCCCCGCCGCGCCACCCCCGTCCTCGCCGGCCCTGGGCCCGCTCGGCCGCCATTTCTCCTGGCGCGAACTCTGGGATCTGGTCCGCCCCTACTGGTTCGGCAGCGATCGCTGGGCGGGCCGCGGGCTGCTGGCGCTGGTGGTCGGACTCAATCTCGGGATGGTCTATCTCAACGTCCTCTTCAACCAGTGGAACAATAGTTTCTACACCGCGCTACAGAAGCTCGATTATCCGGCCTTCACCCATCAGCTCTTACGCTTCTGCATGCTGGCGGCGTTCTATATTGCGGCCGCCGTCTATCAGCTCTATCTCAATCAGGCGCTGCAGATCCGCTGGCGCGAATGGCTGACGAAGCACTATCTCGATCATTGGCTCTCGCACCACGCCTATTACCGGTTACAGCTCGATGGCGTGACCGACAACCCCGACCAGCGCATCTCCGATGATCTCCGAAGCTTCGTCGGCCTGACCCTCTCGTTGTCGCTCGGGCTCTTGAGTTCGGTGGTCACGCTGGCCTCCTTCTGCGCCATCCTGTGGACCCTTTCGGGCGCGCTCCATTTCCCCCTGTTCGGCCATGCGATCAGCATTCCGGGCTATATGGTCTGGGCGGCGCTGGTCTATGCCATCGTCGGCTCGTGGCTGACGCATTGGATCGGCCGGCCGCTGATCGGCCTCAATTTCAACCAGCAGCGCTATGAAGCCGATTTCCGCTACAGCCTGGTCCGCCTGCGCGAGAATGCCGAGGCGGTGGCGCTTTATGGCGGCGAGGCGCACGAGCGGGGAACCTTCGTCGACCGTTTCTCCTATGTCGTCGGCAATTGGTGGGCCTTGATCCGCCGCCAGAAGAAACTGACCTGGTTCACCGCCGGCTATTCCCAGGCCGCCGTGGTCTTTCCCTTCCTGGTGGCGGCGCCGCGCTATTTCTCCAAGAGCATCGAGCTTGGCGGCCTGATGCAGACCGCTTCCGCCTTCGGCCAGGTGCAGGGCGCGCTGTCCTATCTGGTCGGCGCCTATACCGATATCGCCGACTGGCGTTCGATCGTCGATCGTCTGATCGGCTTCAAGATGGCGGTGGAAGGCTATGCCGCCGCGCCCGGGGCCACGGCCATCACGCTCGAGCCCGGATCGGCGGCGGGCCTGGCGGTCGAGGATCTGGCCCTCAATCTCCCCGACGGCAGCGCGCTCATGGCACCGGCCGCCTTCCGCATCGAGCCCGGGGAACAGGTTCTCATCAGCGGCCCCTCGGGCTCGGGCAAGAGCACGCTCTTCCGCGCTCTCTCTGGCATCTGGCCGTTCGGCCGCGGCCGCATTCGTCTGCCGGCGCAGGCGCGGGTGATGTTCCTGCCGCAGAAACCCTACATGCCGCTCGGCACCCTCGCCGCCGCCCTTGCCTATCCCGACGAGCCGTCGGCAAGCGAGGATGGCGACAAGGCCGCGGCGCTCGTCGATTGCGGCCTCGCCTCCCTTGTTCCGCGCTTGCAGGAGACCGAGAATTGGGGCCAGGCGCTCTCGCCCGGCGAACAGCAGCGCCTGGCCTTCGCCCGGGTGTTGCTGAAGAAGCCCGACTGGCTGTTCCTCGACGAGGCGACCGCCTCGCTCGACGAGCCGATGGAGCGGATGCTCTATGGAATATTGCAGCGCCGCCTGCCGCGGCTGACGCTGGTCAGCATCGGCCACCGCGCCGGTCTCGCCGCCTTTCACAACCATCGGATGAGCGTCGAGCCGTCTGCCGATGGTACCGGCATGCTCAAGGACGCCGGGCCGGCCTATGCCGCCGGTGAATAGACGGCGGCCCGACCAAACCTTGGTGCCGGCCGACATCGGCCGGGCGATCGGCAGATCTGCGATAGATGAGAGAATGAATATCGAAGATAAACATCTCTCATCTATCGGCGGTCTGGAATGGCTCGTCTTCCTCTCATTCCAAGAGATAGGAGCGGGCGCTCTATATCGCTTGCCGAGAGAGAAAATGATGTTCTATACTTGTCACCGCATGGGCGATGACAGCCTGTGCTGGACGGTGCCATGATCATGGCGTTTCAGACCCGCCATGATCCAAGCGACGCGGCGCCGCCCGGCCTGGCTTAGCCGTTGCACATCCCAGCCATGGGGTGTTTCCTCCCTTGACTTGCGCCATCCCCCTCGGGGGATGGCGTTTTTGTCTGTCGGGAGTTCTGTCTGTCGGGAGTTTTGTCCCGGACGGATAAGCTTAGGGCCAGACGCGGGCCGCCGGCGCCACGGCGGAAAGATCGAGTGCTGCAAGCCCATCCATCAGCGCCGCCATATCGGCCTGAAGGCGGGTCAGGCCCGGGCTGCGTTCGATCCTGGCCTCGTCCATGTAGAGCGCGCGATTGATCTCGATCTGCAAGGCGTGGAGATTCTCGGCCGGCCGGCCGTAATGGTGCGTCGTGAAGCCGCCGGCATAGGGGCGGTTGCGCAGGACGCGATAGCCCTGGCGCTTCAGGATCTCTTCCGTCGCCTCCGTCAGCGCCGGCGCGCAGGAGCGGCCGAAACGATCGCCAAGCACGATGTCGGGCCGCAGCCGCCCCTGATCCCATTCGAGCGGGCCGCCGACCGAGGGCATGGAATGGCAATCGATCAGGATGGCGAGGCCGAAACGCTGATGCGCGTCGTGCAGCAGGCGGGTCAGAGCGTCGTGATAGGGGCGGTAATAGCCAAGGATGCGGCTTTCCGCCTCGGCGAAGGTGAGCTTGCGGCGGTAGATCTCGCCGCCGCCGCCCACCGTGCGGGCGATGGTGCCGAGGCCGCCGGCGACGCGGCTCGAGGTGGTATTGGCATAATCGGGCAGCCGATCCTCGAACATGCCGGGATCAAGCTCGTAAGGCTCGCGGTTGGGATCGCAGAAGGCGCGGGCGAAACAGGCGCGCAGGAGCGGCGCGCCCAGCGCCGGCGCCCCGGCGAAAATCTCGTCGACGAAACTATCCTCCGAACGCCGCAGCGCCAGCGGGTCGAGCCTGGCGGCGGCGACGAATTCGCTCGGATAATGCGTGCCGCTGTGGGGCGAGGCATAGACGAAGGGCAGGCTGACGCGCGCGGGTGCTCGCACCTCGAACGCGATGGCGGGGGTCGCCCCGGCCTCTGGGATTTTTGCCGCGAACATGGAAGCGGGATCATAGCACGGCGAAGACCGCGCTGCCTGCGCGGAATTTTGCGTCCGCCGCGGCGACTGCCGCCTTGGCCCTCCGGGGCGGCCGTGCTACCGTTAGCCCCGGTCACGGCGGCCGGACTCCACAGGCGGTACGACGTGGGCGGCCCGGCCGGACCGGGTCGGCGGTCTCCTCTCATCCCAGGAATGCGGCTTTCGCCCATGGCTCGAATCCTGATTGCCGAAGACGATAATTCGATGCGCCATTTCCTCGCCCGGGCGCTGGAGCGGGCTGGGCACGAGGTGCTGGCGGTCCGCGACGGGCAGGATGCGCTGCCGGTGCTGGCGGAGGGCCGCTTCGACCTCCTGGTCGCCGATATCGTGATGCCGGAGATGGATGGAATCGAACTGGCCCGGCGTGCGGCCGGCATCGATCCCGCCCTCGCGGTCATTTTCATCACCGGCTTCGCCGCCGTCGCGGTCAACCATTCCGCCGGCGCGAAGCCCGCGGCCAAGGTCCTGTCCAAGCCCTTCCATCTGCGCGAGCTGGTCGATGAAGTGGACAAGGCACTGGCCCGCAAGCCCGCGGCGGATCGTCTCAATCCGGCGTGAGCCGCACCCTCCCCGCGCCGTCGAACTAGGGCTTGCAATGACGCCTTCTTCCGCCTACAAAGCCGGCTGTTCCGTGCCGCCGCACCCGTGATCGGGGCGCTGGCCGGCGGGGGCGCGTAGCTCAGCGGTAGAGCACTACGTTGACATCGTAGGGGTCACTGGTTCGATCCCAGTCGCGCCCACCAGCCGAAGGCTGCCGCGCCGTAGCGCGAAGCGCAAAGGCGGGCTCTCGCGGCTTTATGTTCGCTACGGCTCGGCAAGCCGGATGAATGCCCGAATTTACCTTTTTGGGTCCACCATCGCGACCGGCCTGCCCCGTGCCGTTCCCGCCCGCGCCGCGCACCCCGCGGCCCCCTATTTTCCGACAGAATCCGGTTGAAAGAGAAGGCCCGAAAGGCAACCATCTCCGCTTGAGGCTCGGCTCGTGCCCGACGCCGGTGCCGGCGGGATCGCCCTGCGGCCGGGGCGTTTGAGGAAGGATTTGCAGGAATGGCGGAGAAGGATGCGGGCGGCACGGTGCGGCCGTTGCAGGGGATCCGTGTGCTCGATCTGTCGCGCGTGCTGGCGGGGCCGAGCTGCACCATGATGCTGGCCGATCTCGGCGCCGACGTCATCAAGGTGGAAAATCCGGGTGCCGGCGACGACACGCGGTCCTGGGGCACGGAGGTCGCGCCGCGGCAATCGAGCTATTATCTCAGCGCCAACCGCAACAAGCGCGACATCGCCCTCGATTTCACCCGGCCCGAGGCGCAAGGGATCGTGCGCGATCTGGCCGGCACGTCCGACGTCCTGGTCGAGAATTTCAAGCTCGGGGGCCTTGATCGTTTCGGCCTCGATTACACCGCGCTTTCCGCCCTCAACCCGCGGCTGATCTATTGCTCGATCTCGGGCTATGGCCGCACCGGGCCGGCGGCGGCGCGCCCGGGCTACGATTTCGTGGCGCAGGCCGAGGCCGGCCTCATGTCGATCAACGGCGAGGAAGGCGGACCGCCGCTCAAGGTCGGCTATGCGACGGTCGATCTCATGACCGGCATGTATGCTGGGCAGAGCGTGCTGGCGGCGCTGATCGCGCGCGAGAAGACCGGGCGCGGCCAGCATATCGATCTGGCTTTGTATGATTGCGCCGTCGCCACGCTCTCCTACCTTGCGACCGGCGTCATGGCGAGCGGGCGGGCGCCGACCCGCTATGGCAATGCCCATCCCGACGTCGTACCCTACGAATTGTTCCCCGCCGCCGATGGCAGCCTGGTGGTGGCGATCGGCAACGATACCCAGTTCCGCAAATTCTGCCTCCAGGTGCTGGAACGGCCCGACATGGCGGAGGATCCGCGCTATGGCAGCAATCCGCAGCGGGTCAAGCATCGCCCCGATCTCAGCGCCGCCATCGCTGCCGTGCTCAAGCAGCGGCCGCGCGCCGCCTGGCTCAAGGCCATGGAGGCGGCGGGCGTCCCCGGCGGCGAGGTGCGCACGGTGCCCGAAGTCCTGGCGGCGCCCGAGACGGCGGCCCGCGGCATGGTCTGCCGGGTGCCCCATCCGACGGCAGGCAGCGTCGGCCTCCTGGCCTCGCCGATGAAATTCTCCGATACGCCGGTGCGCCCGCCCGAGGCGCCGCCGCTGATCGGGCAGCATACCGACGAGGTGCTGACAGAGCGGCTGGGCTTGAGCGCAGCGCGGATCGCCGAGCTGAGACGGTTGGGCGCCGTCGCCTGATCCCGCGCCGGCGGCTCTCCACCGACAATTCTCCGGCGGGCCATTTGGTGCTATGCAGCAAAGCCAATGCCGCCGCCGGTGCCGGCGACGATGATCAGGGGCCGGGGGCGTCCTGGATCCGAGAGAATTTCACTGGTCTTTCAGCGTGAGGAATTGTCATAATTTATTGTTTTAACTGGTATTTTTATGAGAAATTCCGATTGGCTTTCCCGGAATGGAGTCGCGGAATCTTCACCACTTCCCAGGTCCTGCGACAGAACGCCGCAGTGCAACAAAATCGCCATCGAAAGCTTGCATGATTTTGCATTGCAGCATATATTCAGTCTCGACGCTTCGGCGTCAATGCCCTTCCTGGGCGTTTCCTCCCTAGACTTGGGCCGCCGGACGAACAATCTGGCGGCCTTTTTTTCGCCGCAAGCCCCGTCCGCCCCTCATTGCGGCGCACGCCCTCCGGGCGTCGCGTTTGACGCCTGCCCCTTTGCGCGCATAGGCTGTGCGAAAGACCGCCCGCCACCGGATCCGGGGAAACGCACGGGCGGCATAAAGGGATAAGGGCAGCGCCATGGCCGATCAGACCGCCGAAATTCGCCGGCCCGCGGATAGTCTCGCCGCCGACGAGGATTTCGCGAGCATCAAAGTCCGGCCGCTGTCGGGCGCGCTGGGCGCGGAGATTTCCGGGGTCGATCTCGCCCGGCCGCTCGGCAACAGCCTTTTCGCCGAGATCCATCGCGCCTTCATGCGCTATCAGGTGATCTTCTTCCGCGACCAGGTGCTGACACAAGAGCAGCATATGGAATTCTCGGCCCGGTTCGGCGCGTTGCAGGTGATCCCGTTCGTCAAGGGGATGGACGAGCATCCCGAGATCATCGCCGTGGTCAAGGAGGCGGAGGAACGCCACACCTACAATTTCGGCGGCAAGTGGCATTCCGATCTGAGCTTCCAGGAGGCGCCGCCGCTGGGCTCGGCCCTTTATGCCCGCGACGTGCCCGACTTCGGCGGCGACACGATGTGGTGCAACATGTACGGGGCCTACGAGCACCTGTCGCCCGGCCTGCGGCGGCTGCTCGACGGGCTTACGGCGGTGCATAGCGCCCGCCGCTCCTACGGGCCGCAAGGGCAGTTCCGCAACGACGACATCAAGTCGATGTCGATCGTGAACAGCACGGCGGCGCTGTCGGAGACCGAGCATCCCGTCGTCCGCACCCATCCCGAGACCGGGCGGAAATGTCTCTTCGTCAATCCGGTCTATACGATCCGCTTCAAGGACATGACGGAGGAAGAGAGCCGCCCGCTGCTGCGCTTCCTCCAGGAGCAGGCGGTGCAGCCCGAGAATACCTGCCGCTTCCGCTGGACCCGCGGCACGCTCGCGCTATGGGACAATCGCTGCACCCAGCATCTCGCCCTCAACGATTACGACGGCCAGCGGCGCGAGATGAACCGTACCACCATCACCGGCGACCGCCCCTACTGACCGGCGCCGCCGGCGGGCCGCCTCTTGGGGCTACAGGCCGGTGCCGATCATGAATTCGGCGATGATGTCGCCAAGCTCCTCGCCGCAATCCTCCTGCAGGAAATGCCCGGCGCCTTCCAGCGTCACATGCATCTGGCCGTGCGCGCCGGGGACATGGGCCTGGAAGGACGCGGCCTGGCCGCGATAGAAGGGGTCATCCGCGCCGAAGACGGTCAGGAACGGTTTCTCCCAGCGCGAGAGCGTGGCCCAGGCGGCGCGGTTGGCGATGGCCTCGGGCTCGTCGGGGCTCGTCGGGACCATCAGGGGAAAGCGGCGCGGCGCCACCTTGTAGGATTCGTCGGGAAACGGCGCCTCGAACGACAGGATCTCGCCCGGCGTCAGGGGGCTCTTGCAGCCGCGGCCGATGATATCGCCGATCGGCAGTTTGGGCGTCTCCTGGCAATAGCGGCGCCAGGCGATGAAAGCCTCTCCCGGCGGCCGGTCGCCCATGGGTAGCGCCGTGTTGCAGACGACGATGCGGCTGAACCGCTCGCCCATCGCCGCCGCGAGCCGGAGCCCGATCAACCCGCCCCAATCGTGGCAGACCAGCGTCAATGCCTGAAGATCGAGCGCTTCGACAAAGGCGCGGACCCAGGCGATATGCCGCTCGTAGCTGTGGTCGGAAGCCTCCGTCGGCTTGTCGGAACGGCCGAAGCCGATGAGATCGGGGGCGAAGGCGCGATAGCCGTGCTTGGCGAGCGCGGGAATGACATCGCGATAGAGATAGGCCCAGGTCGGCTCGCCATGCAGGCAGAGGACAAGCTCGCCGTCGCGTGGCCCCTCGTCCAGGTAGTGCATTCGGACCTGGCCGCCCTCGAAATCGGGCAAGTCCCGATAGAGCGGGCGGAAACGGAAGCCGGGGAGGTTGGTGAAACGGCTATCGTCGGTTCGGAGAAATTTCATGGCGCAATATGAGAGTTTTGCTGAATAGAGCACAACTTTTTGGCATTATATCGACCTTGTCAATGCTGGTTGCGCGATGAGGCGGAAACTATTCACGGTTCAAAGTTGAACGCGGCTCACGGGGAAGCGAGATTTTATCGTTTGCCCACCGCCCCTTTGCGCATGATCCAATCGCTGCCGGGGACGGACGGGAGGACAGGATGACGGCAGCGCAGGCGGCCTCTTTCGTGCCGCGGACCCCCTCATTCGAGGCCAGGACGCGCGATAGTTTTTCTCGTCAGGGTTTCATGGCGCATATCGGCGCCAGGATGGGGCGGGTGGAACCGGGATTCTGCGAGATCATCGTCGATTTCACGCCCGATCTCGCGCAGCAGCATGGCTATTTCCACGGCGGGCTGATCGGTACCATCGCGGACAATGCCGGCGCCTATGCCGCCTTTACCCTGTTGCCGGAAGATGCCTCGGTCCTGACGGTGGAATACAAGAGGAAACTGCTGGCGCCGGGCGACGGCGAGCGGCTGGTGGCGCGCGCCCGCACGCTCCGGGCGGGCAAGCGCCTCTCGGTGTCCCAGGTGGATGTCTTCGTCGCGCGTGCCGGCGCCGAGCTTCTCTGCGCCACCGCGCTGGTCACCTTGATGCCGATGAGCGGATTTCCCGATCGCCCGTCCCGCGAATCGGCCGAGGCCTGAACCCGCCCCCGCCTCGCCGGATGCGCGCCGGCACGATCAGGCGCTGAATTCCTCTCATGCCGCGCGTCCTCAATCTCGTTTGCAAGCGATAGGATTTCGCCCTCATGCTGAGAGGCTGGCGGGAGTGGACGGAGTTGGCGGGCCAGTGTCTGGTAGGCCAGCGTCTGGCAGGTCAGTGGGGATGATGAGCAGATTGGATGGAATGGGAAGGGGCGCCGGCGGGGGGAGAGCTTGGGCCATGACCGGCCGATCCGCGCGGGCCGTCAAGATGCGGGAGGCTGCCCCGGCCGCCTCGCCGCCCGAGCGCCCGGGCGGGCGGGTCGCCAGGTTGGTCGATCGCAAGACCGTGATTCTGCTGGGCGGCGCGCTCATCCTCGCCGTCGCCATGGGCGTACGCCAGACCTTCGGGCTTTTCACCACGCCGCTGGCGATCGACGGCCTGCCGGTCGAGACTTTCGCCTTCGCCATCGCCTTGCAGAATCTGATCTGGGGCGCCGTGCAGCCCTTCGCCGGGGCGGCGGCCGACCGTTGGGGCGCCAATCGGGTGATCGTCGGCGGCGGCGTGCTTTATGCCGCCGGCCTGGCGCTGACCGCCTTCGACCCGAATCCGCTGACCGCGATCCTCGGCGCCGGCATTCTGGTCGGGCTCGGCATGAGCGCCGTCAGCTTCTCGGTGGTGCTGGGCGTCATCGGGCGCACGGTGTCGGAGCGGCAGCGCAGCATGGCGCTCGGCATCGCCAGCGCCGGCGGCTCGTTCGGCCAGGTGGTGGTTCCGCTGGTGGCGGAATGGCTGATCGGCGTGCACGGCGTCGGCTTTGCCTTCTACGCCCTTGGCGGGATCGCGCTGATGATCGTGCCGCTGGCACTGACGATGGCCGGCCGGTCGTTTGCCCAGGATGCGCCGCGCTCCAGTTCGGCGGTGATGCTGGCGGCGGCGCAGCCCTTGACCGAGGCGCTGGCCGAGGCGCGTCGGCATCTCGGCTACGTCCTGTTGACGATCGGCTTTTTCGTCTGCGGCTTTCAGCTCGCCTTCATCGCCGTGCACCTGCCGGGCTTCCTCGTCAGCTGCCATCTGCCGCCGGCGGTCGGCGCCGAGGCGCTGGCGATGATCGGCCTGTTCAACATGCTGGGGAGTTGGGGTTGCGGCTTTCTCGGCGGCCGCTTCCGGCCGAAATACCTGCTCTCGAGCATCTATGTCATCCGCGTGGTGGCGATCGCGATCTTCCTCCTGCTGCCGAAGACGGAGGCGAACGTGCTGATCTTCTCCGCCGTCATGGGCACGGTCTGGCTCGGGACCGTGCCTTTGACCAGCCTGCTCGTCGCCGGCATCTTCGGCCCCCGGCACATGGGCACGCTGTTCGGCGTCGTCTTCTTCAGCCACCAGGTTGGCGCCTTCCTCGGCGCCTGGCTCGGTGGCTATGTCTATACCGTGACCGGTTCCTATTACCCGGTCTGGATCGTCGCCGTGGCGCTCGGCGCCGCCGCGGCGATCATCCATCTGCCGATTGCCGACCGCTCGATCCGGGCTGCGGCGTGAGGCTCGGCGGTGAGGGTCTCCGGGACCGCCGGGCAGGATGTCTCGTCATGAAGATGAACTGACCGGCGTCTTTCCTGACGGTCATCCTGGAGACGCGGGCCCCCCCGGCCCGCGTCTCATTTCCCGCCCCCGGACCTGAGCCTTATCGCAAAACCGGGAGGATTCCCTGCCGGCCGCGCCGTCCATCTCGCCCAGCCCCTCGTCGGGCCCGAGCCTGTAGGCGTACCAGGCCGTGAGCGCTCCGCTGCTGCCTTCGGTGATGTCGGTCAGGTGGCCCTCCGCATCATAGATCGGGTTGCCGTTGCCGTCATAGCTCGGGCTTACCGGGCCGACGCCTGCATGCTGGTTCAGCGCGTTCGGGGTGTAGGTGATCGTCGCCCCGGCCCGCGTCTCCTTCGTCAGCACATTGCCGTCGTCGTCTTGCCGTACTACGTGGCGCGTGGTACGCTGGCGCGTGATCGCATCTTGGGCAAATCGCGCGACCCGGCAATTCTCCGAAACCGGCAAGAGCAAGTTTTCGGGCATTGATCAAGAGGCCGCGATGGACCTGCTGGCGGTCCTTGATGCCGCCACTTCGCTCAAGGATCTGAGCCCGCTGAAATCCATCGGGCTGCACAAGCTGGACGGGGACCGGAAGGGCCAGTGGGCGATGACGGTCAACGGACCCTGGCGGATATGCTTTCGGTTCGCCGACGGCGACGCCCACGACGTGGAAATCGTCGACTACCACAAAGGAGCACGGAAATGACGATGCCATCTGTTCATCCGGGGCGCGTGCTGAAGCGGGAACTGGCCGCGCGCGGGCTGAGCGCGAACAGATTGGCGCTGGCGCTACGGGTGCCGTCGGGACGGATCACGGACATTCTCAACGGCCGGCGTGCCGTGTCACCCGACACGGCGCTGCGCCTCGGGCGGTACTTTGGCAACAGCCCGCGGTTCTGGGCAAATTTGCAGACGGCCTACGATCTGGCGACGGTAGATCGCGAGGACGGCGAGCGCATCGCCGCAGAGGTCCAGGTGCCGCCGGCGGCGTGATAATCGTGAGGAAATATGCACCCGCTCAAGGCATTACGCCACGGCTTGCGGCCGGGTCGAAGAATGTCACCGGCCTTTGAGATCGGGTGGGCGCGGCCGATGCCGGTTGCCGCTTACCGGCGGCAACAGGGCTTGGCTTCTTCAATCCCCCGTATTCAATCA
Source organism: uncultured Rhodospirillales bacterium (assembly GCA_937905845.1). Lineage (GTDB taxonomy): Bacteria > Pseudomonadota > Alphaproteobacteria > Ferrovibrionales > Ferrovibrionaceae > CALCYJ01. The sequence goes on from CALCYJ010000284.1 coordinate 15,708, forward strand.
GCCGGACAATGCTCTAGGACGGCAAGGCCCACATCACGTCGCGGCCGCGGGTCTGGTGTCTTCGGGAAAGGGGCCACGTTTCGCATGCCGGCCATCATGACTTACGTCACAGCTTAAAGTCGAGTATCAAAGAGAAAATACTCGCATGAGATGTTCGATGGCGCTGGAAGCCTATGGCGGCGTCGGAGCCGTCATCTCGTCTGGAAGTATTCCCTGATAGGTTAGCTGCCGCTTAGGCCGACGGCGAGCGGTGCGTTCTGCCGCTTTTCTGCGATATCGTGCCGCGCCTTGAAACTGTCGGAATCGGCCGCATGCCAATAATCGGCGAAGATGGTGTTATCCGCATCGTCGAGCAGCGCGTTCGCCTTGATATAGGGATAGATCGAGTCGAATTGGCGCGCTTCGGTCTGGCTTTTGCGATGGAACAGATGGTGCGGCCTGAACTCGCCCGGATGGTCGAGCCCGGTCGCCCGGACGATATCGGCGAGCGCCAGGATCGTCCGGCGATGGAAGCGCGCGGCATCCTCGGCTTTCTCGTCCACGACGAGGCCGCGTTGCCGCCCCGGATCCTGCGTCGCGACGCCCGAGGGACAGGTGCCGAGATGGCAGCGTTGCGCTTGAATGCAGCCGATCGAAAACATGAAGGCGCGAGCCGCGTTGCACCAATCGGCGCCGATGGCGAAATTTTCCGCCAGTCCGGCGGCGGAATAGACCTTGCCGCTGGCGCCCAGCCGGATCTTGTCGCGCAGGCCCGTCCCGACCAGCGCGTTATGGACCACGACCAACCCTTCGACCAGCGGCATGCCGACATGATTGGAAAGTTCGAGCGGTGCCGCGCCGGTGCCGCCTTCCGCGCCGTCGACCACGATGAAATCGAGCATCGTGCCGGTTTCCAGCATCGCCTTCATGATGGCCAGAACTTCGTGGATCTGCCCGACGCAGAGCTTGATCCCGACCGGTTTGCCGCCGGACAAATCCCGCATCCTCGCGGCGAAGGCGATCATTTCGCGCGGCGTGGAAAAGGCCGAATGGCCGGCCGGCGACAGGCAATCCTTGCCCACCGGGACTTTCCGCGCCTCGGCGATTTCCGGCGTCACCTTCGCCGCCGGCAGCAGGCCGCCGTGACCGGGCTTCGCGCCCTGGCTGAGTTTGATCTCGGTCATTTTGACCTGATCGAGGCGGGCGGTTTCCTCGAATAATTTGGCATCGAATCTGCCGTCGTCGTCGCGGCAGCCGAAATAGCCGCTGCCGATTTCCCAGACCAGATCGCCGCCGTGCTTGCGATGATAGGCGCTGAGGCCGCCCTCTCCGGTATCGTGATAGAAATTGCCAAGTCTGGCGCCTTTGTTAAGCGCCTCGATCGCATGCGCCGACAGCGCGCCGAAACTCATCGCGGAAATATTGAACACCGAAGCGCTGTAGGGCTTTGCGCATTGCGGCCCGCCGATCGTGATCCGCGGATCGGTATCGGCCCGCTCCGCCGGCGCGATGGAATGGCTGATCCACTTGTAGCTGTCGTCATAGACGTCCAGCTCCGTCCCGAATGGATGGGTGTCGATGACGCCTTCGGCGCGGGCATGAACCAGATTGCGCGCCTCGACGCTATAGGGCTTCCCCTCGAGATCGTCCTCGACGATATAGGCCCGCAAATAGGGGCGCAAATCATAGGCCAGCCGGCGGATGCGCGCCGCGACCGGATAATTGCGGGTCAGGGTCCGGCGCGTCTGGCCGGCATCAAAGAGGCCAAGGCCGACCAGCGGCACCGTGACCAGAAGACCGACGAGCCACCACGCCGAGGACGATAGGGCGAGAACCAGGAAAGCGAGGGTCAGGACCAAGGCGGCGATCGGTACGATCGCGCGTTTCAGCCCGTCCGGCGTGAGGAAATCGGTAAGACCTGATAGGTTCATGGGCGCATGTCTCCCTCTGATCGGGTGCCGGTGGGCATGACAGCCCGATAAACCTGCGGGTAAGCTCGGTCGGCGCCAAGATGATCCGCCGCCGGGGCGCAGGCTTTCAACTCAAATTTGCGCAGATCACGAAACGCTGAAAATCATCGCCGAAAGGATGGTTGAGGCTCTTGTCGGGACGGGAGCGAAGCGCCGCCATGGCCGAGGCGGCGGGGTGGATCTGCCCGAAGACACCGAGCGGCCGATGGCTTGCAAAGTGATGCCAATATCCTTACTCTTACATGTAAGAGTAAGGAGGCGGCCTTGCGCATCACATCCAAAGGTCAGGTGACGATTCCGGCTGAAATCCGCGAGCGGGCGGGTCTGTTGCCGCAGACGGAAGTAGACTTCGAGTTCGACGGCAAGGTCGTGCGCATCGTTCGCGCCAAAGCCTGTAAGAGCGATGGCCGCGGTACCCGGCTTGTCGCTCATTTGCGCGGGCGCGGCGATGTCGCGATGAGCACGGACGCGATCATGGCGCTGACCCGCGATGACTGAATGACGGCGGTACTGATTGACGCCAACGTTCTTCTCGACGTCATGACGGAAGATGCGCGTTGGCTCGCATGGTCGGCGGGAGCGCTCGAACGTGCCGCCGACCGTTATCGTCTCGTCATCAATCCGGTCATTTATGCCGAGGTTTCGATCCGGTATTCCCGGATCGAGGCGCTCGACGCCGCGCTTCCGAAAACCATGTTCGACCGTGAGGCCATTCCATATGAAGCGGCCTTTCTCGCCGGCAAGTCATTCTCGGCCTATCGACGGCGGGGTGGAACAAAGCGATCGCCGCTGCCGGATTTCTTCATCGGCGCCCATGCCGCCGTTGCCGGATATTTTCTATTGACGCGGGATGCAGCGCGCTACCGTACTTATTTCCCCAAACTGTCCCTGATCGCTCCGGACGGAGTTTCCCCTTCACGGTAAGTATCCCGTCGCGCGATCATCCCCGGCGCGGCCCGGTGGTCGGCAACGGGATCGCGCGTGGCTCAGCATGTCTGGATGTGGCGCGCCGTCGCTGGATTGGTACGCAGCAGCAATAGAGAAAGGCCTTCGTTTGTCTCCAGAGAAGAAATATCGGCGCCAGAGTCCGACCAAGGCGGAGCGGCGAACCGAGATGATCGAGCAGATCCTGGATGCCGCCGAATATCTCTTTTCCCGGCACGGACTTTATGGGGTTACGCTGAAGGACGTCGCCAAGCGCCTCGGC
>CALCYJ010000285.1 GCA_937905845.1 uncultured Rhodospirillales bacterium
CGGATTGTCGCGTTTCTCGACGCTGGCATAGAAGGCGTCGCAATCGATATGGGCGATATCGAGGGCGAGCAGTTCGGGATGCGCCAGAAGGCGGTCCGAGCCGCAATGCGGGCATGCCGGGGACGGTCTCTCGGCCAATTCCCCGGCCAATTCCCCGGCCGATCCCTCGGCGATATGCGCGCAGTCCCGGCAGATCGATGGCATGCGTCTTCAAAACCGCTCTTCCAGCTCCGGACGGCCTTGCCGCCCACTGGCGGCGGGGCAGGGTCGGCCTTGCCACCCGCCGGGCCGCCGCGCTGGCTCATGTACTCTATACGTTCTGATGCCGATTCGGGGAAAATCCAAGGCTTTCCCGACGGGAACAAGCGTCGGCTTCCGCGCCGGAGGGAACTATTCTAGACTCGCCAGCCATGGGGGGCGGGGTGCGGATGCGGGTGCGGATGAGAGACAGAATCGGGGCGGCACGATATGGGCGGCCGGCACGGTGATCGGGCGCCGCACCATCCTCTGCCTCGGCCTGTCGCAACTCATTTCCTGGGGCATCTCCTATTATCTGATCGGCGGTTTCGGCGCGCTGATCGCGACCGATCTCGGCTGGAGCCGCGACAGCGTCTATGGCGGCTTCTCGGTGGCGCTGCTGGTGATGGGGCTGACCTCGTCCATGACCGGCCGGCTGATCGACCGCCACGGCGGCCGGCGCGTGATGCTCACGGGCGCCCTCTTTCATGCCGTAGGCTGCGCCGGTATCGCGCTTTGCCATACCTTGCCGGTCTATTACGCCGCCTGGATCTGCCTTGGCCTGGCGATGCGCCTGACGCTCTATGACGCCGCTTTCGCCGCCCTGGTGCGGATCGGCGGCGCGGCGGCGAAACGGCCGATGGCGCAGGTGACGCTGCTGGGCGGGCTTGCCGCCACCGTCTTCTGGCCGCTCGGCCATCTGCTGGCCTCCGAGATCGGCTGGCGCGGCGCGCTCCTGGCCTATGCGGGCTTCGCCATTCTGACCATGCCGCTGCACCTCGCCATCCCCAATGGAAGCATCGCGGCCGACGCGGCGGCGGACCCGCTGCCCGCCCACCGGCCGCTCGCCCATCGCCGGCAGGACCGGATCATCGCCGGTGCGCTCTATACGCTGATCATCGCCCTGGTCAATTTCCTCAATTCCGGCATGTCGGCGCATATGATCGACATTCTCGCCGGCCTCGGCCTCACCGCCGCGGCCGCGGTATGGATCGCGGCCCTGCGCGGGATCGGGCAATCCACCGCCCGCCTGGGCGAGGTTCTGTTCGGCCGCAGGCTCGATCCGCTGGTCCTCAACCTGCTCGCCGCCCTCGTTCTGCCGGCCTCCTTCGTCGCCGGCCTGTTCAGCGGCGAATTCATTTGGGCAGCGGTGGCCTTCGCCTTCTGCTACGGCGCCGGCAACGGCATTGTGACGATCACGCGCGGGACCCTGCCGCTGGCCCTGTTCGAGCACCGGACCTACGGCGCCTTCGTCGGCCGGCTGCTGGTGCCGAGCTTCGTCCTCTCCGCCGCCTCGCCCGTGATCTATGCCATGGTCATCCAGCGCTTCGGCGATGACGGCGCGCTCTATCTCTCGGTCGGCGTGACCATCGTCATTCTGGCGGCGGCGGTGGCGCTGAAGCTCCGCTTCGGCCGCGGTGCGCGGCGTAGGGCGCCGGTTCCCTCATGAGACGCCGGCCGCGCACAGGCCGCCGTCGATGGTGACGATGACCCCGCTGGTATAGCCGGAGCGGGCGGAGGCGAGAAAGGCCATCATATCGGCGATCTCGCGCGGATGCGCCGCCCGGCCGAGCGGGAATCGCGCCATCAGTTCGGGGTAGCGGCTTTCGTCGCCGAAGCGGCTCACCGCGCGCGCCTTGAGCAGCGTGATGATGCGGTCGGTCGCCACCGGCCCGGGATTGATGCCGACCACGCGGATATTGTCGGCGAGGCTCCGGCCGCCGAGCGTGCGGGTGAAGGCCATGAGGGCGGCGTTGCCGGCGCTGCCGGTGATGTAATCGGCATCGAAGCGCTCGCCGGCGGCGCCGATATCGTTGATGATGATGCCTTGTCCGCGCTTTTTCATCGCGGCATAGACGAGCCTGGTCAGGTTGATGGTGCCGAAGACCTTGAGGTCCCAGGCGTGGCGCCAGGTCTCCTCGCTGACATCTTCGAGCCGGCCGGCCGGAATGTCGCCGGCGTTGTTGATCACGATATCGCTGTCGGCGGCGGCGGCGGCCAGGCGGGCGATATCGGCGGATTGCCGCAGATCGACGGCATGGACCGCGGCCTCGATGCCGTGCGCCGCGCTCAGCCGCGCCGCGATCGCCTGCAAGGCCGCGCCATTGCGGGCGGCCAGGTGAAGATGGCAGCCCTCCTCGGCGAAGACCTCGGCCGCGGCGGCGCCGATGCCTTTCGAGGCGCCGGTGATGAGCACCCGCTTACCGTGAAGATGAAGATCCATGGGTCAGTCCTCGCTCAGGCGCCAAAGCGTCATTCGGGCCGATGGCATACGGCTTCCACATTGTTGCCGTCGGGATCGAGGACGAAGCCGCCGTAATAGGTTGCATGATAGTGCGGCCGCAAGCCCGGCGCGCCGTTGTCGCGGCCGCCGGCGCCAAGGGCGGCGCGATGGAAGGCATCGACCTCGGCGCGCGAGCCGGCGGTGAAGGCGACATGCAGGCTCCCCGCTTGCGTATCGCCGTCGCCAAGCCAGAAGAACGGCCGCCCCTTGGCCCCGAAGCCCGCATGCGAACGGTCCCCGGTCTGCGCCGCCGTCACCTCGACGAGAAGCGTGATCGAGAGCGGCGCCAGTGCCCGCGCATAGAAGGCTTTCGAGCGCGCGAGATCCGTCACCGCGAGTCCCATATGATCGATCATGCCAGGATTGCCCGTTGTCATGCCGCGCCCTCAGCATGACATTGCGCCGGGATCGTGCCAAGGGCGGAGGTCACACGGGTTGCGTTCGTGCGCCCATCCCGGATTCAAGTTGCGCGCGTCGGTTGAAACGGCATAAATGTGGCGGCGTAAAATATGGAAAACACGGATGAAATTGGATCGGCGCCGCCGTCTGTATGCGATGCTGGCCGGCGGCGTTCTGGGCGCGCTCGTACTGCCGGAACGCTGGGTCCGGCCGGTGGTGCAGCTCGTCATTCTTCCCGCCCATGCGGAAGGATCGCCGGTCACGACCACGACGACCAAGCCGGCACACACGACCACGGCACCGAGTACGACGACCGCTCCGGGCACCACAACCGCTTCGAGTACCACCACGGCTCCGGGCACGACAGCCGCGCCGGGCACCACAACCGTACCGAGCACTACGACCCGCGCTCCAGCCCCCACCCGGGCGCCACCGAGATCAACCCTTTGATCGCCAGGTCGGCATGGCGGGAGGGGCTGGTGGTTCCGCGGCGACTGGACGGGGTGGCGGTCGGGACGATCGAGGGTAAGCCGTGACACGATCCGCCATCGATCTTCCGCCGGCCTACGATTATCTGCGCCGTGCCGTCGCCGCCGCCTGCGAGCACGCCGGGGCCGCCGTCGAGGCCGGTGAAAGGATGGCGCTGGCCGGCATTGCGCCGCCCTCCTGGCGCAAATTGGCGGTTGATGCGGATTATCATGGCGTCGCGCCGCTTCTGGCGCCGTTGATCGCGCAATGGCGCAAGGCCCTGCCGCAGGCGGTGCCCGAGACGGCGCGCCTCACCTTCCACGCCCTGGCGAACCGTCAGCGGCTCGCCGCCGCGGCACGGGAGCGCCGGATCGACGAACTGCTGCCGGCCTTCCGGGATGCCGGTATCGAGATCGTGCTGCTCAAGGGGGCGGCGCTCGCACATCAGATCTATCCCGCGGTCGGAATGCGCCCGATGGCCGATATCGACGCGCTGATCGGGGTCGCCGATCAGGGGCGGGCCGCCGAGATCGTGCGCGGCCTTGGCTATGTGTTCGATACCCGTCATTCGACGCGCTTTGCCGGGGCGATGCACCATCTGCCCGTCGCGCAGATCGAGCAAAGCGGATTCCGGATCGCGCTCGAACTGCATACCAGCGCCATTTCGCACGACCATCCGCAGCGCCTGACCCTGGCCAATCTGAGCGAGCCTCTTAGAGCGTTTGCCCGGGGGTCCGGCCCCGCCGGCCTGACGCTCGGGCACATCGACACCTTGCACCAGCTGTCGCGCCACACGTTCAGTCCGGGCCGCGACATAAAGCTGATCCATCTTTGCGACCTGCTGCGATACGATGCCAGGTTCAAGGACGAGATAGACGGGGACCGGCTGCGCCGCCGCTTTCCGGGCGTTCCTGTCGCGATCAGCCTTGCCCGGTCCGTCCTGTCGCCGGCATCCGGGCGCGATGCTCCGGCCGCCATCAGGGATCTCGGCCGCGGGATCGTGCCGCTGTCGGAGATCGCCGCGGAGACGGCGCCGCTCGGCGACAAGCTTGCCGCGCTGTTCGCCCCGCCGGATTTCTGGCTGCATGGCTTCTATTCCGTGCCGCCGGGACGATCGTTGCGGCTGGTTCGCACGGTGCGCCATCCGGCGACCGTGCTTCGCTGGCTGGCGCACCGGCTGGTCGGACGGGTATTTTTCGACCCTCCTCGGTGACCGGGCCGGAGGCGTTGAAGGAGGATTATTTGGGATGTCGGCATGGCGGGAAGGACTGGTGGTTCCGCTACGGCGGGATGGGGTTGCGGTCGAGACGATCGAGGGCGAGGTGCTGCTCTATGATGCGCGGCAGGCGCGGGCGGTGTATCTCAACCCGACGGGCGCGGTGATCTGGGGCCTGTGCGACGGCATCCGGTCGGTGGCTGACATCTGCAACGCCTTGCGCGAGGCCTATCCCGATGCGGCGAGCCTGCCGGCGCATGTGGCCGAGGCGTTGAGCAGCTTGAAGGAAAGCGGCTTTGTCCACTTCGACTAGGCTCCGGCGGGGGATCGTGCGGCTGGCTGGCCGGCCGGTTCTGGTCTCCTATCCAAGCGCGCTTGATCCCTGGTTTGCGGGGATCGTGGAGCCGGCCGGCAAGGCCGGGCGCTTCGGCTATTGGGTGCGGCTGCGAGCCGGCGGCGGGGTCGGTGCTGGCGGTGCCGGTGGTGGCGATTTCACGGTTGCGACCAGCGCCGGCTGGATGAGCGAGCGCTTGTCGCTTGGCGATGCGCTGTCGGTTTTCTGGGAGCGGGTGGGCTTTCTGCTGGTGAGCGGGCTTGAGGGAGCGATGGCGGTGCATGGCGCGGCGGTTTCGCGCGGCAAGCAGACGATCCTGCTTCCGGGCAAGACCGGGTCGGGCAAGACGCATCTGTGCCTGTGGCTGCGGGCCAGGGGCTATGGAGTGGAGAGCGACGACGTCTTTGTGCTGGGCGCGCGCGGGCGGGACGGGCGCAAGCCGACGCTGGAGGGCGCCCTGGCGCGCCCGGTCTTTCTCAAACCGTCGGCGGATTGGGACGGGCTTGTTCCCGGGGTGGAACCGCCGGCCCTGCGCCTGGCCTCGGCGACGGGGGAATTGTGGAAGTTCGACGGCAAGGCGCGGGCCAAGCGGCGGCGGCGGCTCCGTTCCGGCCTCATCGTCTTCGCGCGTTTCGAGCGGGGCGAGCGGCTGCATCTGCGCGCCTTGACGGCCGGGGAGGCGGGTCTGCGGCTGATGGAGAATTGTCTCAACGCGCGCAACCTCGACAAGGGCGGCCTGCCGCTCGCGGCTGCGGCGGCTAGGGGTCTGCGGGCGATCGAACTGCGCTATGGCGACAATGCGCAGCTTGAGGGTGGTTTCGATCCCCTGCTGCGCCAGGTGCTGGCAACCAACCCCGGCTCCCACGACCTTGCCACCCTGTGCGACATCTTCTCCGCCGCCGCGACCAGGAGCACGGCCGCCGAACCAGCCGCACCAGCCGAACCAGCCGCGGCCATGCCGCGCGGCGGCGCTGCGCTGTTTCCCTTGCAGAACCGGATCCATTTCGAGGAACTCCAGGAGATCCGAGAGCATCATTACGATTTTCACTCTCTGCCGGCGGTCCTCGACGAAGAGGAATGCCGGCGGATTGTCCGCATGTCGCAGAATATCGAAATGTTGGAGACAAGGGCGGTGTGGGGGGCTGGCGGCGAGGGGGCGCGCAGCACCGACCTTTTCTGGATCGACCCCAACCGGGAAAATCTGTGGCTGTTCCAGAAGATCGCCACCGCGGTCAGCCGGGCGAACAAGGAGCATTTTTCATTTTCGCTGGACGGCGAAATCCTGGCCCTTCAGCTTGGCCGCTACGGTGTCGGTCAGGGATATGACTGGCACGACGACGTCGGCGTGGGGGTGTCGCGCCGGAAACTTTCCGTCGTCGTCCATCTCACCGATCCGGTCTTGTACGATGGCGGCAGGCTGGGGTTCTTCCAAACCGAGAAGGAGAGTGCTTACGCACCGCGCGATCTGGGTTCGATGACGGTCTTTCCGAGCTTTGTGCTGCATCGGGCGGAGAAAATCACCAGGGGCGAAAGATGGAGCCTGGTGACCTGGCTGGAAGGGCCGCCGTTTCGATAGGATCGCCCGGTCGCGATCCCACCTCTATGACGGCTTCTCGATGAAAGCCGGCGGGGGCTTGGCGGCGGCAAAAGACCCGATCAGGACGGAAGCCGCCCGCAGGGCCTCGGCAATGCAGACATCCATGTCGATATAGCGATAGGTGCCGAGGCGTCCGACGAAGGTCACGCCCGGGGTCGCATCGGCCCGCTCGACGTATCGGTTCAGCATGGCCTGCTCGGCCACGAGCCGGACGGGATAGTAGGGGATATCGGATGGCTCGCACCGGCGGCTGAATTCCTTGGAGAGAACCGACCCTTCATGCTGGTCGCGCTCCCAGGGCGCGAAATGCTTGTGCTCGGTGATGCGCGTCCAGGGTGTTTCCAGATCGCAGTAATTGACCACCGCCGCCCCTTGCGCATCGCCCTTGGCATAGAAGGTTTCGAAATCCAGCGTTCGATATTCGAGGCGGCCAAGCTGGAAACAGAAATATCGGTCGATCGGGCCGCTATAGACCACATGGTCGAAGGATTGGTCGGAGGTTTCAAATTTTCTCCGCACCTGTAGCTCGATGGCGGGATGGGAAAGGATGCGCTCGACCAGCGCCGTATAGCCCTCTTTCGGAATCGCCTGATATTTGTCCGTGAAATAGCGATCGTCATAATCGAACCGCATCGGCAGCCGCTTCAGGATCGATGCCGGCAGCTCGGTCGGGTCACGCCCCCATTGCTTGAGCGTGTAGCCCCGGAAAAAACCCCGATAGAGATCCTCGCCCATCATGCTGAGCGCCTGTTGCTCGAAATTGGCCGGCTCGACGATGTCGCGGCGGCGCCGGTTGTCGAGGAAATCCCGGGCCTCGGACGGCGTGAAGGTCTGGCCGAAGAACTGATTGATCGTCAGCAGATTGACCGGCAATCCATAGATTCGCCCTTGCGCCCGGGCGATTACTCTGTGGCGATAGGGCTCCATTTCCGCAAATAAGCAGAGGTAGCGCCAAACTTCTTCATTCCCGGTGTGAAAGATATGCGGGCCGTAGCGATGCAGCAGGACGCCGGTACGGGGATCCCGTTCGGTGTGGCAATTGCCGGCGACATGCGACCGCTCCTCCATGAGGATGACGCGATGTCCAGCCTCGGCCAGGCGACGCCCGATGACGGCGCCGCTCAATCCTGCCCCGACGATGCCGACAATCTTCCGCGTCATCTAAAATTTCCTCAAAACCCACTCTGGGACCGGACCGCAGAGAGATTCCTCGCGTTCTTCGATCAGCAACCGCGTGAGCCTACGGTTCCCATGTGGCTAGGTCCCAGCCCCGGCACGCCCGGGATCGTGGCATGCGTCCCGGCGTTAATGAACATTTTTTCCCGGCCGCTATCCGCGGGCCGTCGATGACCCGTCGGGCTTCGTTACTTTCGCATCGGATTTGGGGCCCGCCGTCGCGGGCGACCTGCCGCTTTCGATTGACATTACCGCCGTCGGATTTATAAGATATTTCCGATATACTTCTTCAATAAAGCCGTGCCGACGAGTACCGGTACGGCAGGGACGGGGGATCGGAAATGGGGGATTGGCGAGCTTTTCGGCGGCTTGGCATCGCGGCACTGCTGCCGCTTGGCCTGGCCCTGGGCATGCCGGCGGCGAGCGCGGCGGCGCCAGCAGCGGCGGCGGTGGGAAACCCCGTCAAAGGCGCGCAAATTTTCAAGCGCTGCATGATCTGCCACACGATCGCACCGACGGATGGCAATCGCATCGGCCCCAACCTGCACGGATTGTTCGAGCGTGAGGCCGGCAAGCAGAAGGGCTTCAACT
>CALCYJ010000286.1 GCA_937905845.1 uncultured Rhodospirillales bacterium
TTTGCGACAAGAACAGGCTCAAGATAGTGAGTGAGCGCGAATTCTAATCGACCGGATGATTCCAGCCGGTCGGAAAGCGCGCCCGCGCATCGATAAAAGCGGCGGAATAGCGCCGCCCCCCTTTTTCCGGAAGTTTAAGTGTCAGGGCCGGATATCGATCGGGGTGCCGTTGGGAACCTCGCGCCAGAGGGTGGCGATCGCGGCATCGCTGACGGCGATGCAGCCCGCCGTCCAGTCCGGCATGCCAAGAACCTCCACCCGGTGGCGTTCGGATGGGCTGACGTCGTTGGGCAGGCCGTGGATCATGATATCGCCGCCGGGCGGCACGCCGAGCCGCCGGGCGCGCGCGATATCGGCGGCATTGGGATAGGAAATGCGCAGCGATAGATCGTAATGGCTATCGGGATTGCGGCCATCGATGACGTAATCGCCTTCCGGCGTGCGGCCGTCGCCCTCGCGCTCCTTCGGCCCGACCGGATGACGGCCGAGCCCGATAGGATAGGCGGCGACGATCTTGCCGTCCCGGATCAGTTCCAGCCGCCGCGCGCCCTTCAGCACCAGGATCCGCTCGGCCGGCACGGCCGGTGCGACCGGCCCAACCGGCCCAACCGGTGCCGACTTCGGCGCGGCCATCGTTTCGGGCGCCGCCGGCACAGCCGGCGGCGGGATCAGATCCGCGGCCCCGGGCGTACCGGTGGTACCGGTCACGCAGGCGGTGACTGTCAACGCCAGACCGACCGCCAGCATGAGAATCAGGCTCCGCGCCCCCACACTCTCTCTCCGCATTCTTCCTCGCCGCCCGAGACTCTCTGCCACCATCGCCGGCCCGGGGTCAATTCTCCGTCTCCAGCCGGTTTTGTCCACTGCTCTTTGCCGCGCCGTTCCCGGGCGGCGGGCGACACCCTTCGGCGGAATGAGAAAGCCTTCCACCCTCTCCCATCGTCATCTTCTATTGTCATCGCCGCGCCCGGGCGATACATCTCCGCCGGCCGGAGGCGGCGTTCCGCCGCGGAGCCTTATCGCCGCTCCGCTCCGCCGTCCGGCCCACAGCCCGATCGGGAAGGTTATCATGAGCACCAAGGTCAAGACCCGCTTCGCGCCCTCGCCCACCGGCTTCCTGCATGTCGGCGGGGCCCGCACGGCGCTGTTCAACTGGCTCTATGCCCGCGCCAGCGGCGGCACCTTCCTGCTCCGCATCGAGGACACCGACGAGGCGCGCCATTCCGAAGCCTCGGTGGCGCAGATCCTGGATTCGCTCTCCTGGCTCGGGCTCGATTGGGACGAGGGACCCTATTTCCAGAGCCGGCGGATCGAGATCTACCGCGAGCACCTGGAGCGGCTGCGCCATTCCGGCGCCATCTATCCCGCCTTCGAAAGCAAGGAGGAGCTGGAAGAGATGCGCGCCCGGGCGCTGGCGGAAAAGCGCAACCCGATCTACGACCGCCGCTCGCTGCGCCTGGACCCGGGCGATATCGCCCGCCGCCATGCCGCGGGTGAGCCTTTCGTCTGGCGCTTCCGCGTGCCCGACGACGGCGCGACGCAGGTGCCCGAGACCCTGATGCTGGGCGCCGCGGAAGGCAGTTTCGAGAATGCCGCCATCGGCGATTTCGCCATCACCCGGCCCGGCACGCTGGAGCAGCCGGGCATGCCGCTCTATAATTTCGTCTGCACGGTGGACGATGCGCTGATGGGCATCACCCATGTGATCCGCGGCGTCGAGCATCTGAGCAATGCGCCCAAGCAGGTTCTGCTTTACCGCGCGCTGGGTTTCGAGCCGCCCGCTTTCACCCACCTGCCGCTGATCATGAAAGGCGCCAGGAAGATGAGCAAGCGCGATGCCGATGCCGATCCGCGCTTTCCGGTGAGCGTCTCGGCCAGGCGCGATCTCGGCTACCTGCCCGAGGCGACGGTGAATTTCCTGGCCCTCATGGGCTGGAGCCACCCGCAGGCGGAAGAGCTTTTCTCCCGCGACGCGCTGATCGCCAATTTCAGCCTCGACCGTCTAAGCCGCAGCAACGCCAATTTCGACGAGGACAAATACCTCCATCACAATGGCTGGTATATCCGCCACCTGCCGCCCGCCGATCTCACCGCGCGCGTCCGCCCGTTCCTGGAGCAGGCGGGCTTCGCGCTGGCCGGCCGGAACGAGGGCTGGCTGGCCGAGGTGATCGCGCTCGAGGCCGAGCGGTGCAAGCTGCTCGCCGATTTCGCGCCGGCGCTCGGCTATTTCTTCGTGCGGCCGACCGAGTTCGAGCCCAAGGGGGTGAAGAAATTCTTCGCCGACTCCGAGGCCCTGGGGCGCCTGAAAGACATGGCGGCGGCGCTCGAAGCGGTGCAGCCCTTCACCCGCGCCGGCATCGAGACCGCGGTGCGGGCGCTGGCGGAGCGGACCGGCCTCTCGCTCGGCGCGCTGTCCCAGCCGGTGCGCCTGGCCCTGACCGGGCGCACCTTCAGCCCCGGCCTGTTCGAGGTGCTGGAGCTTCTGGGGCGCGAGGAAAGCCTGGCCCGTATCGAGGCGGCGCAGGCGCTTATTCCCGTAGCCTGACCCTGGCCGCTCACCCAGCCGCCTCACCCAGTCGTTCGGGCCGGTTCTATCTCAACGCCGCCCGCGCGGCGGCATATTCGCGTTCGAGCCGGTTCACGACATCGCTTACCAGGGGCGCGTCCTCGATGCTGCCAAGGCCCTGGCCCGCGCCCCAGATGTCGCGCCAGGCCTTGGCCTTCATGCTGCCGCCCGAGCCGAAGTTCATCTTGTTCTTGTCGGCGGTGGGAAGATTGTCGGGATCAAGCCCCGCCGCCCGGATGCTCGGCTTGAGGTAATTGCCGGGCACGCCGGTGAAGAGCGGCGTATAGACGATGTCCTTGGCGCTCGACGTGATGAGCATGTCCTTGTAGCGCGGGTCGGCGTTGGCTTCCTTGGTGGCGATGAAGCGGGTGCCGATATAGGCGAGGTCGGCGCCGAGCGCCTGCGCCGAGAGGATGGCCCGGCCGCTGGCGATGGCGCCCGAAAGCGCGATCGGCCCGTCGTAGAAGCGGCGCACCTCGGGCAGCAGCGCGAAGGGACTGAGCGTGCCGGCATGCCCGCCCGCCCCGGCGCAGACCAGGATCAGCCCGTCCACCCCCTCCTCCAGCGCCTTCTCGGCATGACGGATATTGGTCACGTCGTGCAGCACGATGCCGCCGTAGGAATGGGCGGCCATCACCACCTCGCGTGGCGCCCGCAGGCTGGTGATGATGATCGGCACCTGGTGGCGGACGCAGACTTCCATATCCTGCGCCAGCCGGTCGTTGGAATGATGGGCGATCTGATTGACGGCGAAGGGCGCGACCTTGCGCCCGGGATTGGCGGCCGCGAAGGCGGCAAGCTCGCGCTCGATGCGAGAGATCCAGACTTCGAGCTGATCGGCGGGCCGGGCGTTCAGTGCCGGAAAGGCGCCGACGATGCCGGCCTGGCATTGCGCGATGACGAGGTCGGGGCTGGAGACGATGAAAAGCGGCGAGCCGATGACCGGCAGCGCCAGCCTGCCCTCGAGAACGGCGGGAAGCGGCATGGATTACAGTCTCCTGACCTCGTGTAAGGACATCGCATCGGGCCTCGCGGCGTTGCGGCCTCGACAGCCGGCGCCACCCGCGACCCGGAAGCCGCCCGGGCGCCCTTTTCTTCACCCGGAGACTTGATCCGTGTCAATGCGCTTGTCGCTCGCTTCGGCCTATCGTAAGGCCGTTCCGACCAGCCTTGGCCGTCGTGGCCAGCCGGATCGGCTTGAACGAGGGCTCTTGCCGACTTGATCGGATGAGCCTTGGAACCTGTTCGGGGAACATGAAAGCCTGTTCCCGGAATAGCCATCAAAACAACGAGCCCGGAGCCTTTCGCGCATCGAAGCGATCGAGAGATTCTCCAGGCGATGCAGGCCCTTGCGGGAGGAAACGGCGATACTATCCAACAAGGGTAGGCGCTGCATCGAGCATGCGTCGGGGGATTGGATGACCAGGAACCAGACTGGCGTGCATCATGTTCCGCATATACTTACTCTTCGCGTCGCATCCGTCTTCGGCCCGCCGGGAGAGCGGCCGCTATCGCCCTGGCGGCTGCTCGACGCGGGACTGGCGCTGTTGGCGCTGCTTTATTTCCTGCCGCTGATCCTTGTGGCGGCCCTGGCGCTCTGGCTTGCGGGCGGCGGCCCGGTGATCCTGGTCCAGCCCCGCGAGGATGCCGAGGGCCACCGGCTGATCAGCCGCTTCCGCGTCATGCGCATCATGGGCTCGCCCGCGGCGGCCCCGGCCAATACGCCCGGCAGCGCGCCCGACAGCGAAGCAGAAGGTCCCGCGCCGCTCAGGAACTTCATCCCTGGGCCCACCGGCGTCGGCCTGTTCCTATGGCGCACCCGTATCGACTGCCTGCCGATGCTCTTCGATGTCCTGGCCGGCCGCAGCGGGCTGATCAATCCTCATCTGCCCTTTGCCTTCGCCGACCCTTGAACCGGAATCGCGCTCAGTAGAGAAACATGGGCTTGCCCATAAAGCGGCGGATGCGCGGGCGATAGGTCTCCGGGTCGTAGAGTTCCGCCACGTTCAGGCGCCGCGCGCCGCCGGCGCAGGCATCGGCCGCGACCGTGGCATAGACGCCGTCGACCAGCGCCGTCATGACGCCGAAGCGGCCGGCGGCAATCTCCTGGATGGCGAGGCCGGCATAGGCGGCGGCGACCATGCGGTCGAGCGCGTCGGGCGCGCCGGCCCGCATGAGATAGGCCAGGCGCTGCGCCAGCGTCGGCACGCCGGTCAACTCGTGAATGCGCGCCGCCGTCACGTCGCCGATGCCGCCGAGCCGGCGATTGCCGTGCGCATCCATCGCGCCCTGCGCCTGCGGCGCCTCGCCCGCGGCATAGGCGCCTTCCGAGAGCACCACGATCGAATAATTTCCCGCCGCCTGCGCCCGATCCTCGACGATGAAGCGTGCCAGCCGGTCGAGATCGAAGGGAACCTCGCTGACCAGCGCGCGGTCGGCGACGGCGAGATAGGCGGCAAGCAGCGCCGTCTCGCCTGAATTGCGGCCGAACAATTCGATGAAACCGACACGCTCATGCGATTCGAGCGTGGTGCGCAGCGCATTGATGCAATCGACGGAGCGGCTGACTGCGGTGGAGAAGCCGATGCAATAATCGGTGCCGGACACGTCGTTATCCATGGTTTTCGGGATGCTCACCACCTTGACGCCCTGGCGGTGGAGATGGGCGGCGAAGGTTAGGGTGCCGTCGCCGCCGATCGGCACCAGGACGTCGATGCCGAGATGCTCCAGCACCTTCAACACATGCGGCGTGCAATCGAGCGTCGCCTGTCCGGGCTTGGGCTGGAAGCGCCCCTTGAGAAAGGCGGGCAGCGCCGGCTCGGACAAGAGATGCGGGCTGGTCCGCGACGTATGCAGGATGGTCCCGCCGGTCCGCTCGATCCCGACGAGCCGGCGCGGGGTGAGGATTTCGACCGCGCCGGCATGGCTCGCCGGATCCTCCGGATCGACCTGAAGCACGCCGGCCCAGCCGCGGCGGAAGCCCACGACTTCCCAGCCGCGCTCGCTCGCCCCCTCCACCACCGCCTTGATGCAGGGATTGAGGCCCGGCACATCGCCGCCGCCGGTCAGAATGCCGATCCGCATGCCGCTCACCCACACCCTCTGTCCCGCACCCGCCTTGTCCTAAATCATGCGCCGGAACCCGGCCGCCGCCTAGTCCGTCGGGCGAGATGAGCGGAAAACAATCGCCTGAAGCCCGATCTTCTATTTCATGCCGGGGAGATAAGGCTCTAAGCTCGCGGCGATCGAGCGGCACGCGGGGGAGGGTCATGGCGGTACGCCAGGAAGAGGAACCGGACGGGCGCATCGCGCAAGTCATGGCCTTGCTGCACGAAGGCCCCAAAGCCGAAAGGGCCGCGGCGAAGCCCTTTTTCACCCGCTATTTCCAGCGCATGGCGGCCGACGACGTCCTGGCGCGCGAGGCCGCAACCCTTTATGGCCAGGCGCTGAGCCTGTGGCACTTCGCCGGCCACAAGCCCGAAGGCGCGGCGCGGATCCGGATCTATAACCCGAATATCGAGCGGGACGGCTGGCAATCGCCGCACACCGCCATCGAGATCGTCAACGACGACATGCCGTTCCTGGTCGATTCCGTCGGCGTCGCGCTGGCGGGCCTCAACCTCGAAATCCACCTGCTGCAACACCCGCTCTTCTCCTTGCGCCGCAATGGACAGGGAAAACGGGTTGCGGCCGGCGGCACGGAACGCCTCGAATCCCTCATGCATATCGAGATCGACGCCCAATCCGACCCGGCGCGCCTGGGGGAGATCGCCGCGGTGCTGGGCGACACGCTCGCCGACGTCCGCGCTTCGGTCGAGGATTGGGGCGCCATGCGCGACAAGCTCGGCGAAACGCTGGCCGGCCTCGACGCCGCGCCGCCACCGCTTGGGGCCGGCGAGGTGGCGGAAGCCATGGCCTTGCTGCGCTGGATGGCGGACGACAATTTCACCTTCCTCGGCTACCGCGAATACCATTACGAAGCAGCACCCGGCGAAGAACCGATGCAGATTGCCGCGGGCTCGGGCCTTGGCATCCTGCGCGATCCCGCGCGCCGGGTGATGGCGGGGCCGGCCGGCGGCATCGGCGCCCGGGCGGAGGTTCTGCGCTTTCTCCACCGCCAGGAGCTTCTCATCGTCACCAAGGCCAATGCGCGCGCCACGGTGCACCGCGCCGTGCCACTCGATTATATCGGCGTGCGCCGCTTCGATGCGGCGGGCAAGGTTCTGGGCGAGCGACGCTTCATCGGCCTGTTCACCTCGGCCGCCTATAACCGCAACCCGCGCGACATACCGCTGCTTCGCCGCAAGATCCGCCGCATCGTCGAGCGCGCCGGGCTCGCCCCGCACAGCCACGACGGCAAGGCGCTGCTCAATATCCTCGAAACCTATCCGCGCGACGAACTGTTCCAGATCGGCGAGGACGAGCTTTTCGCCATCGCCAACGGCATCCTGGCGCTGCAAAGCCGACCGCGCATCCGCCTGTTCCTGCGGCGCGACGATTTCGCCCGCTTCTATTCCTGCCTCGTCTTCGTGCCGCGCGAGCGCTACGACACCCATTTGCGCCAGCGCCTGGCCGCCATTCTCGCCGCGGCCCTCGGCGGGCGCATCGATGCCTATCACACGGAGATTGGCGATGATCCGCTGGCGCGGCTGCATTTCATCGTCGCCCTGCCGCCAGGGCTGACGCCGGCCGCCGATGCCGCCGCCATCGAAGCCGAACTGGTGCGGGCCGGCCGTTCGTGGGGCGATGATCTCCACGAGGCGCTGGTGGCAGCCCGTGGCGAAGAGCAGGGCCAGGCGCTCCTGCACCGTTTCGCAAACGCCTTTCCGCCCGGCTATCGCGAACGCTATCAGCCCACCTTGGCCCTTGGCGATATCGACAAGATGGCGGCCCTGAGCGCGGACGCACCCTTGGGCGTCGATCTCTACCGCCCGCCGGTCTCGCCCGAGCGCGCGCTTGGCCTGAAGCTCTACCAGCGCGGCGCGCCGGTGCTGCTGTCGCTCTGCCTGCCGATCCTGGAACATATGGGGCTTACGGTGCTGGAGGAGCATCCTTTCGAGATCGCGCTGGCGCCGGGCGAGCCCGGGATCTGGCTCCATGATTTCCACCTGAGCGCGAAGACGCCCTCGCCCATCGATCTTGCCGCCGTCAAGGCGACGTTCGAATCGGCCCTCGCCCTCGTCTGGTCGGGGGCGATGGAGGACGACGGCTTCAACCAGCTCGTGCTGCTGTCGGGCCTGGATGCGCGCGAGGTCGCACTGCTGCGCGCCTATTGCAAATACCTGCGCCAGACCGGGATCGCCTTTTCCCAGGCCTATATGGAGGACACGCTCGCCGCCAATCCGGCGCTGGCGCGGCGGCTGGTCGAACTTTTCCATGCCCGTTTCGACCCCGCGGCCGACCCCGACCGCGCCGCGCGCCAGCATGACATCGAACAGGCGATCGCGGCCGCCCTCGACCAGGTGGCGAGCCTGGACGAGGATCGCATCCTGCGCTCCTTCCTCAATCTCGTGCAGGCGACGCTCCGGACCAGCTTCTATCAGCGCGATAGGGCGGGCCTGCCGCTTGACCGCCTGTCCTTCAAGCTCGCCTCGGGCGAGATCGCCGAATTGCCGGCGCCCCGGCCCCTGGTCGAGATCTTCGTCTATGCGCCCGGTGTCGAAGGCATCCACCTGCGCGGCGGCAGGGTGGCGCGCGGCGGCATCCGCTGGTCCGACCGGCGCGAGGATTTCCGCACCGAGATCC
>CALCYJ010000287.1 GCA_937905845.1 uncultured Rhodospirillales bacterium
CCATTTCGTCGAGGCGCTGAACAACGGCCTCGCCGAGAAGGATTGGGTCTCTCTCGCCGCCCTCATCGCGCGGAAGGCCGGCCTTCCTTCGGTCGAATTCCCGCTCGTCTAGGGGATCGGGCCGGGGTCAGGAGCGGGCGGGGGCGGCAAATCCCTGCCGCCAGGTGCCGCCGCCGACCGCGGCGAGGAAGTCGCTAACCGCCTGGTTGAAGGCGGCCGGCTCTTCGAGATTGATCGCGTGGCCGGTATTGGGCGCAACCCACAGGCCGGCATTCGGCAATTGGCGTTTCAGATAGAGGTTCGCCTCCAGGCAGGGCTCGTCCTCGTCGCCGACCGCGAGCAGCACCGGCAGGTGCAATTGGCGCAACGCGGCCTCGAACGCCCACAGCGAGGGTCGACCGGCCTGATAGCGCGCCATCGTATGGCCCGAGCCCGTGGCCGAATGCTCGCGCAGATGCGCCATGAAGTCGGCCCAGCCGCGCGGATCCTTGTGTTTGAGCTGGATGCGGGTGGGGCCGTGTCCCATCGTGTCGGCCACCGCCGCGACGCCCTGTTCGAGAAACAGGCGGGCGTTGTTTTGCGAATCGCGGATGAAGTTCTCCTGGTGCGCGGCCGGCGCGCCCGAGCCGCAGCCGGCGACCACCAGCGCGCTGGCACGTTCGGGGTAGCGCAGGCCGAATGCCAGGGTCGCATAGGCGCCCATGCTCAAGCCGACCAGATGCGCCCGGCCGATATCGAGCCCGTCGAGCACCGCGCCTATGTCGTCGCGCGCGAATTCCCAGCCGTAAAGATCGGGGTCGGCCGGCACGCCGGAGGGCGGATAGCCGCGGGCGTTGAAGGTGATGCAACGGTAATGGCGCGACAGGGCGCGCACCTGCATTTCCCATTCGCGCGCATCCGACCCGAATTCATGGACGAAGACCAGCGGATAGCCGTGGCCGGTCTCTTCATAATGCAGGCGCGCGCCGGCCTGGTCGATGAATGGCATCCTTGGCTCCTGCCTTATCAGGGGATTGTGGCTTGCGGGACGGGCCGCCTCCATGCCGCGGCCCGCCGCCCGCTTTTCCGGCCCATCATGGCGGAGATGCCGGCCCTCAGCTACCCTGCTTCAAGGGGACGCCGGCCGGCCGGCGTTCCGGACCGCTATCGCCGGGGCCGGCATCAGCGTCGGTGCCGGTGGATTGGTCATAACGCCATTTGAGGCGCACGCCGCCCTGCTCGGTTGCTTCGAGCGTCGGGATGGCGGACAGCAGAAGTCTGGTATAGGGGTGGCGCGGATTGTCGAAGATCGCGTCCCGCTCGCCCTGCTCGACGATGCGGCCGTTCTGCATCACCAAGACGCGGTTGGCGATCTGCTCGACCACGCCGAGATCGTGGCTGATGAAAAGACAGGAGAATTGGTAGCGCCGCTGCAATGCCGCCAGGAGTTCCAGCACCTGCGCCCTCACCGTCACGTCGAGCGCCGAAACGGGTTCGTCGGCAATGACGAAGGCCGGGCGGCGGATCACTGCCCGCGCGATGGCGACGCGCTGGCGCTGGCCGCCCGACAATTCATGCGGGTAGCGTGCGCCAAGGCCCGAGAGACCGACGTCGCGCAACATTTCATGAACCTGCTCGCGCCGTTCCGACCGGCCCGATCCGCAGTTCAACCGCAGGCTCTCGCCGATGATCGCCTCGATCGTCATGCGCGGATCGAGCGAGGAATAGGGATCCTGGAACACCATCTGGCAATTGAAGCGATAATCCCGCCAGGCGTCTCCCCTCCGGACGACGGGCTTGCCCTTGTAGAGAATCTCGCCGCGCGCGGGCCGGAGCATGCCGGCGATGGCCCGGCCGAGCGTCGTCTTGCCCGACCCCGATCCGCCGACGACGGCAACCACCTCGCCCGGCCGCACCGCCAGGCTGACATCCTCGAGCGCCCGCTTGCCGGCGTCGCGCTTGAGCAGGCGCTGGCGGCCGGGATAATCGACCACGAGGTTGCGGACCTCGATCACCGGGGCGCCGTTCCCAACGTCGCCGGCCGGCAGCCGCCGCGGCATGGCGCCGAGCAGCGAGCTGGTATAGGCCTGCCGCGGATGCGCCAGGAGATCGCCGGTTTTGCCGGCCTCGACGATCCGGCCCTGCGCCATGACGAGGATGCGGTCGGTATAGCGCGCCACCATGGCGAGATCGTGGCTGATCATCAGAACCGCCGTGCCGTTGGCCCGCGTCAGATCGACCATCAGCGCCAGCACCTCGCGCTGCACCAAAGCGTCGAGCGCCGTCGTCGGCTCGTCGGCGATCAGGAGCGCTGGCTGGAGCAGCATGACGGAGGCGAGCATCATCCGCTGCCGCATGCCGCCGGAGAATTGGTGGGGATAGGCTTTGAGCACCGCCTGCGGATCCTCCATGCCGACCTTGCGCAGCATGTCGAGGATCGCCGCCCGGCGCGCGCCCTCGTCCGGCTTGCGATGCAGCTTCAGCCCTTCTTCAAGCTGCGCCCCGAGCATCATGGACGGGTTGAGGGAGGTCATCGGCTCCTGGAAGACCATGCCGATCCGGCTGCCGCGCAGCGCCTGAAGCGCGGGCAGCGGCAGCGTGGTCAGCTCCCGGCCCTCGAAGGCGATCGACCCCGAAACGCGCCGGACTGCCGGTGGGGCGAGGCGCATGATCGAGCGTGCGGCGAGCGTCTTGCCCGAGCCCGATTCGCCGACGATCCCGATCATCTCGCCCGGATGGATCGTCAGTTCGAAACGGTCCACCACCCGCATCTCGCCGGCGATCTCCAGCGACAGGTCCCGGATGGCGACCAGCGGCGGCCCGCTCACGAAAGGCCCCGCATGCGCGGATCGAGGCGGTCGCGCACGGCATCGCCCAGCAGATTGATGCCAAGCAGCGTGAGCGAGATGCAGAGGCCCGGGAAGATGCCGAGCCAGGCCGCCTGTCCAAGATAGGGCCTGGCGGCGGCAAGCATGTTGCCCCAGGTGGGCGCCGGCGGCGGCACGCCGAGGCCGAGGAAACTGAGCGCGCTTTCCGCGAGAATGACCCAGCCGAACATCGAGGTCGCCAGTACCGTGATCGGGGCGACGCAATTGGGCAGGACATGCACCAGCATGGTATGGATCGGGGAATTGCCCATGATCCGCGAGGCTTCGACGAATTCCCTCTCGCGCAGCGACAGGACGACGCCGCGCACCATGCGCGTCACCACCGGCGTATAGGCGATGCTCAGGGCGGCGACGATGCCGTATTTGTTGGCGCCGATGACGGCCAGGAGTCCCAGCGCCAGGAGAATGCCGGGAAAGGCCAGAAGCGCGTTGATGAAGGCCATGATCGTCCGGTCGGTCCAGCCGCGCACATATCCGGTCAGAAGGCCCAGGCCCGAACCGAGGCCAGTGGCAAGGGTAACCGTCAGCAGGCTGATCATCACGCTGGTCGAAGCCCCGGCCATCAGGCGGCTCAGCACGTCGCGCCCGAACGCATCGGCGCCGAGAAGATGGCGGGCGCCGGGTGGGGCGAACCGGGCGGCGAAGTCGATCTGGAGCGGGTCATAGGGCGTCCATACGGCGCCCGTCAGCGCGGCGGCGAGCACGAGGGCGACGAGGATCGCGCCGAGGAGGGCGCCGGGCGAGGTCCATCTCATTCTGCACCCACCCGCGGATCGAAGATCGGGTAGAGAAGATCGACCACGAGATTGATCAGCACATAGACGATGGCGATAAACAGCAGGCATCCCTGGATGACCGGATAGTCGCGCGCAAAGATCGCGTCGACCACCAGGCGGCCCAGCCCCGGGATGGTGAAGACCGTCTCGACCACCGCGATCCCGCCGAGCAGGTTGCCAAGGACGAGGCCGATCAGCGTCCAGGTCGGCCCGAAGGCGTTCTTGCAGGCATGCCGCCACAGAACGGCGGATTCCGACAAGCCCTTGGCCCGGGCATGGGTGATGTAATCCAGCCCCATGACCTCGAGCGTCGCGGCGCGGGCCATGCGCAGGATGACCCCCATCTCGGTCAGGAACAGCGTCAGCACCGGCATGATGAGATAGAGGAGCGCGTGGTAAGGGTCGGTCGAAAAGGAGACGTAACCCACCACCGGCAGCCATTGCAGCTTCAGGCCGAACAGCATGAGCAGCAGCAGGCCGAGCCAGAAGCTCGGGATCGAGAGCAGCAGCGTCGCCGCGGCGACGAGGCCGAGATCGGCGAGGCCGTTCTGGCGCCAGGCGGCGATCATCCCGGCCGGCACCGCGAACAGGCTGGCGGCGGCGACCGAGAGCACCACGATCTGGGCGCTCACGAAGAAACGTTCGAGGACGAGGCCGAAGACCGGCTGGCCGGTCGAGATCGAGGTGCCGAGATCGCCGCGGAGCGCATGCGAGAACCAGATGACGAATTGGACGACGATGTTCTGGTCGAGCCCGAGGCTCCGGCGCACCGCCTCAAGGCTCGCCGGCGTGGCCAGATCGCCGAGCATGATCTGCGCCGGGTCGCCCGGAATGAGCCGGATCAGCACGAACACCGACACGGCGACGATGAGGAGCGTCGGGATCGCCATGAGGATGCGGTTTAAGGCAAAGCGCAGCATGGTGCGCACCTCCCTCTGTCCGTCGGCCCGGCAGTGCCGCCCGCCCGCGCCTGGCGCCTGGCCGCTCCGCCCCGATCGGCCGGCTTGCCGCCCTGCTTCACCCTCGCCTCCCGCCGCCCATGGCGCCATCCGCCGCCAGAATTGCCTGCACCGGTGCGGCGCGATCGTCAAGCGGATTGAACGAGGTCGGCGCCGGATGCTTTTAATTTTGCATTTAATAGCATCATAATTCTTCAGTCCATCCCGTTTATCGGTGGAATAGCGGGGATTATGGCGACTGTGGCAAATTTTCTCCTTCGCGCTTGATTGTTTCTTAACAATATGAAATGCAATAAATGGAATCCCAAAGCAATCCGAAGAGACAGACGGGGTGAGCATGGTTGCCGATTGTCCGCTCATTGAAATCTCCGGCCCGCCGCGCCGGCGCGGACGCCAGTACGGCGAGCAGGCGAAGGCGCGTATCCGGCTCGGCATCGCCCATTACACCGACCAGCTCGCCGCCGAGAAACTGAGCGGCGCGGCGCTGGCCGAAGTCGTGCGGGGCTTCGTGCCGGCGATCGCGCGCTTCGACAGCGCCTATCCCGAAGAGATGCAGGGCATTGCCGAAGGCGCTGGCGTGCCCTTCGAGGCGATCGTGCTGCTCAATGCCCGCACGGAAATCCTGAAGCTCGCGCGGCGGGCGCGGGAAAAGGCCGAGACGGGAAAGCCCGAGGAGGATCCCGACGGCTGCACCGGCCTGGTGGCGCTGCCGCCGGCAACGGCATCAGGCAGCCTCATTCACGCGCAGAACTGGGACTGGAAGGTCGAATGCGCGGAGACGGCCGTGGTTCTCCAGATCCGCTACGAGAATGGGCCCGACGTGCTGACGTTCACGGAGGCGGGCGCGCTCGGACGTTCGGGCTTCAATGCCGCCGGCATCGCGATCACGGCGAATTATCTCGAATCCGATCGCGACTATTCCCGGCTTGGCGTGCCGCTGGCGCTGATCCGCCGCAAGGTGCTGGAGCAGTCGCATCTGGCGCTCGCGATGCATGCCGTCTATACCACGCCGAAATCGGCCTCCAACAACATGATCGTCAGCCAGGCGGAAGGCATTGCGATCGATTTCGAATGCGCGCCCGACGAGACGTTCCAGATCCACCCCGAGAACGGCCTTATCGTTCACGCCAATCACTGGCAGAGCGCCGTGGCGCTGGCCAAGCTCAAGGACACCGGCATCCTCAACACGCCGGACAGTCTCTATCGCGATCTGCGGGTGCGCGCGCTCCTCGAAGCCCACCACGGCAGCATCGACCGCGACCGGGTGAAGGATGCGCTTTTCGACGATTACCAGACGCCCTGGTCGGTCTGCCGCCCGCCGCGCAAGACTTTCGCCAACAACCTGAGCGCGACCGTCGCCATGATCGTCATGGAGCCGGCGGCCGGCGTCATGGAAGTCGCCATGCTGCCGGCGCTCAACCGGAATTTCCAGCGCTTCACGCTCGCCATGGCGGACGAGCAATCGCCGCCGCGCCGCTGAGACCCGCCTTGCCGTCGCGGCCCGCTATCCGGCCGCCCCCAATCCGGCCCGGCCAAGACGGGCGATGGCGCGGAATTCCCGTGGCGCGGTGCTGGCGTGATCGCGGAAGAAGCGGGTGAAATGCGCCGGCGCGGCGAAGCCGAGATCGTCGCTGATCTCCGCCATGCTGGCCTCGCCGTCGATCACCTGGGTCATCGCCGCCTCGATCCGCAGCATGTTGAGGAACATGCGCGGGGTCATTTTCACCGCCTGTTCGAACAGGCGGAAGAAATGGGCGCGCGACAGGCCGCTTGAGCGGGCGAGATGCGCCATGCTGCCGATCTGCCCGGGCTCGCGCCGCAGCGTCTCGACGGCGCGGCGGATGCGGAAATCGACGCCGCCGGCCCCCAGGGCCGCGCGATCGACGCCGCGCCAGTCGGCGAAACGTTCGATCACCGCCACCATAAGATCGGAGAGGAGACGCTGCTGCGTCGCATCCGCGCCCGGATCGGCCAGCATCACCGCGGCCAGATCGCGGGCAAGGCGGGCGATGCGCGGGCTGACCGCGCCGCAGGAGGTTTCGAAAAAGCCGGGTGCGCCGCTCGCCGTCCAGTTGCGGCGGAAGGCGCCGAGCCACGATGGCTCGATATAGAGCGCCAGGATCGTGCTGCGCGGCCGCGCCGGGTCATGCACATAGGCGTGCGGCTCCCAGGCGTTGATGAGAACGGCGCTGCCCTCGGTGAGGGGGGCGAGCCCGTCGCGCACGGAAAATTGCGTATCCGCGCCATCGGCCTTCAGCAGCACATGGCAATGCGGGTGCGCGTGGCGCACCAGGCTCGTGTCCATGTCGAGCAGCGCGACCCGGCCGAATGGTCCGTGCAGGATGCGGAGCGCATTGGACATGATCAGCTTTCCCCCGGGGCAGTGTAGCCTCTGCCGCCGCCACGGCACAATGCCGGCCTTGCGATCCGCCGTGGCGGCTAATGGGTCACCGATCCGCCATCGACGACGATCGTCTGTCCGGTCATGAAATCGCTCTCGGGCCCGGCGAGGAAGAACAGCGCGCCGGTCAGATCGCCCGGAACCGCCTCGTGCTTCAGGCAGCGGCCGGCGCCGGTGACCGGCACGACCCGCCCCGATAGCGTGCCGCTCACGCCAGCCGTCCCTTCGTCTCCGGCACCAGCAGCGCACCGATCAGATAGAGCAGGAACAGCAGGACGCAGAAGACCGCCAGCGCATGGGGAATGCCGGCGAGGGAGCCGCTGAAGAGCGACACCAGGAGCGGCGTCGTGCCGCCGAGCGCGAAGCCGATGTTCCACGAGAGGCCCGTTCCCGTCGCCCGGAGCGTGGTCGGGAAACGCTCGTTGAAGAAGATCAGGATCGGCGCATACGCGATATTGCCGAGAAAGGAGATGATCAGCGCGAAGATCGTGACATCGGCCAGGTCGCGCGCGGCGCCCATGTGAAGATAGAGGATCGGCAGGGCGATGATATTGAGGATGCCGGCGATCAGGAAGGTCGGCTTGCGGCCGATGCCCTGGCTCAGCGCGCCGAAGGCGGTCGAGGCGAGGATGGTGACGAGGCTGCCGAGGATGAGGATGTGGGCGGTATCGGCATGATCGAGCCGGTTCACCAGCTTGAGAAAGCTCGGCAGGAAGCCGGACGTGAGGTAATAGCCCGCGCCGCCGCCCGTCGAGAGCAGCAGGTTGATGAGCAGGACGCGGCGATGCGGTACCCGGAACAGCATGCCGACCGGATGCTGCGTCTTGGCCGCCGGCGCCGCCTGGCGCCAGAGCGGTGATTCTTCCAGCGCGCGGAATACGAAGAGGCCAAGGGCCGCCGAGAGCAGGCCGGTGAAGAACAGGCAGCGCCAGCCCCAGATGGCGAATTGTGGCCCGGGGAAGATCGCCGAAATGACGGCCAGCGCGATCGAGGCGAGCAGCGCGCCGATGCCGGCACCGCCGCCGCCGATGAAACCGGAAAGAACGCCCCGCCAGCGCTCGGGCACGGATTCGGTGCCGATCGTATGCGTCGAGGCGACGACGCCGCCGACGAACACCCCCTGCACCAGGCGGAGCAGGAGAAACAGGATCGGTGCCACCACCCCGATATCGGCGATCGTCGGCAGCACGCCGAACAGCGCCGTCGCGATGCCGACGCCCACGATCGCGATCACCATCGCCCGCTTGCGGCCCTGCCGGTCGGCGATGCTGCCGAACAGGGCGGAGCCCACGGGCCGCATCAGG
>CALCYJ010000288.1 GCA_937905845.1 uncultured Rhodospirillales bacterium
GTTCGGCCGGCTGACCGCGGCCGACTACGAGGACGCGGTCGCCGCCGATCCGCGCATCGACGCGCTGCGCGATCGCATCACGTGCATCGAGGATCCGCAATTCACCCGCGACTATCACGATCCCGCCAAGCGGTCGATCGCCAATGCGCTGACGGTGGAGCTGACCGACGGCACGAAGCTCGACGAAGTGATCGTCGAATATCCGATCGGCCACCGCCGCCGCCGCGCCGAAGGCATGCCGGTGCTGGTGGAAAAATTCCGCCGCAACCTCGCGCGGCGTTTTCCGCAGAAGCAGCAGCAGGCAATCCTCGCGGTGGCGCTCGACGCCGCGCGCCTGGCTGCGACTCCGGTCAACGAATTCGTCGACCTGATGGTCATCTAGCACGCACACCACAGGAAACGCCAATGAAACGACTGATTCTCGCCGTGATGCTCGCACTGCCGATCCACGCGCTCGCGCAGGATTTCCCGAAGATGCGCGCCGGACTGTGGCAGCTGACGACCGCGACCAACAAGGCAGGCGCACCGGCGGCGGCGCAGGCGCCGGCGCATGTCACCACGCTGTGCATCGACGACAGCGTGCAAAAGCAGATGGTCCAGTTCAGCCAGGGGATGATGCGCGGCATGTGCAGCAAGCACGACATGCGCGTCGCCGGCGACACGGTGAGCACCGACTCGGTGTGCGGGCTGATGGGATCGAGCATCGCCACCAAGGCGGTGATGAAGTTCGCCGGCGGCACGTCGTATCACACCGTGGCGCACTCGACCTACGATCCGCCACTGCAGGGCATGAAGGAATCGAACACGATCGTCGACGGCAAGTACACCGGTGGGTGTCCCGCGGGCATGGCGCCCGGCGACATGAAGCTGCCCGGCGGCAACACGATCAACCTGAAGTCAATCACCAGCGGCCAGTGAGCGCGCGCTCGCGCATTGCCGGCCAACGCCAAGGATTCGCATGAGCCACAACCTGTTCGACACGCTGCGCACGTACACGCAGGCCTCCGGCGCCGCCGGCAAGATGTATTCGCTGCCGGCGCTCGAGGCGGCCGGCGTCGGCAAGGTCTCGCGACTGCCGGTCAGCATCCGCATCGTGCTGGAAAGCGTGCTGCGCAACTGCGACGGCAAGAAGGTCAGCGAGCACCACATCCGCGAACTGGCCAACTGGAAGCCGGTGGGCGCGCGCACCGACGAGATTCCGTTCGTCGTGGCGCGGGTCGTGCTGCAGGACTTCACCGGCGTCCCGCTGCTCGCCGACCTGGCCGCGATGCGCAACGTGACGCATGACATCGGCAAGAACCCGAAGCTGATCGAGCCGCTGGTGCCCGTCGACCTCGTCGTCGACCACTCGGTGATGGTGGACCACTACGGCACGAAGGACGCACTCGACCTCAACATGAAGATCGAGTTCGCGCGCAACGCCGAGCGCTATGAGTTCATGAAATGGGGCATGCAGGCGTTCGACACGTTCAAGGTCGTGCCGCCGGGCATCGGCATCGTCCACCAGGTCAACCTCGAGTACCTGGCGCGCGGCGTGCACCAGAAGGACGGCGTCAGCTATCCCGACACGCTGGTCGGCACCGACAGCCACACGACGATGATCAATGCCATCGGCGTCGTCGGCTGGGGCGTCGGCGGCATCGAGGCCGAGGCGGCGATGCTGGGCCAGCCGATCAGCATGCTGATCCCCGAGGTGGTGGGATTCAAGCTTATCGGCCGCCTGAGGGAGGGCACGACGGCGACCGATCTCGTCCTGACGGTGACGCAGATGCTGCGCAAGAAGGGCGTGGTCAACAAGTTCGTCGAATTCTACGGCCCCGGGGTTGCCGAGCTGGCGCTGGCGGATCGCGCCACCATCTCCAACATGGCGCCCGAATATGGCGCCACCTGCGGCTTCTTCCCCGTCGATGCCGAGACCATCCGCTATCTGAACTTCACCGCGCGCGCGCCGGAACGGGTGGCGCTGGTCGAGGCCTATGCCAAGGCGCAAGGGTTGTGGCGCGACGAGAAGACGCCCGAGCCGCTTTTCACCGACACGCTCGAACTCGACATCGGCACGGTCGAGACCTCGCTTGCCGGGCCGAAGCGGCCGCAGGACCGGCTGTCGCTTTCGGGCGTCTCGGCGGGCTTCGCCAAGGATCTGGGCGCGGCCACGGGTGCGGCCGATCCGGCCGCCGTCAAGGCAATCGTGGCTAAAGGAACGCCGGTCGCAGGCGCGGATTACGCGCTTCAGCACGGCGCCGTGGTGATCGCGGCGATCACCTCCTGCACCAATACGTCCAACCCCTCCGTCATGCTCGGCGCCGGCCTTATCGCCCGCAACGCGGTCGCCAAAGGGTTGAAGGTGAAGCCCTGGGTCAAGACCTCGCTCGCCCCGGGCTCGAAAGTGGTGACCGACTATCTGCGCGCCGCCGGTCTCGACAAGGATCTCGACGCGCTGGGCTTCAACCTGGTCGGCTATGGCTGCACCACCTGCATCGGCAATTCGGGCCCGCTGTCGCCGCCGATCTCGGAGGCCATCACCGAGGGCGATCTCATGGTCGGCGCGGTGCTCTCGGGCAACCGCAATTTCGAGGGCCGGGTCAATCCCCAGACGAAGGTGAACTATCTCGCCTCGCCGCTGCTGGTCGTGGCCTATGCGCTGGCGGGCTCGGTCACCGTCAATCTCGCGAGCGATCCTTTAGGGGTGGGGAGCGACGGCAAGCCGGTCTATCTGCGTGACATCTGGCCCAGCAACCAGGAAATCCACGAGACGATCGGCACCGCCGTCACGCCGGCGATGTTCCGCCAGGAATACGGCAATGTCTTCGCCGGCGACAAGGCCTGGCAGGCCATCCCGGTCGCCGAGGGCCGCACCTACGGCTGGAATCCCGCCAGCACCTATGTCCAGCACCCGCCCTATTTCCGGGGGAGGCCGAAGGAACCCAAGCCGCTCGTCGATATCACGCGGGCCCGGGTCCTGGCGCTCCTGGGCGATTCCATCACCACCGACCATATCTCGCCCGCCGGCAATATCGCGAAGGACGGACCGGCCGGCACCTATCTCTCGGAGCGCCAGGTGATGCCGGGGGACTATAATTCCTACGGCGCCCGGCGCGGCAATCACGAAGTGATGATGCGCGGCACTTTCGCCAATATCCGCCTGAAGAACGAGACGGCGCCCGGGACCGAGGGCGGCCTTACCCGCCACCAGCCCTCGGGCGACATCCTGTCGATCTATGACGCCGCCATGCGCTACCAGAGCGAGGGCGTGGCGCTCGTCGTGGTGGCGGGCAAGGAATATGGCACCGGGTCGAGCCGCGACTGGGCGGCCAAGGGCACGCTGCTCCTGGGCGTCAAGGCGGTGATCGCGGAAAGCTTCGAGCGCATCCACCGCTCCAACCTGGTCGGCATGGGCGTGCTGCCGCTCCAGTTCCCCGCCGGCATGGACCGCAAGACCCTGAAGCTCGACGGCAGCGAGCTGTTCGACCTCACCGGGATCAAGGATGGGCTCAAGCCCGGCATGAATGTGCCCTGCACCCTCACCCGGGCCGACGGCAGCAAGCAGGAGATCGCGCTCAAGAGCCGCATCGATACGCTCGACGAGGTGGAATACTACCGCCACGGCGGCATCCTGCATTATGTGCTGCGGAATCTGATGAAAGCCGGCTCGTGAAAGCCGGCTGACCGGATTCTTGAGGATCGCGGCGGAGCCGGCCACCGGTTCCGCCGCGCCCGGGCCCGGGATCTCAAGAACGGGATCCGGCTCCCGTCCCCGTCACGCCGGATCACCCACTCGTGACCACTCGTTACTCGCCCTGGCGCCCGGACCATCCTAGGGTAGGGTCATGCGTATCGCCGCCGCCTCCGGATTGATCCTCGCGCTGCTCCTGCCGGCGCCACCTGTGCTCGCCGCCCCGGCCGCGCCGGTCGTGGTGGAGCTTTTCACCAGCCAGGG
Organism: uncultured Rhodospirillales bacterium; assembly: GCA_937905845.1. Taxonomy (GTDB): domain Bacteria; phylum Pseudomonadota; class Alphaproteobacteria; order Ferrovibrionales; family Ferrovibrionaceae; genus CALCYJ01. The sequence continues at coordinate 3,938 of CALCYJ010000288.1, forward strand.
CTGCAATTCCTGCCCGCCGGCCGACGCGCTGCTGCAAAAGCTGGCGGCGCGGCCCGACGTGCTGGCGCTGGGCTTCCATGTCGATTACTGGAACTATCTCGGCTGGCCGGACACGCTGGCGCTCCATGCCGCGACCGAACGCCAGCAGGCCTATGCCAAGGCGCTGGGCGAAGGCTATGTCTATACGCCCGAGATGGTTATCGCCGGCGCAGCCGCGGTGCTGGGCTCCGACCCCGGCGCGGTGGACAAGGCGATCGCCAAGGCGGCGGCGGCACCGCGCTCCGTCGCGCTGCGCGTCACGGGGCAAGCCGGAGGCACCCTGACCCTCGATGTGCCGGCGGGTACGGCGACAGCATCCACCCTGTGGCTGATCGGCTATGACGCCGAGGAGAAGATTGCGATCAAGGCGGGGGAGAATGCCGGCCACACCATCGATTACGTCGATGCCGTGCGGGTGATCCGGCACCTCGATAGCTGGTCGGGCCAGGCGGCGCGGATCGCCTTGCCGCCGGCCGGGCTCAAAGGCGCCACGCATTGGGCGGTGCTGCTGCAACAGGGCGGCGACGGCCCGATTCTGGCCGCGATCCGCCTGCCGGACTGACCCCGCCGCCGGCACTCCGCGCCCTGAAACCGCTTCTAGCCGAAACCTTTCGCCATCACTTCCGTCAGGCGCCGGGCGAAAGCGGCGGCATCGGGCAGCGTTTCGCCCTCCAGGATGCGGGCCTGATCGAGCAGCAGCCGAATCGGATCGCCGAGCCGGTCGCTGCCGCCGGGCTGCACCGCCGCCCCGGCCAGGCGGCGGATCAGCTCGTGGCGCGGATTGATTTCGAGGACGCGCCGGCCGGCTTCCCCGAGCTGGTGATGCTGCTTCAGCACCCGTTCGAGGTGAAGGTCGAGCCCGTGCTCGTCGGCGACGAGACAGACCGCCGAGTGGGTGAGGCGGTCGGAAAGCCGGACATCCTTCACCTGCTCGCCCAGCGTCTGCTTGATGAGGGCTATGAGCGTGCCCATCTCGCTATCCGAGGGCGCCGCCGCCGTTTCCTCGGGCGCCGCCTCGGCTGGAAGCGGGATGGCGGAGAGATCGGCCCCGGCCCGTGTCACCGACTTGAACGGCTTGTCGCGGAAGCTCGGCACCATCTGCGGCCAGAAATCATCGACCGGATCGGTGAGCAGCAGCACCTCGATGCCGCGGGCGCGGAAACCTTCAAGCTGCGGGCTCCGCGCGAGCTGATCCGCGTCCTCGCCGCTGATCGTATAGATCGCGTTCTGACCGTCGCGCAGGCGGCCGAGATAATCCTCGAGCGAATAGCGCTCCGGCCCGAAAGTGGAGCGGAAGCGGGCCAGCGCGAGCAGGCGGTCGCGGTTCTCGTGATCCTCGTAAAGTCCCTCTTTCAGCACCGCGCCGAAACTGTCCCAGAAGGTCGCGTATTGGGCGCCGTCCCGGGCCTTGGTTTCGAGTTCGCCCAGCACGCGCCGGGTGATCGCCTGGCGCATGCGCGCGAGCACCGGGTTGTTCTGGAGCATCTCGCGGCTGACATTGAGCGGCAGATCTTCCGAATCGACGATGCCGCGGAGAAAGCGCAGATAGGGCGGCAGCAGCCCGGCGCAATCATCGGTGATGAAAACCCGGCGGACATAGAGCTTGACCCGATGCCGCCGCGCCGGATCGAACAGATCGAGGGGACGCGTCCCGGGCACGAACAGCAGGACGGTATAATCGAGCGCGCCCTCGGCCTTGTAATGGAGGATCGCCCAGGGCTCGTCGAAGGC
>CALCYJ010000289.1 GCA_937905845.1 uncultured Rhodospirillales bacterium
CAGCCGAGCGGTTTCGCCGGCCCGATCTTGCGGCCCATGGCATAGCCGTCCCATAAGAGCGGCACGTCCATCGGCTCGCCGGGAATGCGGTAGAGGATCGTGGTGAAGCACCCCCCATAAGTGCCGGCGAAATAAATCGCCGTCAGCAGGATGATGGAAGGCTCGATCGACATCCGGTAGGTAAAAGGCAGGGCGAGCACGACGCCCATCACCATGCCGAGCCCGGGCATGATCGACACCGCCATCCCGATCATCAGCCCGACGAGCAGCATCAGCAGGTCGAAGGGTTGAAACACGTGGATGAAACCCTGGGCAAGCCCCTCGATCAGTTCCATGACTTTGAACCTTGACTATCGTCGATGGATCCCGGGCCTCGCGGCGAAGCGCGCGCGGCCGGCGCGGACTTTCCCTACGCCGCTAATGCACGCCCATCGCGGCCATCGCCGCCAAGGACAATCGGCCGAAGGGGCCGATGCCGATGGGCAGCGCCACATAGACGACGCGCATGAAGAGAAAGACAAAGAACAGAGACAGCGCCGGGCCGAGAATCAGGATGTGAGGCAGATTGCGATATTGGCCGAGGCGTATCAGGAGCGCGGCATAGAGTGCGGTCGCCGACAGGAAGCCGAGATCGGGCAAGGCCAGCAGATAGACGAAGGTAGCGGCGATGCCGATCCAGACGAAGGACGGATGGATTTCGGGCGGGAAAACCACCTCGTCGTCCAGCGCCGCCGTCGCGCCATCGAGAGGATCGCGCGTCGTGACGGCGGCACAGAAACCCCAGAAGGCGCTCGCCATCATCAGAATCAGGATGAGCTTCGGCCAGACGTCCGGGCCGATCCGCCCGGGATCGCGCTCGAAGGCGAATTGTCCGGCGACCCGGTAGAGCCAGGCGCCGGCCGCCATCACCGCGCCGTAAGGCGCGGCGCGGCCCAGCCGGTGGTGCCACGACCGGGTGCGCCCGCCGGTCTTTGTCATTATTCGGCCTTGGTCCGGGCGATGATGGCGCGTGCCTGCTTGAGCCAATTGGCCATGAATGCCCTGGTTCCCTGCATCGGAATGAAGCTGTCCGGGTCGGCGTACTGCTGCGCGAGATAGGCTTTGAAGCTGCCGTCCTTCGCCACTTTTGCCAGCGCGTCGGCCAGGATCTTGACGCGCGCCGGGTCGGTGCCGGCTCGCACGACGATGGCGCGGAACTGCGGCAGCGTGATGTCGTATCCAAGCTGTCCCGATACCGGGACCTTGGCGAAGACGGGGATCGGCACCGGATGGGGATAGAAGAACAGGACCGGCTTGATGCGTCCGGCGTCAAAATAGCTGCGCACGTCGCCGGTCTGCTCGTACAGAACATCGGCATTGCCGCCAAGGATGGAGGCATAGCGCAATCCCGGCTTCGCATAGGGAATCGCTTCGAGCTTTATCCCGAGCTTGTATGCGAGATAGCGGGTGGTGATGTCGTCAGCGCTGCCGAATCCCGTGACCGCCACCCGCAGGGAATGCTGCCTGGCGGCTTTCGCCACGTCGTTCCAGTTCTTGAAGGGGCCGTTCGCCGCAACCCAGTAGCCCGAAGGTTGCTGGATCATGATGGCCAGCGGAATGAGCTGATCGAGGCGGAACCGGGGGTGCGGACCGGCCTGCAAGGCGTAAGTGTCGCCGATCAACACGGCCATGCTGTAGCCATCCGCCGGCGAGGTCAGCAGCTTGGTCATGCCGGTCATGCCGGTCGCACCGGGAACATTGATCACCGGCAACGACACGCCGAGCGCCGGTGCCATGATTTTCGCCGCCGTGCGGGCCAGAAGGTCCGCGCCGCCACCGGCTCCCCAAGGGACGATGAAATTGATCGGGTGATCGGGGTATCGAGCCCAGGCACCCCGCGTGAACCCGGCGAGGGCGCCAGCGAAGGCGATTGCGAGCACCAGGGTTCGCGCGGCTTGTTTCAGAAGAGGCATCATCGTCTTCCTCCGGTTTCGAGAGAGGCATCGGTCACGGCGCAACGGCCATATAAACACATGAATATTGTAATATATGTTATTATCACACTACAATATGATATTGAAATTGTAATTACCTTATTTTAATGTTTAATCCGGTCAAGGCTGGTACGATCAAAGCAGGAGAGTTCGACATGAGTCTCGCCATCCGGCCGCTCCATCCCACCCTTGGTGCGGAGGTTGCGGGAATCGATCTCGGCGCGCTCGGCGACGAGGCCTTGGGCGAGATCCTGGCGGCCTGGCGGCGCCATGGCCTGCTGGTCTTCCGCGATCAGGATCTGTCGCCGGCCGCGCAATTGCAGTTCAGCCGCTTTCTCGGATCGCTCGATCTCGCGCCCGCCTTCGATGCCGAGCGCTCGGCGCTGGAGGGTCATCCCGAAATCGCCGTCGTTTCCAACATCAAGCGCGGCGGCGTCGCCATCGGCGGGCTGGGCGATGGCGAACTGGCCTGGCACAGCGACATGACCTATGTGCCGGCGCCGCCCATCGGCTGCGTCCTGCATGCCCGCGAGCTTCCGGCCGGCGGCGGCGGCGACACGTTCTTCCTCGATCTGCGCGCCGCCTGGGATGATTTGCCGGTAGCCTTGCGGGTGGTGACGGTGGGCGCCCGGCTTTTTCACGACCGCGCCTATACCAGCGCCGGCACGCCGCGGCTGGACAGTGCCGCCGGCGACGGCGTGTGGCATCCCGTGCGCTTCGACGATCCGCTCAGCGGCCACTCCGCCCTGTTCCTCGGGCGCCAGCGCGGCGGCCGCGCGATCCTGGCGAGCGGCGAGCGCGGCGATGCGCTGCTCGCAGCCCTCTGGGCCGAGGCGGATCGCCCGCCGCATATCTACCGCCACGCCTGGCAGCCCGGCGATGTGGTGCTGTGGAACAATATCGCGACCATGCACCGCCGCGACGCCTTCGCCAGCACCGACCGGCGTCTCCTGCATCGCACGCAGATCCGCAACCTGGACCGGCGCTGGCAGGCCTGACGCCGGCGAGGCATGCCATGGCCATTGTCGTGACCCTGCCCGACCTTTTCGGCAGCGGGCCTGCCCATGGGCAAACCTGGCTGGAAGAGCCAATCGGGCCGAGCATCGTGATGGCGAGTGAAAACGATCCCTGGATGAGTGCTGGAACCGCGGCCCGGTGGGCGGCGCCGTGCGCCGCGTCTGTGCCTGCGCGCTAGGCGGAAGCGACGGCAAATCGCTCTTCCTCTGCGCCTCGTCAACGGTCGATCCACGCAAGACGATCCAACGCCGAGACGCCCGCATCGAGGTCGTGATGGTCCATGTCGGGCTCGCCACCACCTAGCGCGCTTTCCGACCGGATGGAATCGGCCGGTCGATCAGAATTCGCGCTCACTCGACATCTTGAGCCTGTTCTTGTCGCAAAAGGGGTGTCCACTCTTGCGGAACAGGCTCTGGTGCTGGCGCGCGGCGCTAACGGCGTCAGGCTGCGGTTGGCCTGACAGCGCAGGTCGAGCGGATCGGCCTCGTTGTCGATGCCGCGAAAACCCGCCGCCTGTAAACTTTTTGTCAGATTCCATCCTGCATTGCGGTACGTCGAACCGCTGTCGCCTGAGGTGAGAGGCTTGACTTGGACCGGCGGACAAGGCACCAAAAGCTGAAGCCGATCGGTCGGTGGCGCGCTCACGCTGCCGGCTTCTGTGGGGGGGCTGTCTGCGGAGCTTGCGCGAGATGCCGCGATGCTCCGGCGGTCTGATTGAGGAGATAGGTACGCATGAACGTTGACCGGATTGCCAGCACCCATAAGGGACACGCCACTTGGACCTTCAGCCAATCTGATCTCCTTGTGTGGCGCCATTACCGGACCTTCGGGATTTGCGCGGCCCTATCGGCGGAATGGATTCGATACCACGCGCATGATGGAAGCTTGGCCAACGTGCTGGGCGGTGGCGGCGTTGGCCCGCTGAATGTCGGTAAGCTGAAAGAAATAGCCCTGCTGCACAAGACGGCGTCCGATGTACCCGGCTCTCAGAGGCGCCAGATCGAATTATGGCTGCAAATGCATGATGTGCTCAGCCTGAACGCCTCGGGCAACAAGACGTTCTTCAACAGCAGGACGCAGCAAGATCAAACGACCGCGTCAGCGGTCCCTGCGGCCATCCAGCAAGGGGGCGGCGCGCCGAATATCGAGAACGACATCGTCGCGGCGATGCAGAGATTCAACTCGTGTTACGTGCGGATCAATTTTGGCGGCACCGCGTGGGGAACGTCGACAGGGCATGCCGTCGCGGCTTGGCTGGGCCAACCCACTTACGGCGGCGCCGGCGACGCATTGTTCTTCGATCCGAACTACGGAGAGTACTGGTTTGAGCAGAAAGCCAATTTCTTCCGCTTTTTCCCCGTATTCTATCGTGCCGCCTATCGCTCCTTTCCTTTGTACTTCGATCAGGATTGGGAAGTCTTGCCATGTGCGAAGCGCGTATAAGGGCCGCGTCCGTGGATGTCGGCGCACGGAAGTTGAACGTCATCGCTTGAGCCGGATCGGGTGCACGTTTCGATCCATGCCCGTCGTCAAACATATTGTTTCCCCGCCTGTTCCGTGATCGGACAAAGGGGATCCACTTTTCCCGGATATGCTCTAGTCTCGACGCCGTGCGGACGTGGCGAAACCGGTAGACGCAGCAGACTTAAAATCTGTTTTCCGATAAGGAAGTGCGGGTTCGAGTCCCGCCGTCCGCACCAAGGAGCCGGTCCGGCGGCGGGACCGCGGCCCGCCCGCCAAAGAAAAACCCGGCGGCCAGTGGCGGCGCCGGGTTTCACGATCTGATCGCGCTATCGTCCGAAGGATCGGCTGTCTGACAAGCCCGGCCTGACACGCCCAGCCTAACAAGCTTGGCGGCGGGGCGCCCCTCTCACCACGGGATCTCTGTCCCGTCGTAATTGAGGAACTTGCCGGTGTCGGCGAGGGTGACCTTGTCGAGCACCCCCTTCAGGCCGGTAACGCTCTCCTCGGGCGATACCGGCGCCTCCGGTCCGCCCATGTCGGTCCTGACCCAGCCCGGATGCAGCACCACCACGGTGATGCCTTTGTTCTTCATCTCGACGCTCAGGTTCTTGGCGACCGCATTCACCGCCGCCTTGGACGAGCGATAGGCGTAGGAGCCGCCCTGATCGTTCTCCCCCACCGAGCCCATGCGGCTCGAAATGGTGGCGATGATGCGCCGCTCGCTCCGCTGCACATGGGGCAGGAAGGCTTCCGCCATATGCATGGGGGCGACGACATTGACCGCGAGCGTATCGAGCCAGGGCTTGGCGGGGGTCTGGCCGAAATTCGCCGCCTCGCGCCCGGCGACGCCGGCGTTGTTGAGCAGCAGATCGACCGGCTGCGACGACAGTTCGTCGGCCAGCCGCCGGATCGACTGCGGGTCGGTGACCTCCAGCCGGTGCAGGCTGACCGCGCCGCCGGCCGCTTCCGCGATGCGCCGGAGATCGCCGGTTTCCGAAGGATCACGACAGGCCGCGAGAACCCGCCAGCCTGCCGCTGCGTATTGCGCCGTGAATTCGAGGCCGATGCCTCGATTGGCGCCCGTGATGAGGATGGATGACATGGCGCGAAGTCTAGAGCATTTTACCGCCCGCTTGAATCGCAAAATGCTTCGGGCCGGTTGTTTTGTGCCTCAGGCAGCGCCGAAGCCGCCGCCGCCCGGCGTTTCGATGACGAGGACGTCGCCCGCCGCCATTTCCGCGCGGTCGCAGCCCTGAAGCGGCACCTGTTCCCCGTTCGCGCGCTCGATCCACTGCCGCCCGCAGGCGCCGTCCTCGCCGCCTTCAAGGCCGAAGGGCGGCACGCGGCGATGCCCCGACAGCAGGGCCGCCGTCATCGCTTCGAGGAAGCGCAGGCGGCGGATGGCACCGTCGCCGCCGCGGTGCCGGCCCCGGCCGCCCGAGCCCGGGCGGATGCGGAAGCTTTCGAGGCGGACCGGAAAGCGCCATTCCAGCACTTCGGGGTCGGTGAGGCGGGTGTTGGTCATGTGGGTATGGACGGCGGACGTGCCGTCGAAATCGGCGCCGGCGCCGGCGCCGCCGCAGATCGTCTCGTAATATTGATAGCGCGCATTGCCGAAGGTGAGGTTGTTCATCGTGCCCTGGGCCGCGGCCATGATCCCGAGCGCGCCGAACAGGGCATCGGTCACGCACTGGCTGGTCTCGACATTGCCCGCCACCACGGCGGCCGGAAAGGCCGGGCTCAGCATCGAGCCGTCGGGAATCAGAAGCTCGAGCGGCCGCAGGCAGCCGCCGTTCAGCGGGATGTCGTGCTCGATCAGGCAGCGGAAGACATAGAGGACGGCGGCGACCGTCACCGCGCGGGGGGCGTTGAAATTGCCCGGGTGCTGCGCGCTGGTGCCGGTGAAATCGATGCGGGCGCGGCCTGCCGCCCGGTCGATGGCGATGGCGATGGCGATGCGGGCGCCGTCGTCCATCTCATAGGTAAAGTTGCCGCTCCGGAGCCTACCGATCGCGAGGCCCACCTCGCGCGCGGCATTGTCCTGCACATGCCCCATATAGGCCTGCACGGTTTCTTCGCCATAGAGCGCCAAGAGGCGGTGCAGTTCCTCGATGCCGGTGGTGCAGGCGGCGACCTGCGCCTTGAGGTCGGCGAGGTTTTGATGGGGATTGCGGGCGGGATGGGGGCCAGATGAGAGAAGATCGAGCGTCTCGGTTTCGAGAAAGCGGCCGCGATCGACCAGCTTGACCATGTCGAACAGGATGCCTTCCTCGGCGATGGTGCGGCTGTCGGGCGGCATCGATCCCGGCGTGATGCCGCCGATATCGGCATGATGCCCGCGCGAGGCGACATAGAAGAGAATGCGCCGGCCGCCCTCGTCGAACCCCGGGGTGACGACGGTAACGTCGGGCAGGTGGGTGCCGCCGTTATAGGGCGCGTTGAGCGCATAGACATCGCCGGGCTTGAGGCTTGCGCCCTTTTCGCGGATCACCGTCTTGATGCTCTCGCTCATCGAGCCCAGATGCACCGGCAGATGCGGGGCATTGGCGATCAGCTCGCCGTCGGGGGCGAAGATGGCGCAGGAGAAATCGAGACGCTCCTTGATATTGACCGAATAGGCGGTCTTTTCCAGCACCGAGCCCATCTGCTCGGCCACCGACATGAAAAGATTGTTGAAGATTTCGAGCAGCACCGGATCGGCCGCGCCGGCCTCGATCTTCTCGCGGGCCAAGGGCTCGATCCTGGTCAGGACGAGATCGCGCCGCTTGGTCAGCGCCGCCTCCCACCCGGGCTCGATCACCGTGGTCGCGGTGCGCTCGACGATGATCGCCGGGCCCACCACCCGCTCGCCCGGGCGCATCGCCTCGCGGTCGATCACCGGCGCTACATGGTGCCGGCCCGCCATATGGGCATCGATCCGGGCCAGCTCGGGCACGATGCTGCGAGGCGGCACGCGCTCCGCCGCGGCATTTTCCGGCGGCTCCGGCATGGTGCCGATCGTCTCCACCATCGCCGCTTCGAGGATGATCTGCTTTTCCGGCGAGACGAAGCCATAGACTTTGCGGTGCGCTTCGGTGAAGGCATCGCGCACGCCTTCCGTATCGGCCCAGGGCACTGTCAGGGCGGTGTCGGAGCCGGCATAGCGCACTTGCAACCGCCGCTCGGTCGTCCGCTGCGCTGCCGCCACCCCCTGCGCCTGCATTTCGGCTTCCGCCTCGCCGGCCAGACGGTCGAGCAGGCCGGCCGCGGCCTCGATCCCCGGCGGATCGAGCGCCACTTCGAGCGCATGCTCGTGCAGCACCCGCAGATCGGCCAGCCCCATCCCATAGGCCGAGAGGACGCCGGCATAGGGATGGAGCAGGATGCGGGAAATGCCGAGCGCGTCGGCGACGAGGCAGGCATGCTGGCCGCCGGCGCCGCCGAAGCAGGCGAGCGCATAGCGCGTGACGTCATAGCCGCGGGCAAGCGAAATCTTCTTGATGGCATTGGCCATGTTCTGCACGGCGATGGCGATAAAGCCGGCCGCGACCGCCTCCGCCTCGTGCGACCGGCCGGTGGCGCGCGTGATCTCGTCGGCCAGGGCCTGGAATTTCGCTCGCACCAGGGTGGCGTCGAGCGGGCCGTCTCCTTTCGGCCCGAACAGGTTCGGGAAGTAGCGGGGATCGATCTTCCCCAGCATGACATTGGCGTCGGTGACGGTGAGCGGACCGCCCTTGCCATAGCAGGCCGGACCGGGATCGGCGCCGGCCGAATCGGGGCCGACCTTCAGCCTGGCGCCGTCGAAGCGCAGGATCGAGCCGCCGCCGGCCGCCACCGTATGGATCAGCATCATCGGCGCGCGCATGCGCACGCCGGCCACCTGCGTCTCGAACGTGCGCTCGAGCGTGCCGTCGAAATGGCTGACATCGGTCGAGGTGCCGCCCATGTCAAAGCCGATCACCTGGCGCATGCCCGCCTGTTCCGCCGTGCGCGCCATGCCGATGACGCCGGCGGCGGGACCGGAGAGGATGGCATCCTTGCCCTGGAAGAAATCGGCGGCGGCAAGCCCGCCGTTCGACTGCATGAACAAAAGCCGCGTGTCGCCCAGCGCCGCCGCGACGCGGTCGATATAGCGGCGCAGCACCGGCGAGAGATAGGCATCGACCACCGTCGTATCGCCGCGCGGGACGAGCTTCATCAGCGGGCTCACCTCGTGGCTGACGGAAATCTGCGTGAAGCCGGCCTCGCGCGCCAGCGCCGCAAGCTGCCGCTCGTGGGCGGGATAGCGATAGCCGTGCACCAGCACGATGGCGCAGGCGCGTAAGCCGCTCTCATAGGCGCGGGCGAGATCGAGCCTTGCCGCCGCAACGTCGAGCGGCGTCACCACCTCGCCCTTGACGCTCATGCGCTCGTCCACCTCCACCACCGCGGCATAGAGCATCTCCGGCAGCTCGATCTTCAGCGCGAAGAGCTTGGGCCGCGCCTGGTAGCCGATGCGCAAGGCATCGCCGAAGCCCCGCGTCGTCACCAGCAGGCAGGGCTCGCCCTTGCGCTCGAGCAGCGCGTTGGTGGCGACCGTCGTCCCCATCTTGACCGCGGCGATGCGCGCCGAGGGCAGCGGCTCGTCCGGCGCGAGGCCCAGGAGATCGCGGATGCCCTGGAGTGCCGCGTCGGCGTAGCGTCCGGGATTGTCCGACAGGAGCTTGTGGGTGAGGAGGGTGCTATCGGGGCGCCGCGCCACGATATCGGTGAAGGTGCCGCCGCGGTCGATCCAGAATTCCCACTTTCCCTTGGTCTCGGCCATGGCAGGCATTCCTACGCTTCCGGCAATCGGGCCGCCACTGTGGCGTGGAGGGGGCTGAGCGTCAACGCGCCCGTGCCGGCGGCTGGCACCCTTGCGCGCCTGTGCTAGGCTCAGGACCTATTAATTTACTTGCGGAGATGGCGAACGACTGATTCATT
>CALCYJ010000290.1 GCA_937905845.1 uncultured Rhodospirillales bacterium
ACAGCCCGGATTCGAAGTGGCGAAGATCCTCATGCAGGTGATCCAGGGGATCAACGGTCCGGTGACGCGGGAGAGCATGAACAAGGCGCTCCACGACATGAAGCCGATCCCCAATTAACTGGTCGGAACGCCGTATTATTTCGGGCCGGGTATGAAGCATGCGTCGTCCCAGGCGACGAAGATCGTGACGCTGGAAAACGGCGCCTGGAAGGTCGTGACGCCGAACTGGGTCATCCTTCCGCCGGCGGAGGACTAGCCTCCCCCGCCTGGAGCGGTCGGGATGACCAGCAATCCCGGCCGCTCCGATTTTCGGCGGCGCGCAGGATCGCTCACGAGGTGATTGGGAGATGCTCACCGCAGCGCTTGCAGGACTGGCCGCCGGCGGCACCTACGCCCTTCTCGGCGTGTGCGCCGTTTTCACCTACCGGCTCGTCGCCGTGGTCAATTTCGCCGGCGCGGCGGTTGGCGCGGTCGGCACTTTCGCCATGGTTATGCTGCATCAGGCGGGCATGCCGCTGGTCCCCGCCGTCGCGATCGGCCTTCTCGCCGGCACCATCGCCTCGGGGCTCGTCGGCGCGGTGATGAGCACCTGGTTTGCGGAATCGGACGCGCAGACCAAGGCCGCGGTGACGGTCGCGATGCTGGTCGGTCTGATCTTCGCCGGGCTGCGGGTGACCGGCGGCCAGCATCCCCGCCAGGTGCCGGCGCTGTTTCCAGGCGCGGCCTTCTCGCTCGACAATGTGGTGGTGACGGTGGCGGCCGTCGTCACCATCGCGCTCGCCATCGCCTTCGCTATCGGCGCCACCCTGTTCCTGAACCGCACCCGGGTCGGGCTGCTGCTGCGCGCCCTCTCCGAACATCCGATGACGGCGGAATTGATGGGGATCAGGACCCGGCTGCTTTCGGCCGCCATCTGGCTCGTCACCGGCGCCGCCACCTCGCTCGCGCTGATGATCGTGGCTCCGGAATGGGAGCCCAATTTCATGACCTTGAGCGAGCTGATCGTGCCGGCCTTCGCCGCGGCGCTGATGGGCTCTTTCCGCAGCTTCTGGCTGACGGTCGTGGGCGGCATCGGGCTCGGGCTGCTCGAAGGCATGGCGAGCAACCTCGCATGGCTCAGCCAATATCGCGGCGGCCTGCCGTTCGTGATCATTGTCGCCGTCCTTCTCTGGGGGCAACGCGGAGCGCGGTGGGATGAAGCGCGCTAATATCGGGCCGTTCGCCGGCATCCTCGGTGGCTCTCTCGCCGCGATCGCCATCGTGGCCGGCCTGCTGCCCAATTACTGGGTCTTCCTCTGCACCACGGCGGTGATCTCGGCCGTCACGCTGCAAAGCGTCGGCGTGGTCACCGGCCGGACCGGCATGATCTCGCTCTGCCAGATGTCCTTCGCCGGCATCGGCGCCTGGACGGTCGCCTGGCTGAATGTGCATGGCGCGCCGGGATCGCTGCCGCTGTGGATCCTGATCGGCGGGCTGGTCGCGGTTCCCTTCGGCGTGACCATCGGCCTGCCGGCCCTGCGGCTGCGCGGCATCAATCTCGCCGTCGTGACGCTCGGCTTCGCCGCGGCTTTCGACAATGTCCTGGGCGCGATGACCTTTCCCGGCCAGGCTCAGTTCAAGTTCGTCCCGCGGCCGCTGCTGTTCAGCGGTGACCGGGCCTATTTCGCTTTCTGCGTCATCGTCTTCGCACTGATCGCGCTCGCGCTCTATCTCCTGTCGCGCTCGCGCTTCGGCGCCGCCTGGATGGCGATCCGGCATTCCGAGCGGGCGACGGCGGCCCATGGCGTGAGCATTCCTCGGAGCAAGGTCAGCGCCTTCGCCCTCAGCGCCTTCATCGCCGGGATCGGCGGCGGGCTGCTCGCCGGTCAGCTCGGCACGCTGGTATCGGGCAGTTTCGATATCATGCAGTCGCTCGCCCTTTTCGTGCTCGGCACCATGGTGGGGGCGCAGCATGGCGACGGCGCTCTCCTCGGCGGCATTCTCACCGCTTTCTTTCCCGAGCTTCTGCGCCGCCTCCACCTGCCGCAGGATCTCGGCAATATCGCTTTCGCCGTCGGCGCCATTCAGGCCCTGAGCATGGGCGCGAGTTCGAGCGAAGCCCTGCGCACCCTGCTGTGGCGCCGCCGGGCGCGACGCCTGCGCCGGCAGCCGTCCTCGGCGCGGACCGCCATCGCCCCTGGCCCGGCGGCAATGCCCGGGACGATATTCCCCGGCGGCCACGGGCCCGCGCCAGCGCTCGATATCGCCGGGCTGACCGTCCGCTATGGCAGCGTGGTGGCGCTGGATCGCGTCGATCTCAAGGTGGCGGCGGGCGCCGTCGTCGGCCTGATCGGGCCCAACGGCGCCGGCAAATCGACGCTCATCGACGCGGTGACGGGCTTTGTCAACCGCTACGACGGCGCTCTGATGCTCGAAGGCTGCGGGCTTGACGGGCTGGCGGCGCATCGGCGCGCGCTCGTGGGGGTGCGCCGGACCTGGCAGCAGACGCGGATAGCCCCCGATCTGACGGTTGGCGGCTATGTCAGGCTGGCGGCGGGACGGCGGCTTTCCGGCGGCGAATTGGCGCAGATTCTCGACTGGCTCGGCTGTCCCGACCCTGAGGAACGGATCGCGGCCATCGATGTCGGCACAAGGCGGCTGCTGGATATCGCCGGTGTCGTCGCCGCGAGGCCCCGGGCGATCTTCCTCGACGAGCCGGCGGCGGGCCAGTCGCATGAGGAATCGATGCGCCTCGCCCTGCGGATCGCCGAGATTCCCGCCCGCTTCGGTTCCGCCGTGGTGCTGGTCGAGCACGATATCGACCTGGTGCGCCGGGCCTGCTCCCAGGTGACGGTGCTCGATTTCGGTCAGGTCATCGCCTCGGGCCCGCCGGACCGCGTGCTGGGCGAGGAAGCCGTCATCAAGGCCTATCTCGGCGCAGCGCAGGAAGGGTTGACGGTATGAGCGCCCTCGACGCCAGCGGCGTGACGATCAACCGCGCCGGCCTGCCGGTGGTCCGCGCGGCCAGCCTGTCGCTCAAGGCAGGCTCGATCAGCGTGCTGCTCGGCGCGAACGGCGCCGGCAAGACCACGCTGCTCGAAGGCATCTCGGGCGTCGTCCCGCTTGCGGGCGGCACGGTGACGCTGGAGGGACGGCGGATCGAAGGATCGCGGCCCAATCAGCGCGCGCGCCTGGGCCTCGCCCATGTGCAGCAGGGACGGGCGGTCTTCCGCCTGCTGACTACCGAAGAGAACTTGCGCATCGCCTGCCATCGCGAAGGCTCGATCGAGCAGGGGTTCGAACTCTTCCCGGAATTGAAGCCGCGGCGCCATGTCGCGGCCGGGCTGCTCTCGGGCGGCGAGCAGCAGATGCTGGTGATGGCGCGTGCCTTCGTCTCCCGGCCCAAGGTGCTGTTGATCGACGAGATGTCGCTCGGGCTCGCACCCCTGATCGTGCGGCGGCTGATGGCGGTCGTGCGCGAGCTTGCCGACCGTGGCCTGGCCGTGCTTCTGGTCGAGCAATTCGCCGCCCTGGCGCTGGCGACGGGAGACCGCGCCCATGTCCTGCGCCGCGGCCGCATCGTCTTTGATGGTGATTGCGCGAGCCTGCGCGACGCGCCGGAGAAGCTGCACCGCCTCTATCTCGGCGAAGGTGCGGACGGCGACCCCGGTGGATGCTTTGAAATGCCGCGACCAATGGAAGAGGATCTGCCGTGAACCTTGCCGAATATGCGCGCCATGACGCGCTCGACCTCGCCACGCTCGTCCGCCGCAGGGAGGTCAAGCCGTCGGAGCTGGCGCATCTGGCGCTCGCCGCCATCGCGCAGCTCAACCCCGCCCTCAATGCCGTCATCGAGAGTTTCGCCGACCGCGCCGACTTGGCCGATGCGCAAGCCCGCGACAATTGTCCTTTCGCCGGCGTGCCGTTCCTGCTCAAGGATCTCGTCTGCCACGAGGCGGGCGTGCGCAACGAAATGGGCAGCCGCCTCGCGCAAGGCCTGATCGCGCCGAACGAGACCGACCTTGCGGCACGTTTCAAGCGCGCCGGCGTGACGATCCTTGGCCGTTCCAACGCGCCCGAGTTCGGATGCAGCGCCACGACCGAGCCGGTGCTCTATGGTCCGACCCGCAACCCCTGGGATCTTGCGCGCTCCTCCGGCGGCTCGTCCGGCGGCTCGGCGGCGGCGGTTGCCGCCGGCATCGTTCCCATCGCCCATGCCAACGACGGCGGCGGCTCGATCCGCATTCCGGCCTCCTGCTGCGGCCTCGTCGGTCTGAAGCCCAGCCGCAATCTCAATCCCGTTGGACCCGATACCGGCCTCGCCCTTGGCGGCTTCGGGGTCGAGCATATCGTCAGCCGCAGCGTGCGCGACACGGCGGCGATGCTCGATCAGACCGCGGGCCCCGGCGTGGGCGAATGGTATTATACGCCGCGTACCTCGGAGTGTTTCCTCGGCGAGACGATGACGGACCCGGGCCGGCTTCGCATCGCCCTGAACCTCACGCCGTGGCTGCCGGTGACGATCGAGCGGGAGGTGATCGAAGCGATCGAGGATGTCGCCCGCCTGTGCGAGGATCTCGGCCATGTGGTGGAGATCGCGCGTTTCGACCTCAGCGCCGAAAGGCTGGTGCGCAGCAATGTGACGATCTGGGCCGGCTATCTCGCGGGCTGGATCGATCACGTTGCCGCCGCCGCCGGGCGGCGACCGTCGCTTAAGACGCTGGAAGCCACCACCTTGCGCGCCTATGACTATGGCAAGACGCTCAAGGCGGTGGATCTCATCGCCGCGCTCGATTATGCCAATGTCATCGGGCGCACCGCCGGCGCCTTCTTCGAAGGCTATGACGTGATGCTGATGCCGACCCTGGCGACGCCCGCGCCCAAGCTTGGCCTGCTCAATGCCAATGATCCCGATCTTTCCTTCGCGGATTGGTTTGCCCGGAACATGAACTTCGCCCCGTTCTGCCAGGTCTTCAACGCCAGCGGCCAGCCGGCGATCAGCCTCCCCCTGGCGATGAGTTCGGCCGGCCTGCCGATCGGCGCGATGTTCGCCGCCAGGCTCGCCGGCGAGCCGCTGCTGCTGCGCCTGGCGAGCCAGCTCGAACAGGCGCGGCCGTGGTGCCATCGCCGCCCCGCCCATTTCGCGAGTTGACGATGAAGAACACGACGGGCGTTGATCCCGGCCTGGTGATGGCGCTCCATGCCCGCGAGCGTGAGCGTTTCATCGCCGAGCATCCCGTCTCGCGCGCCCTCCATGCGCAAGGCAAGGAGACCTATCTCTATGGCGCGCCGCTGCATTGGATGCGGCGGTGGGCCGGCGGCTATCCGATCTATGCCGAGACGGCGAAAGGAACCCGCCTGACCGACGTCGATGGCCACGATTATGTCGACTTCTGCCTAGGCGACACCGGCGCCATGACGGGGCACGGCAATCCACTCATCGCCGATGCGGTCAGCCGGCAATTGCTGGCCGGTGCCTCGATGATGCTGCCGACGCGGGATGCGCTGTGGCTCGGGCGCGAGCTTACGCGCCGCTTCGGCCTGCCCTATTGGAATCTCGCGACCTCGGCCAGCGACGCTGACCGCTTCTGCATCCGGCTCAGCCGCATGATCACCGGGCGCGACAAGGTGCTGGTGTTCAGCGGCTGCTATCACGGCTCGGTCGAGGAGGCTCATGTCGAGCTGCGCGAGGGCAAGGTCGGCTTGCGCAACAACATCCATCCCAACGGCTTCGATCATGCGCGCCTGTCCTCGGTGGTGGAGTTCAACGATCCCGACGCGCTCGAACAGGCGCTTAGCCATCGCGATGTCGCCTGCGTTCTGGCCGAGCCCGCCATGACCAATTGCGGCATGGTGCCGGCGGCGCCGGGCTTTCACGATGCCTTGCGGCGGGCGACGCGGGACACCGGAACGGTGCTCATCCTCGACGAGACCCATACGATCTCCAGCGGCCCCGGCGGCTATACGCGTGCCCACGGACTCGACCCCGACATGTTCGTGCTCGGCAAGGCGATCGCCGGCGGCATTCCGGCTGCCGTCTATGGCCTGTCGCGGGCGATGGCCGAGCGGGTGTGGCAGGCGCTGCCGCCCGTCGATCCCCTGGTGAAGCAGAGCGCCAATGCCGGCTTCGGCGGCACGCTCGCCGGCAATGCCGTCACCGTCGCCGCCATGCGCGCCGTGCTTGAAGGGGTGCTGACGGATGCGGCCTTCGCCCGGATGATCGCCCTGGCCGAGCTGCTTGCCGCCGGCGTCCGCAGCCTGATCGCCGCGGCCGGCCTGCCCTGGCATGTAACGCAGATCGGTGCGCGGGTCGAGTATATGTTCAGCCCCGACCCGCCGCGCAACGGGTCCGAGGCCAGGGCGTCGCGCGAGAGCGATCTCGAGGCGCTGCTGCACCTCTATTTCATGAACCGCGGCGTGCTGCTGACGCCATTCCACAATATGGTCCTGTTGTGTCCGGCCTCGACGCCCGAGGATGTCGCCCGGCACAACGCAATCTTCTCGGCCTTCGTGGCCGAGCTTGCCGCGCAGGAATAGGCATGCCCGGCCCCGATGTCTTCCGCCTCGACGGCAAGGTCGCTCTCGTCACCGGCGGCGGACGCGGGATCGGCGCCGCCATCGCGCGGGTCTTCGCCGCTGCCGGCGCCGCCATCGCCATTGCGAACCGCACCGCTTCCGCCGGCGAGGAGGTCGCGGACGGCATTGCGGCGGCCGGCGGGCGGGCGCGGGCCTTCGCCGTCGATGTCGGCCAGCGCGCGGCGCTTCAGGCGCTGGTCGAGAATACGCTCGCGCATTTCGGCCGCCTCGATATCGTCGTGCACAATGCCGCGATCAACCCCTGGGCCTCGATCGACGAAATGACGCCGGAAATGCTGGACGAGACGCTGGCGGTCAATCTCAAAGCCTGCTTCCACCTGACGCAATTCGCAGCGCCCGCGCTCCGCCGCAGCGACGGCGGTCGCATCCTGGTCACCTCGTCCGTCACCGGCCCCCGGGTCGCCATGCCGCGCTCGGCGCATTACGCCGCGAGTAAGGGCGGCGTTAACGCCTTCATCCGTACCGCGGCGCTGGAATATGCCCGCGACCGCATCACCGTCAACGGCGTCGAGCCGGGCTTCATCGCCAAGCCCGGCCGCGGCACCCTGCTGTCTCAGCCGGAGCGGGCCAGGCGCATGACCCGCTATATCCCGCTGGGCGAGATGGGGCTGCCGGAGGATATTGCCTACGCCATGCTCTATCTCGCCGCGCCCGCCGGCCGCTATGTCACCGGGCAGACGATCGTCGTCGACGGTGGTTCGACCCTGCCCGAGAGCCCGATTTTCCTGGAGGAGGAATAAACGCCATGGCCGATCGTCTGGCCGGAAAAATCGCCCTGGTGACGGGAGCCGCGAGCGGCATCGGCCGGGCGGTGGCGCTGCGCTTCGCCGAGGAAGGCGCCCGCCTCGTCCTGACCGACGTGCAGGCGGATCGCCTGGCCGAAATCGCCCGCGGCACGAGGGCGCTGACGGTCGCGTGCGACATCACCCGGCAAAGCGAGATCGAGGCCGCGGTGGCGCGCGGGGTCGAAGCCTTCGGGCCGATCGGGATTCTCGTCCATGCCGCCGGGATCATCGGTTCCGACGATCCGGCGACGATCGAAGACGCGGCCTGGGACAGGATCCTCGATGTCAATCTGACCGGCGCGATGCGGGCCTCGCGCGCCGTTCTGCCCGGCATGATCGCGGGCGGCGGCGGCGCCATCGTTAATATTGCCTCCGTCGCGGCCTTCAATGCCACGCCGGGGACGGCTTCCTATGCCGCCAGCAAGGCCGGGGTGGTGGCTTTCACGCGGGCGATCGCCAATACCTATGGCGCGCAGGGCGTGCGGGCCAACTGCCTCTGCCCGGGCTGGGTGCGGACGGCGATGAGCGAGGGCGAGATGGCGGAAGCAGCCAAAGCGCAGGGCATCACGCCCGAGGAAGCCTTCCGCGCCATGGCCGACCGCCTGGCTTTGCGCCGGATCGCCGAACCCTTGGAGATGGCGCATTGCTGCCTGTTCCTGGCCTCCGACGAAGCTTCGTTCGTCACCGGCGCCGTGCTGGTGGCGGACGGCGGCGGCCGCGTGCCGGCTTCGGCCCGCGCGGTCTGAGGCGATCGATCTTGAGGGCCGCGACGGGCGGGAAATATCGTTGCTTGTGCAACCTTGCCGCACTAAACATTACCGCGTGATCGTGGTCAGCCCGGCCGTACCCTGTGCGTCACAGACGCCAAACCCGTGAGGTCATCGACGTGGTAAATCACAGCGGATCGACGAAGAAGATCCCGGCGGCGGGATCGAATCTGCTGGAAACCTTTATTCCCTACCGGCTTTCCGTCGTGGCCAACCGCGTCAGCCAGTCGATCGCGCAGATCTTCGACGAGAAATACCGGCTGCCGATTCCCGAATGGCGCATCCTGGTGGTTCTCGACAGCCATGCGCCGCTCTCCGTCCACGAGATCGCCGAACTGACCAGCATGGACAAGACGCGGGTCAGCCGCGCGCACAAGCGCCTCGTCGATCTCAAGCTGGCGCAGATGGAGGCCGATCCCGAGGACGGGCGGAAGGTCAGCCTGACCCTGACCCGCGCCGGACACGCCATGGTGCGCGAGATCGTACCCGAAGCGCAGGCGATGGAAGCCTGGTTCCTCAAGGTGCTGACGCGCGCCGAGCGGAAGACGCTCGACGGCATCCTGGACAAGCTCTACGAGCGCAGCGAGGAACTGCACCGCACCAAGCCCTGGCCGATCCGGGTCGAGGAAGAGCGCTAGAGCCTGATCGTTTCAGGTTGAATCGCTCGCGCTCTTGGCGCCGGGCCCTGCGCGATCCGGCGCGCTCATTCGCCGCCCGGCGAGCGGGCGATAAAGTCGGCGGCGCGTTCGGCAATCATGATGGTCGGCGCGTTGGTATTGCCGCGCGGAAGAACGGGCATGATCGAGGCATCGGCGATGCGCAGGCCGGTAAGGCCGCGCACGCGCAATTCAGGATCGACGACGGCGCCGGCATCCTCGCCCATCCGGCAGGTGCCGGCGGGGTGATAGACGGTCTTGGCGTAGGAGCGGACATAATCGCCAAGCGCGCCGGCATCCTCGGCGATGTTTCCGCCCGGAAGCAGTTCGCAATCGACCAGCCGGGCGAGCGAGGGGGCCTTGAGCAGGCGCCGCGCGATCCGCACGCCTGCGATCAGCGTGGCGACATCTTCCTCCCGTTCGAGATAATGGCCGTGGAAATGGGGGGGATCGTCGGCGCGCGCGCTTCTCAATTGGATCCGGCCGCGTGATTTCGGCGCGAGAAAGCACGGGTTGAGCGAAATGCCGTGGCCGGGAAGCGGCGCGCGGTCGATATCGCCGACGATGAGCGGCAGGACGTGGAATTGCAGATCGGCGCGCCCGTCGCCGTCGAG
>CALCYJ010000291.1 GCA_937905845.1 uncultured Rhodospirillales bacterium
AGTTCAAGCGCTACGTCTACACCAACAAGGTCGCGCATGCCGAGCACGTGGCCCTGGTGAAAGGCGATCTCCACACCGAGGACCCGGTGCTGGTGCGCATGCATGCGATGAGCGTGCTCGACGACGTGCTGGCCGATGCGCGTTCCGGACGCGGCGGCGAGCTTGCTTCCGCCATGCGGCTGATCGGGCGGGAAGGGCGCGGCGTCATCGTCCTCATCCGCGAGCCGCTGGCGACCTCGCTCTCCGATGCCGTGCGCAGCCGCGCCGGTCTGGTCGAGCCGCCGCGCCCCTCGGCCACCGAGCGCGCGGGCTCGCCCTCCGAGCTGCGCGATTACGGCGTCGGCGCGCAGATCCTGCTCGATCTCGGCGTGCGCAGCATGACGTTGCTTTCCAACCGCCATAAGACGATCGTCGGTCTCGAGGGCTATGGCCTCACCGTCGAGGGCGAGCGGGCCATCCCCTTGGACATTTCCTGAGCGAAACATGGCGAGCAAGAAGCCGCATATCATGGTGGTCGAGGCGCGGTTCTACACCGAGATCTCCGACGCCCTGCTGGAAGGCGCCGAGCACGCGCTGAAGAAGGCGGGCGCCACCCACGAGAAGTTCTCCGTGCCCGGCGCGCTGGAAATCCCCGGCGCCATCCGGCTGGCCATCGAGGCCCAGCACCAGGGCAAGCTGAAGAAGCCGTTCGACGGTTTCGTGGCCTTGGGCTGCGTGATCCGCGGCGAGACCACGCATTACGAGACGGTGTGCAACGAGAGCGCCCGCGGGTTGATGTATCTTGCGACCGAATACGCGGCCTGCATCGGCAACGGCATCCTGACGGTCGAGAATGACGACCAGGCCTGGACCCGGGCCCGCATGACCGAGAAGGACAAGGGCGGCGGCGCCGCGGAAGCCGCGCTGGCGATGATCGCGATCCGCCGCAAGTTCGGTCTCACGAATTGACCCAGACTCCCGGCAAGCAGACTCGCCAGCCTTCGATGCAGCGCCGCGCCGCGCGGCTCGCCGCCGTACAGGCGCTCTATCAGTGGGAGCAGAGCGGGGGCGGTGCCGCCGCCATCATCCGCGAGTTCACCGAGCACCGCATGGGCAAGACCGTCGACGGCATGGAGCTGCCGTCGGCCGACACCAAGCTCTTCGCCGATCTGGTGCAGGGCGCGGTGGGCCATGTGGCGGAATTGGACGACATGATCGCCGGCGTCCTGACCGAGGATTGGAGCATCGAGCGCCTGGAATCGATCCTGCGGGCGGTGCTCCGCTGCGGCGCCTACGAGCTGGCGCATCGGCCCGACATCCCGCCCAAGGTCGCGATCAGCGAATACCTGGCGGTGGCCGACGCCTTCCTCGGCGAGCCGGAGACGCGGCTCGCCAACGGCGTGCTCGACCAGCTCGCCCATGCCTTGCGGCCGAGCGAGATGGGAGAGGCGCGTGGCGGGCCGGCCGCTTCCCGGTGAGTTCGAGCTGATCCGGCGCTACTTCGCGCCGCTGGCGGCGGGATTTCCCGGCGCGCTCGGCCTCGAGGACGACGCCGCCACCTACCAGCCGCCCGCGGGCC
Source organism: uncultured Rhodospirillales bacterium (assembly GCA_937905845.1). Taxonomy (GTDB): domain Bacteria; phylum Pseudomonadota; class Alphaproteobacteria; order Ferrovibrionales; family Ferrovibrionaceae; genus CALCYJ01. Next base: position 1,559 of record CALCYJ010000291.1, read on the forward strand.
ACGAGCTGGTGCTGCCCGCCGATGCGCTGGTGGAGGGACGGCACTACCTCGCCGACGACCCGGCCGACCTCATCGCCCGCAAGATGCTGCGGGTCAATCTCTCCGACCTCGCGGCCAAGGGCGCCAAGGCGGTCGGCTATCTGATGACGACGGCGCTCGGCCCCGGCATCGACGAAGCCTGGATCGCGAAATTCACCCAGGGCCTCGCCGCCGATCAGCGCGAATTCGGCGTGAGCTTGATGGGCGGCGACACCGTCGCGACACCGGGCCCGACCACGCTCTCGGTGACCGCCCTCGGCATCGTGCCGCAAGGAAAGGCGTTGCGGCGCAAGGGCGCACGAGTCGGCGACAAGCTCTATGTCAGCGGCACGATCGGCGACGGCGCGCTGGGCCTGAAGGTCCTGCGCGGCGCCTTGTTCGATCTCGATCCGGCGCAGCGCGGGATGCTGGCCGATCGCTATCACCTCCCGCGGCCCCGGATGAAGCTCGGCGCGGCGCTGCTCGGCCATGCCCATGCCGCCATGGATATCTCCGACGGCTTGGCGGCCGATGCCGGGCATATCGCCGAGGCGTCGCGCTGCGGCATCGTGATCCATGCCGATCGCGTCCCGCTCTCGGCCGCCGCGCAAGAGGCCCTGGCCCGCGACCTGGAATTGCTGCCGGAGATCCTGACCGGCGGCGACGATTACGAGCTGCTGTTCACCGCGGCGGAGCTGCAG
>CALCYJ010000292.1 GCA_937905845.1 uncultured Rhodospirillales bacterium
ACCAGCACCTTGCAGGACAGGAACTGGAGATGTCCCTTCAGAGCAGTGAAATCGAGCATTTCCGGATCCGTCGGCCGCAATTCCCGGCCGGTGATGCCGCAGACGAAAGCATCGAGAAGCAGCGGCAGGCGGGTCTCCACCGTGCGGCGCGCGGCATCGCTTGGCACTTCGAGCTGAAGGGCTACCAGGTAGAAGCCCATCACCCGGTCGCCCTGCCACAAGGGTACGTTCAAGGGGGCGAGCGGAACGAAGATCGGCGCCGGCGCCGCCTGGGGCAGGACGGCCGCCACATGCTTGCCCGCCGCCTTGCCGGAAGGCGCGAGAAAGAAATACGCGCCGCCACCGCCAAGGAGGAGCACCGCGGCGCCGGCCATCGCCATGATCTTGCGATTCACTGTCTTCGCCCCGCCACCGCCCGGCCGCGACCCGGGCGCTTCTCCCGGATCGGAACCAGACGAACCGATCCAAGCCGCCGTTTCGGCATAGGATTTCGGCGGAAATCCGCAACCCGGCTTCCCGCGAACCTATGCTCGGAATAGAATTGTCGGAGCCGCGCCTTACCAATTGGTTACGGTCGGCCGCGGGAACCTTGCCGAAAGCGCGAAATAGTCGCGACAAGACTCTAATGATTGCCGAGGTGATCCCAATCCTGAGGCGCTGCGGCCGGCTCCGAAACATGCAGGACGCGGTAGCCCTGCACGCAATCGGCATGCGAGAGCGGCATTTGCGCCCGTTCGTGCCACAGGCTGAAACGGGCGATTTCCCAGCGGTCGGGATCGAGCCCCACCACATGGGCATAGAGGCCGGGCTTGCCCATCATTTCCCGATGCCCTTCACTCTCGCGCCGGCCGAGATCCGCCAGGGAAAGGGCGCTGCCGGCCTTGTCGATCTCGTAGGCGGCGAAGGCCGGCGGATGGGACCGGTCGCCCCGGCCGCTGTTCAGGATCGTCCAGCGGCGCACCCGTGGCCGGCCGAAGGTGCGGACCACGCCGGCGAACAGATCACCGAACAGGAAGCGGCGCGCCGCCACACTGTCATGCCACAGGTAAAAAGGGGCATAAAGCCGTTGCAGGCGGTTATAGAGGAAGGATTTGTGCGTCAGCCCGTCGAGATTGTCAAAATACAGCCGCCGCTCGGCGATACGGGCATTGAGGCGCTCTACATCGTAATCGTCCGGCAATCTTACGGCATATTGCATCGCGAACATCAGGCACCCTCATTTGCCGGCCAGGCTTCGCGCGCCACTCCGGTGCAGGCTATGCAGCAAGTCGCCCGGTCGCAACGACAAATCGCGCATGCATGCCATGCGCCCGCAACACTCGTGCAGCGCAGCGCGATTATGTTGCACTGCACGAGTGTTGCGCCGCAGAACGGCCGCCCGGCCATCCGCGTTCCCTGGGCGTTGTCAGAAATGACGAAAGCCGGCTTGGCCAAAGGTCAGCACGGCGCCGGCTTCATCCCGCACCCGGACGCCGGATGACGCCGTGATCCGGCCGATGGCGGTGAGCGGAACGCCGCCGGAATGGCCAGCGATGGCGGCCGCCGCCTGCACCGCCGCCGCGCGCGCCGGCGGCAGGGTCAGGCAAAGCTCGTAATCATCGCCGCCGGTGAGAAGCGTTTCGCGCAGCACCGGGGCGCGGCCGAGCGCGCGCGCCGCCGCCTGCGACAGCGGCAGCGCGCCCGCGGCGATCTCCGCCCCGACGCCGCTCGCGGCACAGAGATGGCCAAGGTCGGCGACCAGCCCGTCGGAAATATCGATGGCCGCGCCGGCGATGCCGACAAGCGCCTGACCGAGTGCCAGGCGCGGTTCCGGCAGGCGGTGACGGGAAAGGAGATATTCGGCATCGGCGGCGTCACAGTCATCGAGGCGCCCGGTGCGAACCATTAGGCCCAGCGCCGCATCGCCGATGGTGCCGGAAACATAGATGTCGTCGCCGGGCCTGGCACCGGAGCGGCGGAGCGCCCGCCCGCCTGCGACCTCGCCCAGCGCCGTGAGGGTGAAGCTCAAGGATCCGGGGGTCGCGACCGTGTCGCCGCCGACCAGATGGATGCCGAAAATCTGCTGATCCGCCGCCAGCCCTTGCGCAAAGGCGGCGATCCAGGCCTCGGGCGTATCGTCGCGCCAGGCGGTCACCAGCAGATAGCCTAGCGCCCGGGCGCCCATGGCGGCAAGGTCGGACAGGTTGGTGCGCAGCAGCTTTTGCGCGATCAGCGCCGGCGGATCGTCGGGAAAGAAATGCACGCCCGCCACCATCGCGTCGGTGGTCAGGACAAGCTCGCACCCGGGATTTACCGGCACCAGCGCGGCATCGTCCAGCAGGCCGAGCCCCATGGGCGAGCCGGCCGCCAGCGGGGCGAAATAGCGGGCTATGACCTCGAACTCGCCCGGGCGGGGCGATGTCACCGGACGCCGGCCCGGCCATGGGTCGTGCCATCGACCTCGCCCGGTCTGACCGCGCGCGCCAGATGGTCGAGCACGCCATTGGCAAAGCCCGGCACGGCGCCGTTGAAGAAGGCATGCGCCACGTCGAGATATTCGCTGATCACCACCCGCGCCGGCACGTCGGGGCAGGCCAGAAGCTCGAAGGCCGCCGCCCGCAGCAATGCCCGCAGCACCGCTTCCAGCCGCTCCAGCCGGCGCTCCTTGTCGAGGCAGAGGGCGAGCTTTTCGTCGATTTCCGCCTGGCGCGCCTCGACGCCCCGCACCACGGCGGAAAACCACTCGGCATCGGCGTCGGCATAGCGCTCGCCCTCGATCTCGCGCCCCAGCCGTTCGGCCACGAACTCGCTGACCACGCGCTGACCGCTCGCGCCCGCCAGCTCCATCTGATAGAGCGCCTGCACCGCCGCGAGCCGCGCAGCACTACGCCGAGAGCGCGCCTTGCCCGAAGCGGCGGCCCCGCTCATCGCCGGACCAGCCCGAAGCGGCGCTTGAGCCCGATGAGCGCCAGCGCCGCCGCCGCGGCACCACCGCCCTTGTCCTTCTCGGCAACCCGCGCGCGGGCCCAGGCCTGGGCGCCGTCCTCGACCGTGAGGATGCCATTGCCGATGGCAAGCCCGAAGCGCAGCGCAAGCTCGGTCAGGCCGCGGGCGCTTTCGCCGGCCACAATATCATAATGCCCGGTCTCGCCGCGGATGACGCAGCCGAGCGCGACATAGCCGTCATAGCGCCGGACCAGTCCCTCGCGCTCCCCCGCCTCGTGGGCAAGGCGTATGGCGGTCGGGATTTCGAGCGCGCCCGGCACGCTCACCCGGTCGAAGCTGGCGCCGGCGGCCGCAAGCCTGGCCTCGGCGCCGCGCACCAGTTCGTCGGCCAGATCGTCGTAGAAACGCGCTTCGACGATCAGAAGATGCGGCCCGTCGCTGTCGGCCATGCCGTCGCTTTCGCTCATGCGCTCATGCCCTAATCGCTGTTTACGGTGGGAAGGGAGCGCTGCTCGACCACGGTCAGGCCGTAGCCTTCGAGGCCGACGATGGTGCGCCTAGTGTTGGACAAGAGGATCATATTCCGGATCCCGAGGTCGAGGAGAATCTGTGCCCCGATGCCATAGTCGCGCAACTCGCCCTTGCGCTCCACCGGCTCGCCGCGCTTGCGCCGGACCCGGTCGGAGAGCGCCGTCGGCCTCGGCTCGCGGATCAGCACCACGACGCCGCGGTCGGCTTCCGCGATCAGGCGCATCGAGGCTTCGAGAATATCGGCGCGGCCACCGCGATCGCCCAGCACGTCTTCCAGCACGTTCAGCGCATGCATGCGCACCATCACCGGCGCCGGCCCGGAAATATCGCCGCGCACCAGCGCGATATGCTCGGCATATTCCACCTTGTTGCGGTAGACGATCATCTTGAAATGGCCGCCGTAGCGGGAATCGAGATCGGTCTCGACGCCGCGCTCCACCAGCTTGTCGTGCCGGCGGCGATAGGCGATGAGATCGGTGATGGCGCCGATCTTGAGCCCATGGAACTGAGCGAAGGCGACGAGATCGGGCAGCCGCGCCATGGTGCCGTCGTCGTTCATGATCTCGCAGATCACGCCGGCGGGATAGAGCCCGGCCAGCCGCGCGATATCCACCGCCGCCTCGGTATGCCCGGCCCGGACCAGAACGCCGCCGTCGCGCGCCACCAGCGGAAAGACATGGCCGGGCGTCGCGATGTCCTGCGGTCCCTTGGTGGGGTCGATGGCGACCGTGATCGTATGGGCGCGGTCGTGCGCCGAAATGCCGGTCGTCACCCCCTCGCGCGCTTCGATGGAGACGGTGAAGGCGGTCTGATGGCGGGCGCGGTTCTCCTTCGCCATCGGACCGAGGCCAAGCTGGCGCACCCGCTCGGAGGTCAGCGACAGGCAGATGAGGCCGCGGCCGTGCTTGGCCATGAAGTTGATCGCATCGGGCGTCGCCATCTGCGCCGGGATGACGAGATCGCCCTCGTTCTCCCGGTCCTCCTCGTCGACCAGGATGATCATCTTGCCGTTGCGCACGTCCTCGATCACATCCTCGATTGCGGAAAGCGCCGTCTTCAACATCCCTGGGGTTCCATTTCCTTCAGCCGGGCGACATAGCGGGCCAGCACGTCGATCTCGATATTGACATCCATGCCGGCCGCAGCTCCCCCGAACGTCGTCATCTTCTGGCTGTGGGGGATGATATTGACGCCGAAACGGGTGCCTTCAACCTCGTTGACGGTGAGCGAGACGCCGTCCAGCGCCACCGATCCCTTGGGCGCGACATAGCGGGCGAGCGCGGGCGGCAGTTGGAAGACGAAGCGGAGCGACTGGCCCTCCGCCGTCCGGCTCTCGATCCGGGCCAGGCCATCGACATGGCCGGCGAGGATATGGCCGCCAAGCTCGTCGCCGACTTTGAGCGCCCGTTCGAGATTGACCTTCGTGCCGGGCCGCCAATCCTTCAGCGTGGTGCAGGAGAGCGTCTCGGCCGAGGCATCGACGGCGAACCAGTCCGCCCCCTTGTCGACCACGGTGAGGCAGATGCCGGAACAGGCGATGGAGGCGCCGATCTCGATCGTCGCGGCGGCGAAGGCGGTGGTGATGGCAAGACGGGTGTCGCCGCCGGGCTCGATGGCGCGGACGCGGCCGATGTCGGTGATGATGCCGGTGAACATTTTTCTACTTCTAATCGTCCCGCGCGAAGGTTTCCAGTAGGTCGTGGCCAAGGCTCATCCGCCCGGTGGAACGGTAGCTCGGCGCCGCGCTCAACCCTTCCAACCCGAACCCCTCGATCGCCGGCAGCCCGTCGCCGCCGATGATGCTGGGCGCGCGGAACCAGGCGATGCGATCGACCAGGCCGGCCCGCACCAGGGAGGCGGCGAGGCGGCTGCCGCCCTCCACAAGAAGCCTGGTCAGCCCGCGCTCGCCCAGCTTCTCCAGGATCTCCGCGATGTCGGGCAGGCCCGATGGCGCCGTCGTAACGCCGATCACCTCGACGCCGCAATCGGCGAAGGCCCGCGCCCGTTCGGCCTCGACGTCGTTGCGCGCGATCACCCACAGCGGACGCTTGCGGGCGGTGCGCACGAGGCGGCTGGTCAGCGGCAGGCGCAGGCTGCCGTCCAGCACGATGCGCACCGGCTGCCGTCCGCCCATGCCGGGCAGCCGGCAGCTCAGTTCGGGATCGTCCTGCACCGCGGTATTGGCGCCGATCATCACCGCATCGGCCTCCGCGCGCAAGAGATGCGCCCGCGCCCGGGCCGCATCGCCCGTGATCCATTGGCTCTCGCCATCCGGCGCCGCGATACGGCCATCGAGCGAGGAGGCGAGCTTCAGGGTCACGAGCGGCCGGCCCCGGCGCAAGCGGCAGAGGAAACCGGCATTGAGCGCCGCGGCCGCTTTCTCCTCGATGCCAAGATCGACGGCGATCCCGGCCTCGCGCAGCAGGGCCAGGCCGCGGCCCTCGACCCGGGGATCGGGGTCTTCGAGCGCCACCACCGCGCGCGCGATCCCGGCCTCGATGAGCGCCTCGGCGCAGGGCGGCGTGCGGCCGTGATGGGCGCAGGGCTCGAGCGTCACATAGGCGGTAGCGCCCTTGGCCTGCGCCCCGGCGCGGGCCAGCGCCTGCGTCTCGGCGTGCGGCCGCCCGGAGGGCTGCGTCCAGCCGCGCCCGACCACGCGATCGCCCTGCGCCAGGATGCAACCGACCGCCGGGTTCGGCCATACCTGCCCCAGGCCGCGGGCGGCAAGGCCTAGCGCTGCCCGCATGAACGCGGCATCGGCCGGATCAATCTTCGCTGCCGCCACTGAGCTTGCCCACAAAATCCTCGAAATCCTTGGCCTCGCGGAAGTTGCGATAGACCGAGGCGAAGCGCACATAGGCGACCTGGTCGAGATTGGCCAGGGCATCCATCACCATTTCTCCGACCGTGCCGGAGGCGATCTCGCTCTCGCCCGAGCTTTCGAGGCGGCGGACGATGCCGTTGATCATGCGCTCGACGCGCTCGGGATCGACCGGGCGCTTGCGCGTGGCGACGAAGATCGAGCGGGCGAGCTTGTCGCGGTCGAAGGCCACGCGCTGACCGTTCTTCTTCAGAATGGTCAGTTCGCGAAGCTGGATGCGCTCGAAGGTGGTGAAGCGGGCGCCGCAGCCCGGACAATAGCGCCGCCGGCGGATCGCCGTATTATCCTCGGTCGGCCGCGAATCCTTCACCTGCGTATCGTCGTTGCCGCAAAACGGGCAGCGCATCGTCCCCTCCCCCTCGTCATGACGCCCAAGCCCGTCCGCCGTCCGCCAGGGCTGGCGGCGCGGCGCCGCTCAACCCTAGCCGAGGCCGCCGTAGATCGGGAAGCGCCGGCAGAGATCCGCCACTTTCCGCCGCACGCCCGCCTCGACGCCGTCGTTATTCTCCGGCTGGCGCGCCAGCCCGTCCAGCACCTCGGCGATCCATTCGCCCACCAGGCGGAACTCCGCCGGGCCGAAGCCGCGCGTGGTGCCGGCGGGCGTGCCGAGCCGGATGCCCGAGGTCACTGTCGGCTTTTCCGGATCGAAGGGAATGCCGTTCTTGTTGCAGGTGATGTCCGCCCGTTCCAGCGCCTTCTCGGTGGCATTGCCCTTCAAGCCCTTGGGCCGGAGATCGACCAGCAGGAGATGGGTGTCGGTGCCGCCCGAGACGATGTCGAAACCCTGCTCCTTCAGCACCGCGGCCAGCACCTTGGCATTCTCCACCACCCGCTTGGCATAGTCGCGGAAGGCGGGGCGGAGCGCCTCGCCGAAAGCCACCGCCTTGCCGGCGATCACATGCATGAGCGGCCCGCCCTGAAGACCCGGGAAGATGGCCGAATTGATCTTCTTGCCAAGCTCGGCATCGTTGCTCAGGATCATGCCGCCGCGCGGCCCGCGCAGCGTCTTGTGCGTGGTGGTGGTAACGACATGGGCGTGCGGCAGCGGGCTTGGATGGACGCCGCCCGCGACCAGGCCCGCAAAATGCGCCATATCCACCATGAGATGGGCGCCGACCGCATCGGCGATGCGGCGGAAGCCGGCGAAATCGATGATGCGCGGATAGGCGGAGCCGCCGGTGATGATCAGCTTCGGCCGGTGCTCGTGCGCCAGGCGCTCGACTTCTTCCATGTCGATGCGGTGATCGTCCGGCCGCACGCCATAGCTCACCACCTTGAACCATTTGCCGGAAAGATTGGCCGGGGCACCGTGGGTCAGATGGCCGCCGGCGGCGAGGTTCAGGCCCATGAACGTGTCGCCCGGCTTGAGCAGGGCGAAGAACACCCCCTGGTTGGCCTGGGCGCCGGAATGGGGCTGCACATTGGCATAGGCGCAGTCGAACAGTTTCCGCGCCCGCTCGATGGCGAGCGTCTCGGCGACATCGACATATTCGCAGCCGCCGTAATAGCGCTTGCCGGGATAGCCCTCGGCATATTTGTTGGTCAGCACCGAACCCTGCGCTTCCAGCACCGCCGGGCTCACGATGTTCTCGGAGGCAATCAGCTCGATCTGGTCGCGCTGGCGCTTAAGCTCGTGGCCGATGGCGGCGAAAACCTCCGGATCGTCGCGGCGGAGGTCGGCATCGAAGAGATCGGCGGCGGCGGTGTCTGTCTTTGTCATGGCTCTAAACTCGTCTTGGTTGGATCCGCCGGGTCCAGCTTTTGCACCCGGCGGGAGAATGACGTGACGCGCCCCAAGATGCCGGGCCGGGACGGGATCAGGAAAGCTTGGCGACCCGGGCGGTATGGCGTCCGCCCTCGAAGGCGGTGGCAAGAAAGGTGCGCAGGCAATCGAGCGCCACCTCGTTCCCGATGGTGCGCGCGCCCAACGCCAGCACATTGGCGTCGTTGTGCTGGCGCGCCAGCCTGGCCGTGGTCACGTCGTGGCAGAGCGCGGCCCGGACAAGCGGCTCCCGGTTGGCGGCGATGCTGATGCCGATGCCGGTGCCGCAGATGGCGACGCCAAACCGCGCCTGCCCGTCCGCGACCGCCTTGGCCACGGCGCGGCCGAAGTCGGGATAATCCACCGACTGCGTGCCGTGGGTGCCAAGATCGAGCGGCTGATAGCCAAGACGCTCCACTTCCTCCGCGAGCAGCGCCTTGAGCGCGACCCCGGCGTGATCGGAAGCGATGGCAATGGTTTCACGTGTCATGGCGGGCGGTAATTCCGGATCGGCCGGTGCATCGGATCGGGCCGCCCTCCAGCGCTCCGGCAGGAGCGAGCGGACCGGACGTTAAGCGGTGGGGATCAAACCACCCCGCCGCTTGCGCCCCGACGGCGGCGGACAGAAGTTGATACCATATGTCGGCGGCCCTGAACAGAGCCGCACAAGCCCCAGCCGGGCTTGCCGCGCTCATCCAACGGGGTGCCGTCTTCTCGCCGCAGGGATAAAGCCCGCAAGGCAATCGTCAACTCTTGGCGCCGCCGGCATTGCATTTGACACTTCCGCCCTTACATGTCAATCAGTTCTCTGTGCTGCACAACTACACTCCAAGTAGACGCAAGGACACGACGCCATGACAGACAATCTCGATTCCACGGTGTCGAAGAACGAACTTCTGCGCATGACTGCGGAAATTGTCTCCGCCTATGTCAGTCATAATGACATATCGGGCGTACAAATCACCGATATCATAAAAGCGGTGCACGGATCGCTGGATGCGCTGCAAAACCCGGCCTCTGCCCTGGTGGAAGTGGCGGCGAAGCCTGCGGTTCCGATCCGCAAATCCATCACGCCGGACTTCATCATCTGTCTGGAAGACGGCAAGAAGCTGAAAATGCTTAAACGCTACTTGCGGTCTACCTATGGCATGACGCCGGAAGAATATCGCGCCAAATGGGGATTGCCGACGGATTATCCGATGGTGGCGCCCAATTACGCCAAGCAGCGATCGGCCTTCGCCAAGAAAATCGGCCTCGGCCGCAAAGGTCGTGCCGCCGGCCGCGGCCGCTAAAGTCTATGAAAGTCTATTCGGCGGAAAGCGGGTTCGTTTTTCGAGCGGAATAGGCGGCGAAACAACGGCTTGATGCGCTTGGGCCGATGTCGCGCCCGGGCCGCACGTCAGAACCGCAGGAACGGCACCAGCATCGGTACGCGCCGGGCATAGCCGTCATAGGCGGCGGAACCGAGTTCATTGCGCAGAAAACGCTCCTCCAGCCGGGCTTTCATCGCGATGCTGAGCATGATCGCCGCCGCCCCCGCGACGCCATAGAGCGTCCCTTTCGCCACCATC
>CALCYJ010000293.1 GCA_937905845.1 uncultured Rhodospirillales bacterium
TTTCCGCCGCCGACGGGCCAACTGACAGTCTAGTGGCAGAGCGGATCCACCACCGTATCCATATGCCCGAAGGGCGATCCATCCGCCATCGCCTTGATCCAGGCCCGACCCGCCAAGCCAAGCGCGGCCGGATGCAAACGCTAACTCAGGCTTGCGCCGCCGGAGCCGCCGGCGCGGTCAGGGTCACGCTGCCGCCCGCCTGCTCGACCGCCGCCACGGCCGCAGCACTCGCGCCCGACACGACCAAAGCCACTTTCGCCGTCAGCTTGCCCTTGGCGAGAAGGCGAATGCCGTCGCGCCCGCCGCGCACCAGCCCTGCGGCCTTCAGCGCCTCCGCCGTCACCGGCTGCGTCGCATCGAGCTTTCCGGCATCGACGGCGGCTTGCAGGCGGCCAATATTGACCAGTTCGAACACCAGGCGGAACGGCTGCTTGAAGCCACGCTTGGGCAGGCGCCGATGCAGCGGCATCTGGCCGCCTTCAAATCCCTTGACGCGCACGCCGGTGCGCGATTTCTGGCCCTTGACGCCGCGGCCGCCGGTCTTGCCCTTGCCCGACCCGATGCCCCGCCCGATGCGCATCCGCCCCTTGCGGGCGCCCGGATTGTCGGAAAGTTCGTTCAACCGCATGTCACAATTTCCTGTTCCGCCTGGATGAAATTCGCCTCAAAGGCGGCGGATTTCAGCTTCGGCTTGTCTTAAGAATAGGCTTCAGCCCGCGGTTCAAGCCTGCTCGTCGACGCGCAGCAGATGCCGCACCTTGCGGATCATGCCGCGCACCGCCGCCGTATCCTCAAGCTCGCGGCTGCGATGCAGCTTGTTGAGGCCGAGCCCGATCAGCGTCGCCTCCTGATCCTTCGGCCGCTTCACGCCGCTGCGGATCTGCGTCACCCGGACCGTCTTCTTCTCCGCCATGGCCTATTCCTCCGCGCCGCCGCGGCGGCCGATGATCTCGCCCACCTTCTTGCCCCGCTTGGCGGCGATGGTCCGGGGCGACATGAGATTGCCGAGCGCGGCAAAAGTCGCCTTCACCATGTTGTGCGGATTGGAGGAACCGATCGACTTGGTCACCACATCCTGCACGCCCAGCGTCTCGAATACCGCGCGCATCGGGCCGCCGGCGATGATGCCGGTGCCAGGCGGCGCCGCCCGCAGCACCACCTTGCCGGCGCCATGGCGCCCCTCGACATCGTGATGCAGCGTCCGGCCCTCGCGCAGCGCCACGCGCACCATGTTGCGCTTGGCCTGGTCCGTCGCCTTGCGAATCGCCTCCGGCACTTCGCGCGCCTTGCCCGAGCCATAGCCGACCCGGCCTTTCTGATCGCCGACCACGACCAGCGCGGCAAAGCCGAAGCGCCGACCGCCCTTCACCACCTTGGCGACGCGGTTGATGCTGACCAGCTTGTCGACGAGTTCGCCATCCGCGCGCTCGTTGGATTCGGGACGTAACATTCCTCGCGCCTTCCCTTAAAAGCTCAGTCCGCCCTCGCGGGCGCCTTCGGCCAGGGCCTTGACCCGGCCGTGGTAGAGATAGCCGCCGCGGTCGAACACCACGAGGCTCACGCCCACCGCCTTCGCCCGCTCCGCCAGAAGCTTGCCGACCGCCGCCGCCGCCGCCGTGTCGGTGCCGCTCTTCGCGCCCTCCCGCAGATCCTTGTCGAGAGAAGAGGCCTGCGCCAGCGTCACGCCCTTCGCATCGTCGATGACCTGCGCATAGATATGCTGCGAGGAGCGGAACACCGAAAGCCGCGGCCGCCCGCCCGAAACCTTGCCGATCCGGGCGCGCTCGCGCTGGCGCCGCCGCGTGAACAGCTTTTTCTGCTTCAACATCTGCCCCACACTCCTACTTCTTCTTGCCTTCCTTGCGGTGGATCTTCTCATCCGCATATTTGACACCCTTGCCCTTGTAAGGCTCGGGTCCTCGGAAGGCACGGATTTCCGCGGCGACCTGGCCGACGCGCTGGCGGTCGGCGCCGAAGACGCTGATCGCCGTCGGCTTCTCGCACTTCACCTCGATCCCCTCGGGGATGGGATAGGTCACGTCATGGCTGAAGCCGAGCTGGAGATTGAGCGTGCGCCCCTGCACCGCCGCGCGGTAGCCGACGCCGTTGATCTCCAGATTGACGGTGAAGCCGGTGGCGACGCCCTTCAGCATGTTGCTGACGAGCGTGCGCTGCATGCCCCACATCATCCGGGCGCGGCGCGACGTATCGCGCGGCTTCACCCGCACCTGGCCGTCGGCGATCTCCGCCTCGACCTCGTCGACGAGGTCGAGCGCAAGCTGCCCCTTGGCCCCCTTGGCGGTGAGATGCCGCCCGGTGAGCGCGACCTGCACGCCGGAGGGGATCACGACCGGGTTCTTGCCGATTCGAGACATGTCTCTCTCCTCAGAACACGCGGCAGAGCACTTCGCCGCCGACATTGGCAGCGCGCGCATCCGCGTCCGACATGACCCCGCGCGGTGTCGACAGGATGGCGATGCCAAGCCCGTTGCGCACCTTCGGCAGATCCTTGATCGCCGAATAGACGCGCTGACCCGGCCGCGATACCCGGTTGATCGAGCGGATGACCGGCTCGCCCTCGTAATATTTGAGCGCGATGCTAAGTTCCGCCTTGCCGTGGTCAAGCTCGTGCAGCTCGTAGCCGCGGATATAGCCTTCCTTCTGCAACACGTCGAGCACATGCGCCCTAAGCTTCGAGGCCGGGCTCGTCACGGCCGGCTTGCCTACCCGCTGGCCGTTGCGGATACGCGTCAGCATATCCCCCAAGGGATCGCTCAGTGCCATATCCTGTTCTCCTTCACCAACTCGACTTGACCATGCCGGGGATCTGCCCCGACGACGCCAATTCCCGCAAGGCGATGCGCGAAACCTTGAACTTGCGATAGTAGCTTCGCGGCCGCCCCGTCACCTCGCAGCGATTGCGCACCCGCGAGGGCGCGGCATTGCGCGGCAGCGCCGCAAGCTTGATCCGCGCCGCGAAACGCTCCTCCATCGGCAGGCTCTCGTCCTCGGCTTGCGCCTTGAGACGCGCCCGGCGCGCCGCAAACTGCTTCACCAGCCGACGGCGGCGCTCGTTCTTCTCGATCGAACTCTTCTTGGCCATGGCTTCCGCTCCGGCTCAGTTGGTAAAGGGCATGCTGAAGCCGGCCAGAAGCGCGCGCGCCTCGTCGTCGGTCTTCGCCGTCGTGCAGATGATGATGTCCATGCCGCGCACGCTATCCACCCGGTCGTAATCGACTTCGGGAAACACGATCTGCTCCTTCAGCCCCATGGCGAAATTGCCCCGGCCATCGAAGCTCTTGGGCGAGACGCCACGGAAATCGCGCACTCTGGGCAGCGCGATATTGACCAGGCGGTCGAGGAATTCGTACATGCGCTCGCGCCGGAGCGTCACCTTGCAGCCGATCGCCATGCCCTCGCGCAGCTTGAAGGTCGCGATCGACGTCCTGGCGCGCGTCACCACCGGCTTCTGGCCGGAGATGGCGGCAAGCTCGCTCACCGCCGCCTGCACCTTCTTCGAATCGCTGACCGCCTCGCCGACGCCCATATTGACGACGATCTTCTCCAGCCGCGGCACCTGCATCGGGTTCTGGTACTTGAACCGCTCCTGCAGGGCGGGCCGCACGACCGCCTCGTAATGCTCTTTCAGACGCGCGTTCGCCATTTGCCTCATCCTTACCGGTCGATGACCTCGCCGGAGCGCTTGGCAACGCGCACCTTCCGGCCGTCTTCGAGAATCTTGTAGCCGACCCGCGTCGGCCGCCCATCCTTCGGATCCTGGATCGCCAGATTCGAAAGGTGGATCGGCGCCTCTTTTTCGACGATGCCGCCCGGCGTGCCCGAGCTTGGCCGCGTGTGGCGCTTCACCATGTTGATGCCGGCAACAACGGCGCGCCGCTCGGCCCGCACCATGCGGATGATCTCGCCCTTCTTGCCCTTCTCGCGACCGGCGATCACCACCACCTTGTCGCCCTTCTTGATCTTGAAGGTCTCGGCCATCACAGCACCTCCGGCGCCAGCGAGATGATCTTCATATGGTTCTTGACCCTAAGCTCGCGCGTCACCGGCCCGAAGATGCGCGTGCCGATCGGCTCGTTCTGCTTGTTGATCAGCACCGCGGCATTGCGGTCGAAGCGGATGGCGCTGCCGTCGGGGCGGCGGATCTCCTTGGCCGTGCGCACGATCACCGCACGATGCACATCGCCCTTCTTCACGCGGCCGCGCGGGATCGCCTCCTTGACCGAGACGACGATGACATCGCCGACGGTGGCCACCTTGCGCTTCGAGCCGCCCAAAACCTTGATGCATTGCACGCGGCGCGCACCCGAATTGTCGGCGACCTCAAGATTGGTCTCGACCTGAATCATGGACGTTTACCTTCGTCTCTAGAGCGCGACCCCGAAAAGCGCACACCGCTTGCCGGACAAGATCCCGCTCGAATACCAAGCCTCAAGATCGCAACCCGCGGCAGACGCTGCTGGCCCCGATCCGGCAAGGCCGCCTATCAGGCGGCGCCGCCGATCACTTCCCAACTCTTCAGCTTCGATATCGGCCGGCATTCCTGAATGCGGACGACGTCGCCGATCTTGTAGCTATTGCTTTCGTCATGCGCATGAAAACGCTGCGAACGACGGATGAACTTCTTGTAGATCGGATGCATGACGCGGCGTTCGACCTTGACGACCACCGTCTTGTCGCCCTTGTCGGAGACAACCGTCCCTTGCAGAATTCGCTTCGGCATTTCCTACATCCTCAACCGGCGGCGGGCGCGCTGCGGCCCCGCATCGCCGTCTTGATCCGCGCGATGTCGCGCCGCACCTGCCTGACCCGCGCCGTATTCTCAAGCTGGCCGGTGGCGCGCTGAAAGCGCAGGTTGAACTGCTCCTTCTTCAGCGCCAGCAGATTGTCGTTCAACTCGTCGGCCGACTTGCCGGTAAGCTCGCTCGCCTTCATACCGAGGCCTCCTCGCCAAAGCGCATCACGACGCGGGTGCGCAGCGGCAGCTTGGCAGCACCCCGGGCGAAAGCCTCGCGCGCCAGCTCCGCCGAAACCCCGTCCAACTCGAACATGATGCGGCCGGGTTTGATGCGGCACATCCAGTATTCCGGCGTGCCCTTGCCCTTGCCCATACGCACTTCGGTCGGCTTGGCCGACACCGGCACATCGGGGAAAACGCGGATCCACACCCGCCCCGTGCGCTTGATATGGCGGGTGATGGCACGGCGCGTCGCCTCGATCTGGCGGGCGGTGATGCGGCCAGCCTCCTCCGCTTTCAGGCCGAAGGCGCCGAAATTCAACGTCGTGCCGCCCTTGGCCTTGCCATGGACGCGCCCCTTGTGCGCCTTGCGGAACTTAGTGCGCTTCGGCTGAAGCATGACTGCTTACTCCTCTCAACCCTCAACCACGGCCGCCGGCCGGCTCCGCCAGGCGCTTTTCCTGCGCCATCGGGTCGTGCGCCATGACCTCGCCCTTGAACACCCAGACTTTCACGCCGCAGGTGCCATAGGCGGTCTTCGCCGTCGCCGTGCCATAATCGATATCGGCCCGCAGCGTATGCAGCGGCACCCGGCCCTCGCGGTACCATTCGGTGCGCGCGATTTCTGCGCCGCCGAGCCGGCCGCCGCAATTGATGCGGATCCCCTGCGCGCCCAGACGCATCGCCGACTGCACCGCCCGCTTCATCGCCCGGCGGAACGCCACCCGGCGCTCGAGCTGCTGGGCGATATTCTCGGCCACCAGCTTGGCGTCGATCTCGGGCTTGCGGATCTCGAGAATATTCAGATGCACTTCCGATGCGGTCAGCTTGGAAAGCGCCAGGCGCAGCTTGTCGATATCGGCGCCCTTCTTGCCGATCACGACGCCCGGCCGCGCGGTATGGATCGTCACCCGCGCCTTCTTCGCCGGCCGCTCGATGACGATGCGGCTCACCCCGGCCTGAGCCAGACGCTTCTCCAGATACGCGCGGATCTTGAGATCCTCGTGGAGCAGGCGGCCATAATCGCCCTCGTCGGCGAACCAGCGGGAATCCCAGGTCCGATTGACGCCGAGCCTGAGCCCGATCGGATTGACTTTCTGACCCATCAGGCGTTCTCCTCGGCGCGCTCACGCACGACCACGGTGATATTGCTGAACGGCTTCTCGATGCGCGAGCTGCGGCCGCGGGCACGGGCGCTGAAGCGTTTCAGCACCATCGCCTTGCCGACCGAGGCCTCGGTCACCACCAGGCGGTCGACATCGAGCTGATGATTGTTCTCGGCATTGGCCACCGCCGATTCCAGCACCTTCTTCACATCCCGCGCAATCCGCCGCTTGGAGAAAGTCAGCGTCGCCAGCGCCGTCGCCACCGGCTTGCCGCGGATCGCGCCGGCCACCAGGCCGAGCTTGCGCGGGCTGACCCGCAGCATGCGCCCGACCGCCTTGGCCTCGTTATCGGCGAGCCGCCGTTCTGCCGACTGCTTGCCCATGGCTACTTCCTCTTCGCTTTCTTGTCGGCGGAGTGGCCGTAGTAGGTCCGCGTCGGCGAAAATTCGCCGAGCTTATGCCCCACCATCTCCTCGGTCACCATCACGGGGAGGAACTTGTGCCCGTTATAGACGCCGAACGTCAGACCGACGAACTGCGGCAGAATGGTCGAGCGCCGCGACCAGGTCTTGATGATGTCCTTGCGCGCCGACGCCCGTGCCGCTTCCGCCTTCTTCAGCAGAAAACCGTCGACGAACGGACCTTTCCAAATGGAACGAGCCACTGCCGCCCCTCCTTAACCAGACTTGCGGTTGGACGGCCGACGCCGCATGATGAACTTGTCGGTCGCCTTGTTCTGCCGCGTGCGCTTGCCCTTGGTGGGCTTGCCCCAGGGCGTGACCGGATGCCGGCCGCCGGAGGTGCGGCCTTCGCCGCCGCCATGCGGGTGATCGATCGGATTCATGGCCACACCGCGCACATGTGGCCGCTTGCCCAGCCAGCGCGAGCGGCCGGCTTTGCCGATCTTGATATTCTGATTGTCGGGATTGCTGACCGCGCCGATGGTGGCCATGCATTCCGCCCGCACCATGCGCTGCTCGCCGGAGGCAAGCCTGAGCTGCGCATAGCCCGCGTCCTTGCCGATGAGCTGGACGTAGGAGCCGGCCGCCCGGGCGAGCTGCCCGCCCTTGCCGATCTTCATCTCGACGTTATGAATGATCGTGCCGACCGGGATCGCCTTCATCGGCATGGCATTCCCGGGCTTGATATCGACCTTCTCGCCGGCCACCACCTGATCGCCCACCTTCAGGCGCTGGGGCGCCAGGATATAGGCCTGCTCGCCGTCGGCATATTTGACCAGGGCGATGAAGGCGGTGCGGTTGGGATCGTATTCCAGCCGCTCCACCACCCCCGCCACGTCGAACTTGCGGCGTTGGAAATCGACCAGGCGGTAGCGGCGCTTATGGCCGCCGCCGCGGAAGCGGTTGGTGATGCGGCCGGTATTGTTGCGCCCGCCGCTGCTCGTCAGACCCTCGGTCAGTTCCTTGACCGGCTTGCCCTTCCACAGGCTGGAGCGGTCGACCAGCACGAGGCCGCGCTGCGAGGGCGTTGTCGGCTTGTAAGTCTTCAGTGCCATCGCTCTAGATCCCCGTCGTCACATCGATCGACTGGCCTTCGGCGAGCGTCACCATCGCCTTCTTCCAGTCCGAACGCAGGCCGACATGGCCGCGGAACCGCTTGGTCTTGCCCTTCACGCGCAGGGTATTGACCGCCATCACCTTGACATTGAACAGCCCCTCGACCGCCGCCTTGATCTCGGGCTTGGTCGCATCGAGCGGCACTTTGAACGCCACCTGGCTATGTTCGGAGATCCGCGTCGTCTTCTCGGTGACGATCGGCCCCAGGATCGTGTCGTACATCTTCTCGCGGTTCATTTCAGACGCGCCTCCAGCCGCTCGACCGCCGCCCGGGTCAGCACCAGCGTGTCGCAGCGCAGAATGTCATAGACATTGGCGCCCTGCTCGGGCAGCAGGTCGACCTGCGGCAGGTTGGCCGCCGCCCGCGCCATGTTGGTGTCGAGCGCCGCGCCGTCGATGATCAGCGGCCGCGCCCAGCCGAGCTTGCTCAGCGCCTGCGCCAGCACGCGGGTCCGCGCCTGCGTCAGCTTCGCCTCGTCCAGCACCACGAGCTTGCCCGCCGCCTGCTTGGCCGACAGGGCCGATTTCAACGCCAGCTTGCGCACCTTCTTCGGCAGGTCGATGGCATGGGAATGCACCACCGGGCCAAAGGCCTTGCCGCCGCCACGGAACTGCGGCGCCCGCTTGGCGCCGTGGCGGGCGCGGCCGGTGCCCTTCTGGCGATAGATCTTGGCTGTCGAACCCCTTACCTCGCCATAGGTCTTGGTCTTGTGCGTCCCAGCCTGGCGCTTGGCGAGCTGGTAGGTCACCATGCGGTGCAGAATATCGGGCCGCGACGGCAGGCCGAACACTTCCTCCGCCAGATCGATGGTGCCGGCGTCCTCCGCCTTCAGATTGGTCACCTTCGCTTCCATGGCGCTTACTCCTTGCCTTCGGGTGCCGCGGCCGGCGCCTCGGGGGCAGCGGTTGCGCTTGCCGGCGTCCGTACCGCGCCCGGATAGGGCGCGCCCTCGGCGCGTGGCCGCTTCACCGCATCCGAGATCAGGACATAGCCGCCCTCGGCGCCCGGCACCGCGCCCTTGATCATGATCAGGCCACGCGCGACATCGGTCCGCACGATCTTGAGATTCTGCTGCGTCACCCGCTCGGCGCCGAGATGGCCGGCCATCTTCTTGCCCTTGAAGACCTTGCCCGGATCCT
Source organism: uncultured Rhodospirillales bacterium (assembly GCA_937905845.1). Taxonomy (GTDB): domain Bacteria; phylum Pseudomonadota; class Alphaproteobacteria; order Ferrovibrionales; family Ferrovibrionaceae; genus CALCYJ01. The sequence goes on from CALCYJ010000293.1 coordinate 8,799, forward strand.
GGCGCTGACCGGTGGAACCGTGGCTGCGATGCGAGACCGAGACGCCATGGGTCGCTTCCAGGCCGCGGAAATTATGCCGCTTCATGGCCCCGGCGAAACCCTTGCCGATGCTGGTTCCGACCACATCGACGAACTGGCCGGCAACGAAATGATCGACGGTGATCTCCGCCCCCACGTCGAGCAGCGCATCGGCGTCGACGCGGAATTCCACCAGCTTGCGCTTGGGCTCGACTTCGGCCTTGGCGAAATGGCCGCGCTGGGCCTTGGTGGTGTTCTTCACCTTGGCGGCGCCGACACCGAGCTGGAGAGCGTCATAGCCGTCGCGCTCCCTGGTGCGCTGAGCCACCACCTGGCATTTGTCCACCTTGAGCACGGTGACGGGCACATGCGTCCCTTCCTCCGTGAACAGGCGGGTCATACCCATCTTCTGGGCGATGAGACCGGATCGCATGGCGCCTATCCCTTAAAGCTTGATCTCGACATCGACGCCGGCCGCAAGATCGAGCTTCATCAGCGCATCGACCGTCTGGGGCGTCGGATCGACAATATCGAGAAGCCGCTTGTGCGTGCGGATCTCGAACTGCTCCCGCGACTTCTTATCGACATGGGGCGAGCGCAGAACGGTGAACTTCTCGATGTTCGTCGGCAGCGGAATCGGGCCGCGAACCCGCGCGCCGGTACGTTTGGCGGTATTGACGATCTCGCTCGTGGACTGGTCCAGGACGCGATGATCGAACGCCTTCAGGCGGATGCGGATGTTCTGACTGTCCATATGCGTGGTTCTTTCGCGGAAGGGGTGCCCAAAAGCGGCACCCATGTCCTTGTCCTACTCGAAAAGGCGCGGCCGGCGGGTTTGCCGGCCGCCTGGGCTGGTTCAGGCGATC